>JACRHC010000001.1 GCA_016217675.1 Nitrospirota bacterium
CGCAATCTGACGGGCTGTGTCCAGCAGCCTCTGCATATTAGGATTCTGGGTGATGAACTTCACCTTGCCTGCAAACTTCTCGATCTGCTCCCTGAGCTGATGGTTCTCCTTCTTGAGCGCTACCTTCTCAAGGGCTTCTTTGACCACCTTGCGAACCTCGTCAAGCTTAAAGGGCTTGGTCACGTAGTCATAAGCCCCTTTCTTCATCACCTGGATAGCAGACTGCAGGCTCGCATATCCCGTGATCATGATCACTTCCGTGTCAGGAGAAAGCTCCTTGCAGCGCTTCAGTATCTGATTGCCGTCGACCTTTTCCATCTTCAGGTCCGTAAGCACAAGATCGAACTGCTGTTCCTCAAGCAGCTTAAGGGCGTTCTGCCCGCTCTGCGTGGACGTAATTTCATATCCCTCTTTCTTCATAATATGCTCAAGGTTTCTGAGCGCTATCTGCTCATCGTCAACGATCAATATCCTGTTTCTGTTGCTCACGCTATATCTCCCTGAAAGGCAGTGTGATCGTGAAGGTAGTACCTTCACCATGGTCGCTCTCGACCTCAATCTTTCCCTCATGGTCCTCAACGATCTGACGCGTAATGAAGAGCCCGAGCCCGGAACCCTTCCCGTCCTCCTTCGTCGTATAAAAAGGATCGAATATGGTTGCAAGCTTGTCCTGGTCTATACCGGTACCGGTATCGCAGATCCCGATCCTCACAACACCCTCATCCCTGAGCTCACGCGCCGAGATCGTCACGGACCCCTCCTCTGCAATGGCATCAATGGCATTCTTGACGAGATTAAGGATCACCTGCTCGATGCGCTGCTTGTTGACAAAGACCCAGATACGCTCCGGAATGCTGGCCGTGACCGTGACCTTTGCAGGCAGCTCGCCATGTATCAGCCTGATCGCCTCATCCACGATGTATTTAAGAGAATAGGGCTTCCGTTCAAACTCAGTCTTTCGGGAGAAATCAAGAAGTGACTTCGACATGGTCTTGGCTCGCTCGATCTCATCGTGGATCTGCTGAAGCAGAAGCTTCTTATATTCCAGGTCTCCTTCGGCAATCTCCTCCTGAAGGATCTGGCAGGAGCTGTAAATATTGGAAAGGGGATTATTCAGTTCATGGGCAACACCCGATATCATTGTTCCGAGGGAGACCAGCCTTTCAGACTGCATCATGAACTTCTTCTGCCTCAGCTCGATCTCGTGGATCATTCTGCTGCAGGCACTGCTCAGAGAAACAATCTCCGTATCCGGCGACTGGATCTGCAGCTTTTCAAACTTCCCCTCAGCAATCCTCTGCATATTATTTTCGAGCTCCTTGAGGGGTCTGACCACCATCTTGGAAAAATACTGGCCTATGAGCACACCGACCGCAATCACAAGAATCACTGATACTAAAATAACCCTCTTTGAGAAGGAGATCATCTCAAGGATATAGCTGCGTTCAGCAATCGATATGCCCTCGGTGGCCTCCACAATTTTTTTCCCTGTCTCCCTGATCGCGTTTTCCAGTCTTTCCGTCAAACCGTCGCTCTTCAGGAACTTCTCTTTGTGATACCGGCTGAGCAGCTTCTTGTATTCCTGAATAAGTTTCTCGATAGCGCCGACATCCGTGGAAGGGGACAGGTTCTTGATCGCATCTCTGTTGCTGTGAAACAGCTTCTCGACCTTCTCCGTATAATGAAAATTCTCGTCATACTCACGCTGTTCCCTATAAAGAAAATAGTTCTTCTCAAAACGCCGCATTTCAAGGGTTGCCTCAAAAATATCGGAGATAATGAAACTGAAGGCAAGTTTTTTATCGATGGCACGAAGATTAAAGTAATTCAGAAACGCGATGAAGATGATCATGGCGATACAAATATAATATCCATACCGCACCTTGTTCTGGATACTGGACCGTCCGCTGAACATAGGCGATTGTAGCATTAGCATATTGCATTTTGCAATATGGTTACTGTTTCTGCAACAGACACTCAAACTCATTGATATTTATCACTAATTCATCATGCTAATTGTCACGTGTTGCAATAAGCAACTCACATCTTTCACACGTGCGCTGCTGCTTTGCGGTGCTGTATCCTGCAAATTCAAACACTTAGATGTGCTTCCCGGCCCTGGCATGGATCGTGATATATACCGACCGGAAGTTTCTTTCGAAATGACATTTATATAAAGGAAGAGTAAAGCGGCGATGGCAACACACAAGAGGACAGCAGTATGAACAACGAACAGTTTGACGATCTGATGTCAGCAGCAACATTCGCGCAGGCAGGAGAACACGAAGAGGCGCTGAAACTGATGCGGGGCAGGGACATTGTCCTGCTGGCCGTTTCTGACGTGTACTTCGACACAAGTGTATTTTCCTATGCACTGAATATCTGCAAGAGGACCGGCGCCGGCCTCGCTATCCTCTACCTCACCAGAACTGAGCTGCATAAACACGATATTCAGGAATTCATGGCCAGGGCATCACGCGAAGGCATTGCCTGCAGCGTCTCCAAAACAGACGGCTGCATGAAGCAGGCGATCCTGGATTTTACGAAAAAGAACAAATCGATCATGTTCGTGGTCGTCGGAACCACTCCTGAGCTGGATATTGAGTGCAAGTCCGGAGAAAAGTCACTTTCAGATGCATGGAAAAGATTGCGGTGTCCGCTGGTTCTGGTATCAAAGGGCGATATGCCTTCATTTGCTTAATAAAAACCATTCAATTCAAAGGAGGAAGCAGCATGAACGTAGCAAGAAGAGTATACGAATTTCTCAAAGTGGGCTCACAGGCCCATGCTCAGTGGGACCTTGAGGTCTCCATGAGCATCCTGAAAAGCAAAAAAAAGCTTTTGATCCTTTTGGCACTTATGCTCCCGATCTGTGTCGTATCGTTCCTTGAGGCAGGAGACATGATCGGCAGCAAGACCGCCTATGCACCGGCATTCTATTCAACCAACATATTCCTCATATCCATCGCAATAGGTCTTTGCGCCGGACTGATCACCGGCTGCATCGGTGCAGGTGGCGGCTTCGTGATCACGCCTGCTCTCATGGCCGCCGGCGTGAAAGGCATCCTGGCGGTCGGCACCGACC
Organism: Nitrospirota bacterium; assembly: GCA_016217675.1. GTDB lineage: Bacteria > Nitrospirota > Thermodesulfovibrionia > Thermodesulfovibrionales > UBA6898 > UBA6898. The sequence goes on from JACRHC010000001.1 coordinate 3,086, forward strand.
TCTTCCACATCTTCGCCAAGGCGATCATGGGAACTGCTGTGCACAAGAAACTGGGCAACGTCTCGGTCAAGCTGGCCATGGCGTTCCTGGTAGGCTCAGGCGCAGGCACGTTCATTGGCGGTTACATCAACAAGTCACTCTATGATTATGATCCGCTGTTGAGCGAACTGTTCATCAGCCTGGTCTATGCCGTGCTTCTGGGATTTCTCGGTTTTTATGCCCTTATCGATTTCCTTAAAGCCCGGAAATCGAATGACACGGGCGATGCCCATGGCAGCAGTTCAACCGGCATGACCGGACTTGCCGTAGCCGTACAGAAGGTGAAGATCGCCCCGATGATCACCTTTGACGAAGACTTTGTTCCTGGCGGCAGGAAGATATCAGGCGTTATCGTTGCATTGGGCGGCATTGTCGTCGGACTTATGGCAGCGATCATGGGCGTTGGCGGCGGCTTTATCACCTTCCCCATGTTCGTCTATGCCTTCGGCGTCTCTTCCATGACCACGGTCGGCACCGACATCCTTCAGATCATCTTCACCGCAGGACTTGCGGCGATCCCTCAGTATGCCATCTATGGATACGTCTTTTACACCCTTGCTATGGGCATGCTCCTTGGATCGCTCATAGGCATACAGGTCGGCGCGCTCACCACAAAGGTCGTAAAAGGCATTCATATCAGAGGCTTTTATGCAGTATCGATCCTCGCAGGTTTCATCAACAGGGCGGCCACGCTCCCGAAGAAGCTGGTTGAACTCGAATATCTGAACATATCCAAGCCTGTTGTCAACACGATCGAATCGGTCGGCAACGTGGTGTTCTGGGTAGTTGTCAGCTTCTTTGCTCTGTGGGTAATAGGCATGTTTGTTAAGAATATCGGCAATCTGCGCGGCGAGGACGAAAGCATTGCACCTGTGCTGGTAAAGGAGGAGGCATAACATGTTAATACGCAACAAGAAGATGTTCAGTATTGGTTCTTTTCTCGCAACAACATTCCTGGGCGTACTGCTGCTGATCTTCTCTCCTGTGTTTAACGGCAAGAACGGCCTTCAGTTCGCTGATGACAGTTTCAACAGGCTTTCAAAGGGATCGTCCTATTTCATACCCAAGGTTTCAAAATCTGTCGAAAAAGTCGCCGGCAAACAGATAACGCAGGTGGTTTCGTTCGATAAGGCAGAGGATGCCCAGACCGCTGCAAAACTTTTTATCACTGTCGGAGCAAAGGCAGATCTGCAGGACACAAAACTTACACTGGAAGGAGACATGACAGCAGTGCTCAAAAGCATTGTTGCTGATGCAGACGCCATGTTCAAAAATGACGGCAAGGTTGTTGCCGACAGATACGGCATGGACGAGAAGAAGGCAATGAAGAGCTGGTGGACCGCACTCGGCAAGATCGAGAAGAACCTGAAAAAGGAGAAACAGATCGGGGAAGCAAAGGTAGTCTCAGAGGTCAATAAAAAGGCGGTCGAGCCTGCCTATAATTTCTATAAGATCGAGGGCGAAAAAGTGGCTGATCATGCAGGCATGCTGTCCGGCCTCCTTATATTCTATGTCGCCTACACCATGTGGTGGGGATATTCGATCTTCTATCTGTTCGATGCATTCGGCCTGAGCATGAAGAAGGCAAAGGTAAAGAAAGAGGCTTAGGCCTCTTTACTGAAGGGCGGTAATGACCATGGAGCGGTACAGAAAAATACTTGTTGCGGTTGACGGTTCTGAATCAAGCAGGAATGCCTTCAGGCAGGCCTGCCGGATCGTTCATCACGACAAGAGCTGGATAACAGCAATAACGGTCATTCCGCCCTATCAGGACCAGTTTCAGACCCTCAGCATCAGGGAGAAGGTGAGCAAGGCGCTCAAAGATGACGGGGAGAGGATCCTTGCGAATATTCAGACTATTGCAAAGGAAGAAGATGTGTACATAAAGTTCAGGCTTGAAGAAGGCAGCCCTGTAGACTGTATTTTGGACATTGCCGAGGAAAACTTTTTTGATCTTGTCGTGACCGGTCGGAGGGGCATGAGCCGTACCGACAAATCGCTTATCGGCACCGTTACCGGCCGGATCATCGGCCATAGTGCCTGCGATGTCCTTGTTGTCCCCAGGGACACGACCGTAAAATGGGACACCCTGCTTGTACCCACAGACGGTTCCCGTTACAGCGAAGGTTCCACGGGTAAGGCTATCGGCCTCGCAAAGGTTTATGGCGCAAAACTGAAGGTCATATCTATTGTCGATGTTACGGATGAATTTCAGGCACAGGCGCCTGATGCGGTCGAAAGCCTCGTAAACCAGGCCAGACAGCACGTTGAGGCAGTCGGCAGCAGGGCAGAAGAAAAAGGCGTGCATGCTGATGTCTTTGTCCGGGAGGGTGAATCCTACAGGGTCATCACGAACATGGCAAAAAAGCAGGCTGCAGACATGATTATTATGGGCAGCCACGGAAGGACCGGCGTTAAACGGATATTTATGGGCAGTGTTACGGAAAAGGTGATAGGCCATGCACCCTGTCCGGTGCTTGTGGTCAAGACATACGAACCTTAACAACTTGATATCAGGAGGATACCATGAAAGGTCTTGGTGAAAAGATCGAGAAGATCATGATGGCAATCACATTCGCAGAATCCGGCGAACACGAGACTGCAAGAGAACTCATGAAAGAAACAGACCGCAAGGACATAGACCGGCCGACCCTATCCAAGAGGCCGGGGAAAGAATACCGGGCATCAGCGCCCGGGAGATAGCCGAAGAACTTGACTACAACAGAACAGACAGCAGATAGTTTCAGCACTCCATAGACAAAGATATCCAATCAATACTATGACGGTGTGCGTTCCCGGGAGAAGACAGGCAGGGCACACCGTCATATGTTTCCTCTTTCATATTGGCCCTCACCCTTTCAGCCTGAGAATCCCGTTCAGATAAGTCCTTCATCACTATAGAGCGATATAAGTTTATGCGCTTTTGCACAGCTCGTCCTTGTCTTCTGATAGTTATACGCTATAATTTTAATAGGCACTGGAATTTTCGACACGCAAAGGAGGCAGGATGGAGAAGATATCAGAACCCTTCGAGTTTAAGGAGTGCATCGGAATCCTCAAGGCCACGGGCAGGAAGGCTGCCAGCCTCCGGGAATTGCGAGACATCCTGGCAGTGGTCAGAGCAGGTTCCATTTACCACCACACGTATCAGTATTTCATGCGGGGCCGCTTCCTGGAATATACCAATGATTTCGCCCAGTGGGCTGGTGAAGGGCTTGGCGAAAGGGCCCTTTCCGAAGAGCTCTCGAACATAGACCCGTATGAATTCAGGGACATCGAAGAAGTGAGAAAGAAACTGCTTGACGTAATAGACGGCTATCTCGGTCATTCTCCGGCACCCCGGGAGGCGATGGCAGGGGCGGAGTTCTATTTCAATGAAACAGTGACCATAATCTATCCAGCCGGCATCAGGGCTGAAAACCTTGCCGAGTTTCTGATCGCTATACGCTTTATCGATATCAACGCCATCTATTATCACTTCTACGACGCGAGGGTCAGGCTCGGGACCAACGACTTCTCCTCATGGTTTGACAGAATGATCAACAAGCCGGAATTGGCTGCTGCGGTAAGTGCGATCGATCCCTTTATGCACGACCTGGAGTGGATAAGGCGCTACATCGCGGGAGCGGTCGAAGTTGAAGTGCAGAGGGACATGGAGATGACAGGAGGTGGAGGATGATTTCGAGGTATGCAGGAATAGCGCCGGCCAGGGACCTGATCCTTCTTCGGAAACTCGGTGAAAAACTTCAGGGGAAGACCCTTCTCCATATAAACTCGACCCGCGCCGGCGGAGGGGTCGCAGAGATTCTGCACAGGATGCTCCCTATTTTGAAAGAGGTCGGCATTGAAACCCGGTGGGAAGTGCTTGAAGGAGACGAACGCTTTTTCGACATCACCAAGAAGCTGCATAACACCCTCCAGGGCGACGCGGTAACAATAGACGAGGATATGTGGCAATATCATTTCGAGGTGAACAGAAAAAATGCGGAGCGGCTGGATCTCGAGGCTGACGCCGTATTGATACACGATCCCCAGCCTGTCCCCCTCATTGCATTTAAAAAAGGCGGTACCTGGATCTGGAGATGCCACATTGACCTTTCGGCCCCGTGCAGGGACGTCTGCAGCAGGATTGCAACATATTGCCAAAAATACGATGCCTCTGTTTTTTCGGTTGCGAAGTTCGCGCAGGCCATGGGGACCGAGGAGTTTATCATCCCCCCTTCAATAGATCCGCTGGCAGAGAAGAACAGGGAGCTTTCAGACGGGGAGCTCCAGGAGGTCCGTGACAGGTTTGGGTTGGATAAGAACAGGCCGATTCTGCTGCAGGTCTCGCGCTTTGACCGCTTCAAGGACCCTGTTGGCGTGATAAAGGCCTACAGGGCAGTAAAAAAATACAATGATTGCATCCTTGTCCTTGCCGGAAGCCCTGCGACCGACGACCCCGAAGGCGCTATTGTTTTACAGGAGGTGAGGGATTATGCTGCTGATGATCCTGATATCCGCATTCTGCTGCTCCCCCCCTTCAGTGATATGGATATTAACGCCCTCCAGCGTCTGGCAACGATAATTCTCCAGAAATCCGTCAGGGAGGGCTTTGGTCTCACCGTCTCAGAGGCGATGTGGAAAGGCAAGGCAGTGATAGGGGGCGCTACCGGAGGCATCCCGCTTCAGATACTCCACGGGGTCACCGGCTTCCTCGTCCATTCTGTTGACGGAGCAGCCTTCAGGATCAGACAGTTGCTCAACGACCCTGAGATGGCAGCAAAGATAGGGACTGACGCAAAAGAGTATGTGAGACAGAACTTCCTCATCACACGCCACACCAGGGATTATCTCTCGGCATGGTATTGTCTCGAAAACAGCGGAAAAGATGTGATTGAGTTATGAGCGGGCCAAGACACCCTGGCATTGCCCCGGCTCTTGTCCCGGAAGCAGCGCGCCTCGGCCCGACGTATCTTGGAGACGGAAGGTGTGAGTTCCTTGTCTGGGCGCCTGTTTGTGAGACAGTATCCCTTAAGCTCCTTGATCAAACTGAACGAATTATCCCAATGGGTAAGTGTGATAAGGGATATTGGCATGCCCTGGTCGAAGAAGTCTTCCCCGGGACACGTTATTTTTATGACCTCGGGAGCAGGGGCGTGCGGCCGGACCCTGCGTCGCGGTTCCAGCCAGAAGGGGTGCACGGGCCCTCTGCGATCGAGGACCACAGATCATTTATGTGGCAGGATGACAAATGGAGGGGAATTCCCCTTACTGATTACATCATCTATGAGCTGCACGTAGGCGTCTTCACTCAGTCCGGAACCTTCGAGGCGATCATCCCCCTCCTTGACTATCTCTGCGGTTTGGGGGTAACTGCGATAGAACTCATGCCGGTTTCCCAGTTTCCCGAGGCCCGTAACTGGGGATACGATGGGGCGTATACCTTCGCCCCCCAGAATTCCTACGGCGGCCCCGGCGGACTCAAGTCTCTGGTAAACGAATGTCACCTGCGAGGGCTGGCTGTTATACTCGACGTGGTTTATAACCACTTCGGCCCGGAGGGCAGCTATCTGGGCAGTTTCGGGCCCTATTTCACCGACCGTTACAAAACTCCCTGGGGAGATGCGGTCAATTTCGACGGACCTTGCAGCGACGAGGTGCGGAGATTTTTCATCGAGAGCGCCCTGTACTGGATATCGGAGTTTCGTATCGACGCGCTCCGGATCGATGCGATCCACGGCATTTACGACTTCAGCGCAAAACCCTTTCTGTTGAAGCTGTCTGAGTCGGTCCACGGATATGCCGAGAAAAATGACAGAAAGATTTATGTCATCGCTGAAAGCGACCTGAACGACTCAAGGGCGGTCAGTCCGCCTGAGTCAGGAGGCCTTGGCCTTGACTGCCAGTGGAACGAGGACTTTCACCACTCACTCCACGCCCTCCTGACAGGTGAAAAGACAGGCTACTATGCAGACTTCGGCAGGATTGAAGATATGGAGAAGGCGCTGAAAGAAGGGTTCGTCTATGGAGACAGGTATTCGGTCCACAGAAAAAGGAGTCACGGAAATTCCTCTGAAAAGGTCCCTGCCCACAGGCTTGTGGTCTTCTCCCAAAATCATGACCAGGTCGGAAACAGGGCTATGGGAGACAGGCTGAGCAGCAGCCTCTCTTTTGAGAAGCTCAAACTGGCAGCAGGCGTCGTGCTGCTTTCACCCTTCATTCCCCTTCTGTTTATGGGAGAGGAATACGCTGAAACCGCCCCTTTTCATTACTTTATCAGCCACAGTGAACAGGCGCTCATCCAGGCCGTGAGGGAGGGACGCAAGCAGGAATTCCCATCCTTTGCATGGGGAGACGAGCCTCCTGACCCGCAGTCTGCGGAGACTTTTTTGCGTTCGAAGCTTAACCTCGATCTCAGAGCAAAGGGGACTCACAAGACGCTCTTTACATTCTACAAAAAGATGCTGGCGCTTAGGAGAACTCTGCCTCCCCTTCGCAATTTGTCGAAGCAGGAGATGGAGGTAATGTCCCATGCTGAAGGTCAGCTCTTCGTCAGAAGATGGTTTGAGTCTGACGAGGTCTTCTGCCTCTTCAATTTTTCGAGCGGGCATGCCACAATCCAGGTCCTGGTTGGGCAAGGCCCATGGAGATTGGCGATAGACTCTTCTTCCAGCAGTTGGGAAGGCCCGGGCAGCAGCTCCGGGGAATTCATGATTACTAATGGCGCCTCAGTGACGATGAACCCGAACAGTTTCGTTGTATACAGCAAGACCACTTTAGAAGAGACATCCTCATGAAGGATTCGCCCTCCTGCCGGATACCCGTCTCAACATACAGGCTCCAGTTTAACGCCTCCTTCAGGTTCAGCGATGCAAAAAAGCTCGTGCCTTATCTTCACGAACTCGGCATTACCGACATCTATGCGTCCCCGTATTTCAAGGCGAAAAAAAACAGCACCCACGGATATGACATTGCAGATCAAAATCAGCTCAACCCGGAAATCGGGACTGAGCAGGATTTTTCTGCCTTCTCAGCGCAACTCTCCTCCTACGATATGGGACACATTCTCGATGTGGTCCCAAACCATATGTGCATTACAAGCCCGGAAAACAGATGGTGGATGGATATTCTGGAAAACGGCCCGAGTTCTCTCTATGCTGACTTCTTTGACATCAGTTGGGTCCCCGTAAAAAAAGAGCTGAAGGACAAGGTGTTGCTGCCGATTCTCGGAGATCAGTACGGCAGGGTCCTTGAAAACCAGGAGCTCTTACTCACCCTTGGGGATACCGGTTTTTTCATAAGCTATAACGAACACTGCTTCCCAATAAGGCCCGAGACATACCAAACAGTTTTGGGCCATCGCATCGAGACCCTTGGGGAGTCTACGGGCGCTGATGATCAGGATTTTGTTGAGTTGAGAAGTATCTTGACAGCCCTTTCCCATCTGCCGCATTACACAGACAGAGACAAAGAGCAGGTCGATGAGCGTTACAGGGAGAAGGAAATATCGAAAAAAAGACTCGCGAACCTTAAAAAAAAGAGCGGGCTGATAAGCCGGTTCATTGACGAAAACATAAGTCTTTTTAATGGGGTAAAGGGGCAGCCCGAAAGCTTTGATCTCCTTGACGGGCTCCTTTCAGAACAGGTATACCGTCTCTCCCACTGGCGCGTGGCCATGGACGAAATCAATTACAGGAGGTTTTTCGATATCAATGAGTTGGCTGCATTGCGCGTGGAGAGACCTGAGGTCTTTGAAGAGGTTCACCGCTTCATATTCGAACTGGTCAGGGACCGGAAGATCACCGGCCTGAGGGTTGACCACGCTGACGGACTGTACAATCCCACTGAATATCTCCGCAAGCTTCAGCTGGGATGCCTTCTTGAGTCACGGCCTGAGGCAGGAGATGCCTCAGTTGTTGCCCCTCAGCACCCCGAAGGCGCAGGGGCCGGCAATCCGGATACTGCGGCGGGAGGGACCGTACCAGCGTCTGTTGCTGCACCCTTTTATCTCGTGGTTGAGAAGATCCTCATGAAGGGCGAGAAACTGCCGGGAGATTGGCCTGTTCACGGGACAACGGGATATTCCTTCCTCAATACGCTTAACAGCATATTTATTGATATGGACAACGCAAAGCAGTTTGACGCTGTCTACAAAAAGTTTACAGGGATAACAACCGATTTCCAGGAACTCATTTATGAGAAGAAGAAACTGATCATGAACGTGGCCATGGCAGGTGAGATCAATACTCTGGGCCACATCCTGAACAGCATCTCTGAAACGAACAGACTGACCAGAGATTTTACCCTGAACAGTCTCATCAAGGCGGTCACTGACACTATAGCCTTATTCCCGGTCTATCGGGCGTATAGCAGCACCGCAGGTGTCGACGACAGGGACCGTCGGTACGTAGAACTGGCTGTTTCTAAGGCAAAGAAGAGAAACCCGGCAATCAGCCCCTCAATATTCGATTTCCTGATGGACGTCCTTCTCCTTAATTATCCGCAGTGGCTGGGTGAGAAGGAGAAGGAGGCGTGGCTCGACTTTACCATGCGGTTTCAGCAGCTCACCGGGCCTGTCATGGCAAAGGGCGTTGAAGATACCGCATTTTACTCCTTCAACCGGTTTGTCTCTCTCAACGAGGTGGGAGGGAGCCCTGAGAGGTTCGGCGCATCTCTCAATGCGTTCCATGGTCAGAATATCGAAAGGCTGAAGCAGTGGCCGCATTCCCTCATAACCTCATCCACCCACGATACCAAGAGGGGCGAGGATGTCAGGGCGAGGATGAACGTCATCTCAGAGATACCAGACCAATGGAGGCAAAGCCTTAGGGTATGGGCCAGGGCAAACAGGAAAAAAAGGCCTCTTATAGAGGGCCAGCCCGTGCCTGACAGAAACGAGGAATATCTTCTCTACCAGACCCTTGCAGGGACATGGCCCCTAAAGGAGATGGGCGGCAGCGAACTCGCACAATACAACGCAAGGATCGGGGCATACATGCTCAAGTCTTTACGGGAGGCCAAAACCAATTCGAGCTGGACGAGTCCGAACGCGGCCTACGAAGAGGCTGCAGCGGAATTCATCCGAAGGATTACTGCCCCCCGAGCCGAAAACTCTTTCCTCAGGGACTTTCTTCAGTTGCAAAAAAAGATTTCTCACTGCGGTCTGTTCAACTCGCTTTCACAAACGCTCCTCAAGATTACTTCCCCTGGTGTCCCGGACTTTTTTCAGGGCACAGAGATATGGGAATTCAGCCTTGTCGACCCTGACAACAGGAGGCCAGTGGATTACACGCTAAGGACAAAGATGCTCCATGACCTTAAGGCCCTGGAGCTGCGCTTCGATCCTCCTTATCTTTTAACTGAGCTCCTGCGCTCAAAGGAAGACGGCAGGATCAAACTCTATGTTACTTATAAGGCCCTGACTTTCAGGAGGCAGAAATGCGGTCTTTTCTCAGAAGGTGAATATGTCCCTCTTGAGGTCTCAGGACTAAAGGCGAAGAACATCATTTGCTTTGGCCGGCAGCTCGGGGAAGCTATGGCTATTGTTATCGTGCCGAGATTCCTGACGGAAATTTGCGGCGAGCATGCTTTTCCCCTTGGCGCAGAAGTGTGGGGAGATTCTTTTTTGACTCTGCCTGAAACTGAAAAAGGTGCGAGGTACCGCAATATTTTTACGGACGAACAGCTTACCGTTGGGGGGCAAGGGGCAGCCGGGCTTTATCTGGATGAGGTCTTTTCCATATCGCCGGTTGCACTTCTGGAACGTTTGTAAGTTTTCTTCTGCCCCTGTTATGAGAATACGCCAACCACTTGATAGCCTCCCATCTTCGGGTTCGTCCTGCCACTATCCCTGAGCATTCTCCAGGACCTGTTCGACCGCCTCGCTTATCCTGTCCATGTACCTGATCGTGAGGTCGTTGAGGACCTCGGGAGGAAGGCTCTCGATATCAACCCTGTTTTTGAGAGGCAGGATCACCTGCTTCACCCCTGCCCTCTTCGCTGCAAGAAGCTTTTCCTTGATGCCGCCCACAGGCAGGATTCTGCCGCTCAGGGTTATCTCGCCGCTGAGCGCAACATCTCTGCGGGCCGGTCTTCCGGTGAGCAGAGAAAGCAGCGCAAACACGATGGTGCTGCCTGCTGAAGGGCCGTCCTTCGGTATCGCTCCGGCAGGCACATGGATATGGATATCATGGTCTTCGAAAAAATGCTCCTCTATGCCGAACTGTGCAGCATTGCTCCTGATATAGCTCAGGGCAGCGCGGGCCGACTCTTTCATGATATCACCAAGCGATCCGGTCAGGATAAGCTCCTGCTTGCCGGCCATCTTCGCTGCTTCGACAAAGATGATCTCGCCGCCGACATCGGTCCAGACAAGACCGGTAGTAACACCTATCCTGTCCACTTCTTCTGCCACCTCAAAGTGGTATTTCCTCGGCCCAAGGAGCTTCTCGACCAGCAGAGGGGTTACGGTCATGGTCTCCGTATGATCAGCATGCTGAACAAGGTCCTTTGCGATCTTTCTGCAGACAGAAGCGATCTCCCTGCTCAGTCCGCGGATTCCTGCCTCATGGGTATATTCCTGCACGATCTTATGCAGGGCATCCTCGTCAAAGTAGGGTGGACTATCCAGAAGACCGTTCTCCCTGATCTGTCTCGGCACAAGGAAATTGGCCGCAATTTTCACCTTCTCACTTTCGGTGTAACCGGAGAAGTGGATCACCTCCATGCGGTCCTTGAGCGGCCCCGGAATATTTTCTGCAACATTTGCTGTGATAATGAACATCACCCCAGAAAGATCGAATGGCATGTCAAGATAATGGTCCAGATAGTTGGCATTCTGCTCAGGGTCCAGGACCTCAAGCAGTGCTGAGGCCGGGTCTCCTTTGAAGTCGTGACCGATCTTGTCGAGTTCGTCAAGGATAATGACTGGGTTGCAGACGCCCACCCGCCTGATCTCGTCTATGATCCTTCCCGGCATGGCGCCTGCGTAGGTCCGTCTGTGTCCCCGTATCTCTGCTTCATCCTTTATCCCGCCAAGAGATATCCTTGCGAATTTTCTGCCGACTGCCCGGGCAATAGATCTTCCCAATGATGTCTTGCCTGTTCCGGGAGGGCCTGAGAAGCAGAGCACTGACCCCCGGGTATCCTGACGTACAGCCCTTTTTTCGAGCGCCTGGTTAACAACGCTCCTCACGTCATCGAGTTGGAAGGGCTTCGCAATATAATGAAAGGCCCCCTTCTTCATGGCTTCGATTGCGGTGTGGATCGTTGCATATCCTGTGATCATAATCACCTGTGTGCCGGGCGATATTGCCTTGATCTTTCCGAGCAGCTCGATACCGTCCATTTTGTCCATCTTGAAATCGGTCAGGACAACATCGAATTCAGTCTTTTCGATCGCGGCAAGGGCCTCATAGCCGTTCTTTGCAGTCTGGACTGCGTAATTCTCCCTGAGCAGGACATGCGACATGTTCCTGCGGACGATCTCCTCATCATCAACAATCAGTATCTGCGGCTTCCGGCTCATCTTCAGCTTTTTAACCGCGAGATGTTCGAGGACACGTTCCTTGATCTGAGATAGTCCGTAGTGCTCTTCATCCAGGATCTGCTCTGCGAGGTCAAGGTCAAGAATATCCTCAGTCCTTGTCTTCCAGGGCATGGACAGGAGGTATTCGATGTAGGTCAGACCTATGGTATATTCTGAGGTCGAAGGGCCTATTCTGAAGAGCAGCTCAAGTTCCCTTTCCACGACCTCTTTTACATGGTCTTTCAGGCCGGCGTCAGAAATCTTTTCCCTCAGCTTTTCGAGAACAGGATCCCTTAGCGGTTCTTCAGCCTTTCCGAAGAATTTCATCCGTTTATTTTACAAGATTACAGCGGCGTTATAAACAGAATAGTTGACTTAAGCGCAGTGAGTTCATTCACTTGTTGCTGAGCGAATCGAGGGCAAAGGCAAAGAGGTTTCTGCAGAGCTGCAGCCTTCTGAGATAGACCTTCTTCTCTGTCTCCTCAAGCTTTTCGATGCCCGGCTTGAGCCTGTCGCAACGTTCGATCAGAACTCGCAGTTCCTCTTTCGAAAGATCCATTGCCTGCTCGGTCCTTGAGCAGATATCATCAAACTCTGCCCTCCAGTCGTTCTGGCCAAAAACAGAGGCGCCGGAAGCAAGAACAGCAGCGATCACCGCTGCCATTATGACCCTTCTGAGACCGTAATACTGATCCGCTATTGTTTTATTCCTGGGTGACATCCCTTGCAGTCGTTCATCGGAAACGCTACCGTAAGGTGGCAGACTCCGCAGAACTCTCCTTTCAAATTTCGGTCCATCGTAAAATGCTCTGTACCCTTCTTCTTGATATTGAATATGTCAGGATGACAGTTGTTGCAGTCGAGCCACTTGACATGGGCCTTATGCGAAAAAACAGCCGGCGGAATATTGGCCCAGTCTGCCGGCAGTTCGAGTTTCTTGTCATAAGATACATCAGACGGCTTGATCGAGAGGAAGTTACGCGGTATGATCATCCCTTTGTCAATGGCACGTCTCCAGTTTATACCATTGCCCAGGGAGGTCTTGGGTAATACTTTCGTAAGTTCATGAAACCGCTGTTTGCCATACCCCCTGTTGTTGTTATGGCATTTCTCGCAGTCCGCCTTATCCTGATGTCCAAAGGAAACCTTGCTGTCATGGCAGCCGCTTGCCCCGCAGTAACGGCCGGACCTGTTTGCAGCCTCAGTAATCTCGGTGGTATTCACCTTCATATTGAATTCGAGCTCAAAGTGACAAACCCTGCAGGTAAACTTCTTCCGGTGGATCCAGTGAGAAAAAGCAGCAGGCTTCACACCGCCTTTTTCAGATGTCCGGCTGATCAGTATATTGCCGTATTCATCCGGCGGCAGGGCATTGGGAAAATCCCACCACGAGTTGCCCGCAGCTGACAACCCTGCAGGAAGGGTAAGCACCGTCAGGACGCAAAAGAGTAATGTATATCTCACGAGACCTGTTTGGTATGGCAGCGCTGGCAGTCCAGCAAGGGGAAGGCAACGGTGCTGTGACAGACACCGCAATACTTCCCATTAAAAATTTCGACCATGGAATACTTGGTCTCCCCCTTTTTGACACCAACAAAGATCTCCGGGTGGCAGACCTCACAACCGTTCCAGACCGTATGCTTTTTGTGGGAAAACACGATCTCCGGCATCTGCGCAACCTTCGGGTTCAGCGCAAAGTCCTTCTGTATGGCGAGCGCCTTCCGTTTGATCGACAGACCCTCGATATAATCTACGAGTTTGATAAGACCATCCGCCTCTGTCTTTTCCCAGTTGATGCCATTGCCGAACCGCTCTTTCGGAAACTTCTCGGTATAAGCATAAAATTCATATTCCTTCTTCGGGCTCTTCCCCTGCGAATGGCAGCGCTCGCATGTCTTGCCCTGATCGAAGGTTATCTTGGTGCAGGCCTCAAAGACCTTCCGGTCGCCGACCACCATCTTCCCGTTATGGCAGGTGCCGCAATAAAACCCTCTCATATTGTCAGCGGCCTTGATGCCGGTTCCGCCGGCCTTCATCGCAAACCCTATATCCACATGGCAGAGCCTGCAGGTGAATTGCGAGCGGTGTACCCAGTGATCAAAGACAACAGGGGCCATACCAGCCCGGTCAGAATAATTACTGATAACCACCTTGCCGTAATCTGGTGGCTGCGGCCTCTTCTTCTTCACTCCGCCCTGAGCAAGCGCAAGGCCGGCTGATACAACCATGATCAAGACTATTACGAGAAAACGTTTCATATTCCCCCCGGAACAAAAAGATAAAGATATGGCCCATAATACTCCAGATCAGACCTTCATGCAAGCGCTTTTTTTGTTTTGTCGTAAGGGTTCAGTTATGAGGGAGCAGTTTACTATTGAACAAATCCCTCCTAACCTCCCTTTGCCAAAGGGAGGGCAATTCCCCTCTTTAGCAAAGAGGGGTGAGGGGAGATTTTATGATGATTTCCCCTGTCTTCTGAAGGGTTACGTTTTGTCGTCAGCCGGGGAGAGAGCTTAAGGCTCGCGTCCCCTCTGCCTGACAGGGCAGCAATAGAGTCATCATCTAAATATCTCTGTTAGAGCTGAAACTGGTATCACTTTTGTTTTATCGGCAAGAGGGAACCCTTCTTCCCCGGGATAGACAACAAAGCCCTTGCTGCACTTGAGTTCATCCATGGCAATCCAGAAGCCCTTCGCAGGCCGGGGACTAAGTGAATACTTGATCTCGACGCCGACTTTTCTTCCCTTTGGTCCGATGAGCAGCAGGTCTATCTCGGCCCCAACTGCCGTGCGATAGAAGAAATGCTGCCAGCTCTCAGGCATTATGGCCAGAATCTGCCCGATCACAAAACCCTCCCACGAACTGCCTATCGCTGGATGGCCATGCAGTTCATCGTCCGTCCTGACATTCAGTAGCAGGTGCAGAAGACCGCTATCCCGTATATACACCTTCGGAGCCTTGACAAGCCGCTTCTTTGCATTATGGAAATACGGGACCAACTGCCGCACGATAAATGTTGACTCAAGGATATCAAGATAATGCTTCACTGCAACCGGCGAAACTCCAAGCCCGCGTCCGACTGCGCTTGCGTTCCACAGCTGGCCGTGCATATGAGCAACCATCATCCAGAACCGCCGCAGCTGACCTGCCGGCACACGAATCCCAAGCTGGGGGATGTCCATCTCCAGATAAGTCTTTATGAATGCCTCCCGCCAGGCAAAGCTCAGTGAGTCCGACTTTGCCAGATAACTCAGAGGGTACCCGCCTCTGATCCAAAGCTTTTTCAGAGACTTGTCTCCTGTTTCCGACAGGCTGAACTGTGCGAGTTCGTGATACGCCACCCTTCCTGCCAGACTTTCAGAGGCATTCTTTATAACATCAGGAGAGGCAGAGCCGAGTATCAGGAACCGGCCATTCCGCCTTTTTTTATCGACGAGCGCCCTCAGCAGGGGAAAGAGGGAAGGCATGCGCTGGATCTCATCGATGATAACGAGGGAGTCCTGACGCGATGAAAGAAAGAGCTCTGCATCGGACAGCCTGTTCATGTCAGACGGCAGTTCGAGATCAAGATAAATGACCTTCCCCCTGTGGCTTCCGGCGATCTGTTTTGCAAGCGTCGTCTTGCCTGTTTGTCTTGGCCCAACGATCCCGACTACGGGGAAGTTCCGCAGGGAACGGATTAACCTGTCCTGTAATGTCCTTTTAATCATGCCTGCATTTTAAATGATAGCAATTCAATTTGCAAGGTTAAGAAAACGCTTCTTTGCCTCTCTTTGCGCCCTCACTTATAAGTCCGCGATATGCTGGAGAGTATTCGGGCCTTAAAACATTCAGGAGCCTTAATAAAAGAGGAGCCTTGCGGCTCCCCTCTGCCTGGATTCTCTGTGAGATGGTAGTGTGGCCTGGGTCGATCCGGCGTCAGGTCCGGCGCGGATCAACCGTTGCGTGCGTATTCCTCAGTTCGCCGTGATGCAGATAGCGTATCCAGTCCAGTCCAGATACTCGACGCCCGCGAAGAAGAACGACCCATCGTACTTGCCCATATTCAAAATCCAGTACCGACTATCAGACGTAGATGGAAGGCTCCAAAACAGATCCCCTATGCCCAGGGGGATCCCAAGTGCCCCCCTGACCATCCCAATCGCACCGCCGCCGATCGCCACCTTGCCAACAGGGCACGCGACCGATTCAGTATACGCCCACTGTAGCAGACCAGCTACCGGCTCGACCCATAACTGCTTGACCAACTCGTAGCCGGAAACCCCGGAAGGCCCTTGCGGCCCTGTCGGCCCTGCTGGACCCTGAATTCCCTCTGGGCCTTGCGGGCCCACCGGCCCAATCGGCCCTGCTGGTCCTTGAGGTCCCATTGGTCCCTCTTTGCCCTGAGGCCCCTCTGGACCGGTTGCACCTGTTGCCCCGATCGTCACATTAAACGTGGCATAGCCGCTTCTGGTATTTGCGGCCAATACAACAAGCAGATAGCCTCCATCAGCAATGCCGTCCGGTAATAAGGCGTCTATCTGATTGTTGGTATATGCCGTTACTGCCAAGGGGTCACCGCCAAGGGTGACCTGAGGCCCTGATAGTATTCCGGTTTTGGCAGGCATAAAGTTGTCGCCATAGATCACAATGCTGTTTGTGGCAAGGTCAACATCCACGATCGTTATTGTTGGAAGTTGTGAAACCTTTGTCCCTGCGCCAAAGGCTGATCCATAAAAGACTGTTACCAGAAGACATGCTATTGCTGCGGCTAAGCGTTCTGTCTTGATAATTCCTGTTTTCATTTTCTTTCCCCCTTTTGCTTTGTTATTCCACTTTTATACCTGCGCCCCTCACTTTACCTCATCATCTAATCTGCCACTGTCTCTATAGCCCATGCTACTCCAGATCAGAACTCTGCGCAACTGCTTTTTTCCTGTCAAGCCTCCGCAAATACCTAATAGACCTGCCTGAAGTTTACGCCTCCCTGATTGCCGTCCAGTATCGTCACCTTCTGGCTTGACGGGGTGAAGGTGAAGCCGACATTGCCCGGAGCGACTCTGTAGCTGCCGTTGGGCAGTTTCGTGAATCTGTATTTGCCGACACTGTCTGTCGCTGTCAGGATATTGGTCTCTGCCTCCACTACACCAACACCCGGCTGTCCCCCTCCTGCTGCCTCTTCAAGCGTCATTGTCACATTTGGCATAGGCAGGCCGTCCTGCGTTGTCACCTTACCTGATATGATATACATGCCTATGAACCTGACTATGACCGCCTTGCTCCTGTTCATGTTCATTGTGCATACGCTGCCAGCCGGTATAGTACAGCCTGCCCAGTTCCTGAACTTGTACCCATTTCTGCCTGTTGCGGTCAGTGTCACTGCTGCACCGGGTGCGTACTGCTGGGAACAGTTTCCTGATGGACAGTTTATGCCACCTCCCCTGACCGTGCCGCCCTCTTTCGGATTAAGGTCAACGGTCAGCGTATAGGGCAGATATGAAAACCGGGCTGCAGAGACCGTGTCGCGGTCAAGGCTGTTGATTAAACAGGTGGCAATTGCTGTTCCATTGCCGGCTGCTGCTCCAGTGCAGGACGTCCAGCTCGCAACAGATCCTACGGCTGCCTCAGCAGTCAGGACTACGGTCGATCCCAGATCAAGCGGCGTTGTCGCCCCGGCATTGTCAGCCGGATAGTTATAATTGATGCCGCCAATATCTGATGTTACGCTGCCCGCTCCTGTTCCGGCTGCATTGGCCGTTACCATGAACTGTGTGGTATTAATCAGGATTGATGCATTGTCGCTGAAAAAATTTGCCGCCGCAAGGTCTGCCATGCCGTCGCCATTGAAATCTGCTGTTATTACCGAGTATGGCCAACTTGCCGCGCCATAGTTCATCGCAGCATTGAATGTCCCGTCACCATTGCCCAAAAGGACCGAGACATCATTACCGTAAGAATTTGCCACAGCCAGATCAGTCCTGTTGTCGTTATTGAAGTCCCCCGATATTACTGAGCGTGGGCGATTGCCAACGCCGTAGTTCAGTGCAGCATTGAACGTCCCGTTGCCATTGCCCAGGAGGACCGAGAGATCATTGCCTGCATAATTAACTACAGCAAGGTCAGTCCTGTTGTCGCCGTTGAACTCCCCGGTGGTTATCGAAAAGGGATAGCTTCCTGCCGCATAATTTACGGGTGCACCGAACGTCCCGTTGCCATTGCCCAGCAGGATTGAGACATCGTTGCTGTAATAATTGGCCACGGCAAGGTCGGTCCTGCCATCTGCGTTGAACTCTCCTATGGTTATCGAAAAGGGATAGTTTCCTGCCGCGTAATTTACGGGAGCACTGAACGTTCCGTCGCCATTGCCCAGCAGGATCGAGACGTTATTGTTGATATAACTTGCAACGGCGAGGTCAGTCCTGCCATCTGCGTTGAACTCTCCGGTGATCACCGAATATGGCCAGCCTCCTGTTCCATAATTTACCGCTGTATTAAACGTCCCATCGCCGTTGCCCAGCAGGATCGAGACACCGCTGCTATTATAATTTGCAACGACAAGGTCAGTCCTGCCGTCTGCGTTGAACTCTCCTATGGCTACTGAGGTTGGAGTCAATCCCGTGCCATAATTCACTGCAGGATTGAATGTCCCATTGCCAACACCCAGCAGGACCGAGACATTGTTGCCGTCATAATTAGCAACGGCAAGGTCAGGCTTGCCGTCGCCGTTGAACTCTCCTGTGATTACAGATGCTGGATGCCTTCCCGCTCCATAGTTCACTGCAGGATCAAAAGATAAGGCATGTGACGGTACGGTGATAACAGGGATAAAGAAGAACAGAGAGATAAGAATCAGGGCGGAGGCGATTCTGCTTATCGTATTCATAACAACCTGTCCTTATTGAATCCAACAGATTTGCGACCAAAAAAGAAGAATGTTAAATGTTCAGATTGATCAACCTCGTAATTCTTGACTCACGAGCCTGATCAGATTTCGACCGAAAAGCCTGCCTCTTCATAAGGCAAGCGGACATTTAATGCCCGCCTGCCCTGTCTCTGTCCAACCTTTCTACTGAGCCATTTTTTGATGGATCTAATAGACCAGCCTGAAGTTCACGCCCGTCACACTACCGTCCAATATCGTCACCTTCTGGTTTGGCGGAGTGAAAGTGAAGCCCACATCTCCCGGGGTGACTTTATAACTGCCGTTTGGCAGCTGGGTGAACTTGTATTTGCCGTAGGCATCGGTCACGACAATCCTGCTGATATCAGCAGCAAGAGCCTCAATTGGTGCAACATCAGGAGGAAGCCCACCTCCGCCTGCCACGCTCTCAAGAGTGACTGTCACGTTTTCCATAGGCAGACCCTTCTGGTTTACCACCTTGCCTGCGATATTGTAGATTCCGGTGAAGTTCGCGGTTACGTTTTTGTCTTCTGTCATGAGCATGGTGCATTTGTTCCTCAGGGGCACATCACAACCTGTCCAGCCCCTGAACTTATAACTATATTTGGCAGTGGCGGTCAGGATGACCTTTGTGCCTGAAACATACTCCAGGGAACATACCCCTGCTGGGCAGTTGATCCCCCCGCCTTTCACTGTCCCGCCGGTCGGCATGTCTATGTCTACAGTAAGGACAGGCACGCACTTACCTGCAGGTCCGGCATTAAAGATTGCAGCAATCTCATCAGCAGAAAGGGCGCGGTTGAAGACCTCCACCTCATCGATCAGGCCACTGAACGGGTTGGCGCCATTAGAATCTGCTCCGATACGAAGGGGGAGAGTGTTGACCGGTATAGCGCCGCTCACGGCCCTGCTGTTGTCAAGAGAGCCGTTAAGGTAGACATTCATCATTACGCCATCGTATGTGGCAGCAACATGCGTCCAGGTATTAAGAGGCAATGCTGTGGCGCTATTGAGGCCCTGACTTCCTATAATAAATCTCGCAACACCGCCGTAGGTATCAAGGAGATAGCCATTGCTGCCTCCGGCAGTTATTTTATCCACGATCCTGCCGCCAAGTGCGGTTGGATATATCCATGCATCCATGGTGATTTGACCAGCAATATCAAGACTTGCCGAGTCCGGCACCTGCACAAAATCATCTATTCCGTCAAAGCTGAAGGCCTTATTGACCTTCCCGGCTGAAAAGACAGCCCCGTTCATCATGGTGCCATCGTTGGCGCCAACAAAATCGAGCGCATTGTCTTCTGCCCTCCACCAGGAGACCATACCGGAAGGAGGAGGCGTGCATTTCAATATCGTAAAGTCCCAATCCTCTATATCGTGCACATTCCTGAGGCCTCCTGTTCCGGCACTGAACCCCGCATATGCCTGGTCGCCTACTAATGCATTGAGATCTATAATCTGGGAAAGAACAGGGGTTCCCGGTTTTACGGCAGTAGTATTAATGTAGACTTCAAGCAGACTGTTTCCTCCGTTATAGTCAACCCATGCATACAGTGAACTGCCAGAGTTAAGCTCAGGAGGGGAACTGTATGTTGTCAGCGATACCAAATTGCCGTTTGTATTTATGCCGATATGGTTGCTGTTGGGGTCGGAATATTCTCCATTTTGCCATGTGTCAAACTCTACGGCAAGACTGTTTGTTATGTTCGTTGGAGTGCTATAGCCCAGACTTCCCCCGCCACCTCCGAGCGCATTGATGCCTGCAGGCGCGTTGTGAACTAAAAACGCAAAACCGTCAGCGCCCCCTGACCCTTGACTGCCGGAAATGCGAAATTGGAAGAATGTAGAAAAAGATGTATCAGCTTTAATGGCAAAAGGCTCATTGATAAACGCACTGCCTGCCTGGCCCCCGCCATCTGTGGTCAGCCGTAAAACACCCCCTGTCTCCGCAGCACTGCCGTTAGTCTCCATCGAGTACCCTGCAAAACTCACAGTACCAGCATCGGCAATGCCGCCGCATACCATAAAACATACTGCAAAAAAGAATGTCATCACCCTCCAATAGAACTTCTTCATAATAGCCTCCCTTTCATGGTTTAAGTCATTACCAACGACATCATAAACAGTTCAAATGTTATGCCTAATACATTAGCCTGAAATTCACCCCTGGTACATTAGCGTCCAGTATGGTCACCTTCTGGTTTGGCGGAGTGAAAGTGAAGCCCACATCCCCAGGAGTTACCTTATAGCTGCCGTTTGGCAACTGGGTGAATTTATATTTGCCGTAAATATCGGTCACAACCAGCCTGCTGATATCGGCAACAATAGCCTCTGAAACGACAAAATCAGGTGGAAGCCCACCACCCCCTGCAACACTCTCAAGAGTAACCGTCACATTCGGCATCGGCAGACCTGTCTGGTTTACCACCTTGCCTGCGATATTGTAGATACCCGTGAAGTTTGCCGTAACCTCCTTGGCCTCTGTCATTTTCATGGTGCATTTATTCCTCAGTGGCACATCACAACCTGACCAGCCCCTGAACTTATAGCTGTTTTTGGCCGTGGCAGTCAGGATGACCGAGGTTCCCGGACTATATTCCTCAATACATGTAAGGGCAGGGCAGCTGATCCCTCCGCCCTTTACTGTTCCGCCGGTCGGCATGTCAAGATTGACGGTGAGGACAGGCACACACTTGCCTTCAGGCCCGGCGTTAAAGATAGCAGCGATCTCATTGCCGGAAAGTGCGCGGTTAAAGATTTCCACTTCATCGATTAGGCCCCTGAAGAATTGATCTCCGACCTGCCGACCTCCAATCCTGAAATCATTTTCAGCAGGCTGGACATCTCCAATGCTGCCGGCACCGATGTAGGTATGCACTAAATTACCATTGGCATACGTGCTTACCGTGCCAGCATCATACACAAGAGCTATATGCGTCCACTGATTCTGAGGGGCTACATATCCGGTATTTATCCAGGTCCAGCCAGGAACAGTATTGGCAAAGGCCCATTGAATTGTGCCATCAGGGTATCTTGCCATCTCATACTCGCCTTCTTTATTGACAATGATGCCTCCGTGTATCGATGAGCCAGGACCTGTCGGGTAAATCCAGGCATCAACGGTCAATGTGTTCGTCATGACAAGATCCGGACGGGCTCCGATCTGAACATAATCATTCACCCCGTCAAAGCTGAAGGCCTCATTGACCATGCCAACTGCATAGGTTGCACCATTCATCAAGGTGCCGTCGTTGGCGCCGATGAAATCGAGGGCATTGTCCTCTGCCCGCCACCAGGAGACCATACCCGAGGGAGGAGGTGTGCATGCTGCCGGTCCGGTGAAGGACAAATCCTCTATATCATGGACATTAGCCAGACCGCCTGTCCCGGCGCTAAACCCCGCATATGCCTGACTGCCCACAAAGGAATAGATATCGATAACCTGAGAAATGACAGGAGAGTCAGGCTTTACAGAGGTATTACTGATATAGACCTCAAGCAGATGGGTGATGCCGTTATAATCGATCCATGCATACAAAGGACTGCCTGAATTAAGATCAGGAGGGGCGCTGTATGTGGCAAGCGAGGTAACACTGCCGCTCACATCTATGCCTATATGGTTGCTGTTCGGATCGGAATATCCGCTATTCGTCCAGGTATCGAACTCAACAGCAAAACTGTTTGGGATGCCCATGTATCCCAGACCTCCTCCGGTTGCCCCGAGCGCATCGATGCCTGCAGGCGAGTTATGGAGTATAAAGGCTAAACCGTCAGCTCCCCCCGACCCATTGCCTCCAGATATACGAAACTGAAAAAATGTGGAAAATGACGAGTGAGCGTCAAGCATAAAAGGGGTGTCAATAAACGCGCTTCCTGCCTGCCCCCCACCGGCGGTTGTAAGCCGCAGCACGCCTCCTGTTTCAGCAGCCGTGCCGTTTATCTCCATCGAGTAACCTGCAAAACTCACCGTACCGGCATCGGCAACGCCGCTGAAAAATAGATAACCTATGAGAACAACAATTGCCATCACTCCTGATAAACCCTTCTTCATGGCCGTCTCCTTTCTATACACTGAATTATTAAATGAGCATTCCATCTATTAATAGACCAGCTTGAAGTTCACTCCTCCCTGATTGCCGTCCATTACCGTTACTTTCCGGCTTAAAGGATTAAAGGTAAAGCCAGGGGAGACTTTGTAGGTGCCGTTAGGCAGTTTGGTGAACTTATACTTGCCGTATGCATCCGTAACTGCCAGCCTGCTTATAGCAGGTTGCCCACCGCCTGCCAGACTCTCAAGAGTCACGGTGACATTCGGCATAGGCAGACCTTGCTGGTCAACAACCTTGCCTGAAATAGAATACATGCCCACAAAGTTTGCCGTGACTGTCTTACTCTTGTTCATCAGCATCGTGCATACGTTGCCTGCCGGTACAGTGCAACCGGTCCAGTTCTTGAACCTGTAGCTGTTTTTGGCAGCAGCTGTCAGAGTAACCACTGTGCCTTTTTCGTATCCCTCTGAACAGCTTATGGCAGGACAGCTGATTCCTCCGCCCTTTACTGTCCCGCCGCCCGGCATATCGATCTTTACGGTGAGGATAGGCCCCCCGCAGAGACCTGCACTGCTCGCATTATAAATCGCCTGAATTTCCGAAACAGAGAGGGCACGGTTGTAGATCTGAATATCGTCAATGCGGCCTGCGTAAATACCACCGTAACTTTCGCTCGCCCATTTGCCGAATTCCAGGGGCGCACCTGCGGTATTAAGAGTCATTCCAGAAGTCGCCAGAGAACACTGGACAACCCCATCCACAAACATCCTAAAAAAACCGGTAACGTTGTCTCTTATTACGGCAAGATGATGCCACTGCCCGTCACTCACAACAACTGAGGAATCACAATTCATCCCAGGGGCCACCTCAAGCCGCGCGATTCCGTTCATCAGCGTCAAGGAATACCAGGTCGAGCCCGATATGCCGCGCTTTGTTATGATCCTCCGCCATGATCCATAGTCAGTTGAGTTGACCCATGCGGACAGAGAAAATTCGTTAGCGCCAAAATTCAGACCTGCTGCATCCGGGACAGATACATAATCATCCAGCCCGTCAAGGCTGAACGACTGATTGACCATGCCTGAGGCAAAGTTTGCACCGTTCATCACGGTGCCGTGATTTGTACCGGCACTGTCCAGGGCGTCGCCGTCCCCCGGCCACCAGGCTATCAGGCCCGACAGAGGCTGCAGGCAGGCAGGCAGACCGCCGACTATGATCCATGCAGAGTTGCCGCCCAGATCATATACAACAAGGTAATTCCCTATGTTGATATTTGGGATTACATCGGCACTATTGGCGCTACTAATAATGAAAAAATCGCCTCCTGACATTGCACCAGCACCTGTCAGATACTGGCCGTAAATATCCCAGCTTGTGCCGCTTCTATTATCTCGCCAGACAACGAGGTATTGATCGGTCTTGCTGTTATAGGCCACAGAGGGCTCACGCTGATCATTGGCAGCAATGGAGACAGGGAAATTATTCCCGGACAATGTGCCGTTGGCATTGATTACCTGGCCGTAAATGTCATAGGTTAGACCGCTTCTATCGTCGGTCCAGGCTACGAGGAATTGACCGGTGCTGCTGTTATAGGCTGCGGATGGCCAGAGTTGACCATTTGCAGCAGAGGAGACCACAAAATTAGCCCCGGAAAGACTCCCATTTGAATTTATTAGCTGGCCGTAGATGTCATAATTTGCAGGGTTTCTGGAATCATACCAGACAATGAGGTATTGATTGGTGCTGCTGTTATAGACCACCGCAGGGTTTAATTGACCAAACGCTGCAGTGGAGACAACAATCTCGCCGCCTGAGAGGGTCCCATTGGAATCGACAAGCTGGCCATAAATGTCATAATTGCTGTTTCGGTAATCAAACCAGGCCACCAGATACTGATCTGCACTGCTGTCATAGGCTACTGAAGGCCTGTGCTGCCAATTGGCCGCATTCGAGACGACAAAATTAACGCCGGAAAGGCTTCCGTCAGAGTTTACGAACTGGCCGTAGACATCACTGGCGCCGCCGCTCCTCTGATCTTCCCAGACTACGAAGTATTGATCGGTACTCCTGTTATAGGCAGCTGAAGGGTTCGTTTGACTATTCGCTGCGGCCGAGACAGTTATCTCCGCACCAACGGGATTGCCGGCATAATCGACGAGCCGGCCAAAGATATCTCCTCCTCCTCTGCCATAGACAACAAGATAGTTATTGGAGGGCGGATTGAAATCACCACCAGAAGGAGGGGCAGATGGAGCCGCTGTGCCGTATGCAGCAAAGGCAAGCTGTAGCTCTGCTGCCTTTTTCGCATCCTTTATGCCAAGCTCTGTGAAAGGGATCTCGAAATCATACACCTTGTGCTGGTACGCCACCTTGTCAGTATACGTAAAGTCTGGTCTGCCCCATCTTGTCTCAGGCACAGAGACCTTGAACTCCTTTATCCCTGCCTCTGTCTTTACATAGACCTTTGCATAGTCCTTTGGTCCGTCCATGGTATTGTCAGGTGTGAAATCAATCTTCACATGAAGACTCTTTCCGTCATTGCTCACCCAGCCATAGGTGTAGCCTGAGGGATGGCCTGAACCGGTGACTGAATATTCCTTAAAAAAGGGCGATGCATTGTTTTCTTTGGAGTCCAGTTTGTACGTATAGAATTTCGCCCTGCTGTCTATCTTCTTATAAAGGTTGGCAAGAGGATATTGAAACGGCGTTTCGCTTATCCTTTCCCCTTCTATGCGTGCCGTGATGCTGAGGCTTGATGATGTTCCCGTTGCCTTAAAAACAAGTTCGGTCTCCTTGCCGGAGGCATCCATGACATCAAAGTCCTTCTGGGAGATCTTCTTCATGATCAGTGATGCGTCTTCACCTCTTGCCTCAACAGGCGGTACAGCCCCCAGAAAGACTGCATCAATATGCGCTGCATGTCCGCCTTTTTGCGTTATCTTTATTCTTACTGTTTCATCAGTTGCTGAAGGGGCTATCTCAACGGTCTTTTCGCTGAAGAACTGATCAAACGCAAGGCTGCCTGCCTGCTGCCACTTGCTGTCCCTGAAGACCTCAATGTTATACTCTCCGTTTGGCTTCATCTTTTCGAGGGAGTTTAAATTCTGGGCAGTTGTTTTGATCACCTCAGGATTTGCAAAAACCAAGACCGGCAGCAACAGCAGCAATAACGCCAGGGAAAAATAGACCCTAAAACAAATTCTTTCGCCTTTCATAGTATCCCCCTCTATTTATAAACTATAACTGACCTAATGGCCCATGTTACCGCATACCAGACCACTGCGCAACAGCTTTTTTTGCTCTCTTTTGATAAGTGCCGGAATTGCTGCAGGCGAGACAAATTCACTCTCAGAAAGCAGCCTGGGGCAAAAAAATACAGGGGGGAGCCTTTTGGCTCCTCCCTGTATGGATTCTGATTAAAAAACTCATCGGCGGCCCAAGCCAACCTCTGCAGATCTATTAATAGACCAATTTGAAATTGACCCCTGAGGCATGGCTGTCCAGTATCTGCACTTTCTGGTTTAACGGCGTGAAGGTGAAGCCAATTTTTCCAGGTGTAACTTTGTAATTGCCATTCGGCAACTGACTAAACTTGTATTTGCCGTATGCATCAGTCACCACAAGCCTGCTGATCTCAGCAGCAGCAATAGCCTCAGCGGCAATGTCACACTGATTGCCACAGCCTTCACCTCCGCCTCCCGCAACACTTTCGAGTGTCACGGTCACGTTTGTCATTGGAGCGCCCACGTGGTTGACCACTTTTCCTGAAATGTTATAGATACCGGTGAAGTTTGCGGTTACGTTTTTGTCTTCTGTCATGTGCATGGTACATCTGCTTTTTAAGACAGTATCACAGCCTGTCCAGCCCCTGAACTTGTAGCTGTTCTTCGGCGTTGCAGTAAGGATTACCGCAGTTCCCGGCTTATACTCCATGGAACATTCACCTGCAGGGCAGTTAATTCCCCCGCCCTTTACCGTGCCGCCGGTCGGCATATCGATGTTGACAGTGAGGCTTGGCGCCATGCACTTCCCTGCGCTTCCTGCATTATAGATTGCGGCGATTTCATCAGCAGAAAGAGCACGGTTGAAGATCTCTACTTCATCCATCGTACCGGCATAGTAGCCATCCCCCCCCCAATCGCTTTTGCCGATATGGTTATTGACCCGCGTTACATTGTTCGGCACTCCGGTAGTCCCCGTCGTCACAAGGGGCAGCCCGTCTTTATAGATTTTGACTTGTCCGGTTTCATCCTGCGTGACAGCATAATAATGCCATTCATCGTTGGTAATAGCATCGAATGCGTGGACCTTTCCTGTGGAACTGGCACCGTTGTAAACCTCGAACACCAAATTATTAGTCGTGGTCTCTCGTGCAAACACAATGTTGTTATTAGCTGGCCCATTGCCGAAGTCAATAAATCGCGCCCAATAGGTGGATGCCGTCGGATTAGCCCATAAGTCGACAGTAAATCCGGATGTGAAATTTGCAAATCCATCGGGCAGATCAACGTAATCATTCACGCCGTCAAAGCTGAAGGCCTGGCCGACTTTGCCCGGTGCAAAAGTCGAGCCGTTCATAAGGGTACCGTCGTATGCACCTGATCTATCAAACGCATTGTCGTCCCCTGCCCACCAGGCGACCATGCCTGAAGGAGGAGGTGTGCATATTGCCGGCTCATACTCTACAAGATACCAGAATTGTGCATCGCAGGGTGAATCATTCCATCCCGCATATTTATAATCAAGGCAATTTTCGCCGCCATCAGCATTGTTAGGTTCGCCCCCATTCCAGTACGTATACGCCCATGGTTCATTGGTTAACCACTGCCAGTTGCCTTCAGACGCCTCATCTGAACCGCCGATCCAGACCTCGGCCGAGTAACCAAGCTCCGGCCACGTATTCAATACAAAAGCATTCTCGCCCTGGCTTGTTATCGTTGCAAGATGGCCCTGCAGGCCATTATAAGACATGCCTGCAGCAGTGTCCCTGGCAGTGTACCAGGTTGCCGTGTTCTGTATAAGTTCATAATAGTGACCGTTTGCAGGATTAAGCACCTGCGCATAAATTGGTGCTGCGAAAACTAACAACAGACATGCTAACAAAAATACTACAATCTTCTTCATAACCTCTCCTTTTACTGTTTTTATTTATCCGGTGATGCTGATAACGCCACAGCCTTCTTCAGCCGGCCTTTGTAATGCACGTAGGATGCCAATTCCTATTGGCTTTATTATCAAGGGGTTACCTGAATCGCAACATGAGGTGACTGGCCCTGAGAGGAACAAAGACTGACGTTATATCTCTAAAACTGTTGGATATTAAAGAATAAAAATGATGGTGTACCGTTTTGGGACAGATGTCCCTTATTGGCACAGCAAAAAGGACACCATCCAGCAAAAAAAGAA
>JACRHC010000043.1 GCA_016217675.1 Nitrospirota bacterium
CATAACCGCAGTAGACAATATCTCCTTTGATGTTGAAGAGGGGACGATCTTCGGTTTTTTAGGTCCGAACGGAGCCGGCAAGACGACCACGATAAGCATTCTCTGCACACTGCTTTCCCCCTCATCCGGAAGGACCTTCATAAACGATTTTGACTGCAATAAGGAATCGTCAAAGGTGAGAAGTGCCATCGGCATTGTCTTTCAGGACAGTTCTCTCGACAAGGACCTGACGGCGAGGGAAAACCTGATTTTTCATGCCTATCTCTACAATGTGCCGAAAACAGAGAGAAAGCAGAGGGTAGAAGATGCCCTGCAGTTTGCCGGTCTTACGGACAGGGCAGATGACCTCGTAAAGAAGTTCTCGGGCGGCATGAAGCGGAGGCTTGAGGTTGCACGCGGCCTTATCCACAGGCCAAAGGTGCTCTTCCTTGACGAACCGACACTCGGCCTTGACCCCCAGAGCAGGGCCAGCCTCTGGGAGTTCATCAAGAGCCTGCAGGAAAAGCATAAAGTGACGATTTTCATGACAACGCATTACATGGAAGAGGCCGAGGTCTGTGACAGCATCGCGATCATTGACAAGGGCCGGATTATTGCATCAGGCACTCCTGCTGAGTTGAAGAAGATCGTGGGCGGTGATGTGGTCTATCTTAAGACCACGGACAACAAAAAAGCGATGGAGGATATCAGAAAGCTTTTTGAAACGGATGTGTCTGAGCAGGATGGAGAGATTTTTATCTCTGCTATGAAGGGGGAAGCCTGCATCCCTGCATTGATCCGTGAGGTCGGCGAGAGTGTCCTTTCGGTGCGCATGCAGAGACCGACGCTGAACGATGTTTTCCTCAAGCTCACCGGCAAGGAGATCCGCCAGGAAACCGGGTCAGCCAATGACGACATAAAATCAATGGTGCGTTCATACAGGAAACGACATGATAGAGACTAATGTTATCTATGTGATTGTTGCCCGTGAATTCAAGAAGTTCATCAGAGAAAAGAGCAGGCTCATCTCTACACTCGCCCGTCCGCTGCTCTGGCTCTTTCTTATCGGCGGCGGCATGTCGCGGCTGGTTCCGGGCGGCGAGAATGTTTCATACATACAGTTCATATTCCCCGGTATCCTCGGCATGACTATCCTCTTCACTGCCATCTTCTCATCAATATCGATCATATGGGACAAGGAGTTTGGATTCATGAAAGAGATCCTCGTTGCGCCAGTTTCGCGCTTTTCCGTGGTGGCAGGCAAGGCAACGAGCGGCATGGTCCTCTCCACATTCCAGGCGATAATCGTGCTTTGCCTTTTTCCAGTAATCGGGCTCAGACTCGACCCGATGCAGGTCTTGGGCGTGATCCTCGTATCGGCGATCCTGTCTTTTGCCCTTGCAGCCTTTGGTATATTGCTTGCCTCGTTTTATGAGAATTATGAGAGCTTCAGCGTGATCATGAACTTTATTGTGATGCCGATGTTCTTTCTGTCGGGCGCCATGTACCCGGTCAAGCTCCTTCCGGATGTGCTGAAGTTCCTCTCGAAGCTGAACCCGCTCACCTATGGTGTTGATGCGCTCAAGAACATTGTCTTTCCGCATGAGACAGGACGGATGGGAGCAGACTTTTCGCTCTCGCTTGATATGTTTGTGATAATAAGCCTGGCAGTGGTCTTTGTGCTTGTGGCAGGCAAGGTCTTCGAGAGGAAGCAGTAGATTATCCCTTTCGCCGAACGTTGCGCTGAGGAGAGTCGCGCATTTGGCGCTGTCCGCCTGAACGTCAGAAACATTACGGATAGATAAGTTGTATCCGCTCTATCCCGCTTGCCTTTCCTGATTCCTTATCAATATCGATTACTACTGCAGAGAGAACTGCCTGGCCCTGGGCAGTCTCGAACCGGTCCGGCATGCCGGTCAAAAACCTCCTGATGATCTGATCCACGTCAATGCCGATTACGGAATAGGCAGGCCCGGTCATGCCGACATCGGTGATATAGGCAGTGCCGTTTGAGAGGATCTTCTCGTCAGCTGTCTGCACATGGGTGTGGGTGCCTATGACCGCGCTCACTTTCCCGTCAACGAAATAGCCGAATGCGACCTTTTCCGATGTTGCTTCTGCATGGAGATCGACAATGATGATCTTTGCATCTTTCTGCAGCGTCTCGATCTCTGACTGAGCAGTGCGAAACGGGCAGTCAACAGGTGTCATGAAGATCCTGCCCGAGAGGTTCAATACCCCAACCTTGGTGCCGTCCGGCAAACTATATATGACGCTGCCATATCCCGGAACACCGGGGGCAAAATTGGCAGGCCGAATAACGCGGTTCTCTTTTGAAATATACCCGACAAAATCTTTCTTGTCCCAGACATGGTTGCCCGTGGTTATGATATGAACGCCCATCCTGAAAAGGTCCTTCACCAGGCTCTCGGTGAGTCCGAAACCCGCAGCAATATTTTCACCATTGGCGATCACCAGCTCGATATTGTGCTTTTCAACGAGGCCGGGAAGGCAGGCGCTTACCGCCTGTCTCCCGACCTTGCCGACAATGTCGCCGATAAAGAGAACCTTCATAGCCTGCAAATCACCCGTTGCTCATGGTGAATACGAAAACAACTGCGACTCAGTGCCCATGGCCCCGTGCCTATAGCCCGGTCGTTATTTTGCATATTCTACGTGCCTCGATTCCCTTATGACCGTAACCTTGATCTGGCCGGGATAGGACATCTCAGCTTCGATCTTCTTCGAAAGGTCACGCGCTATAAGGGCAGACAGTTCATCGTTCACCTCATCAGGCTTGACAATGATCCTGATTTCTCTTCCTGCCTGGATCGCATAGCACTTTTCCACGCCCTTGAACGAGAGGGCCAGTTTCTCAAGGTCCTCGAGGCGTTTCAGGTAATGCTCAATGCTTTCACGGCGCACGCCCGGCCTTGCTGCAGACAGTGCATCCGCAGCAGCAACCAGCGCAGCCTCAACGGTCAGGGGATCAGCATCTCCATGATGGGCGAAAATTGCATTGACAACCTTATAGTTTTCACCGAACTTCTTTGCCAGGTTTGATCCTATCTCCTGATGAGAGCCTTCAACATCATGATCAATCGCCTTGCCGAGGTCATGCAGGAGGCCTGCGCGCTTGGCCAGTTTCTGATCTGAGCCTATCTCAGCAGCCATCATGCCTGCCAGATAAGCAACCTCGCGTGAGTGCTGCAGGATGTTCTGGCCGTATGAGGTCCGGTATTTCAGCCTGCCAAGGGTCTTGATAAGTTCAGGGTGGATGCCGGAAAGCCCGAGATCGAAGACCGCCTTTTCCCCCTCTTCCCTGATGTTCGCATCAACCTCTTTCCTGACCTTCTCGACAACTTCCTCTATCCTCGTCGGGTGGATCCTGCCGTCTGCGATCAGCCGCTCAAGCGAGAGTTTTGCGATCTCACGCCGAACCGGGTCAAAACCGGAAAGGGTTACCATCTCCGGTGTGTCGTCAACAATGAGATCAACGCCTGTAGCTGCTTCAAGGGCCCTGATGTTCCTTCCTTCACGGCCGATGATCCTTCCCTTCATCTCATCGCTCGGCAGGCTAACTGCGCTAACGGTGGCATCAGCAACATAATCGCTGGCATACCGCTGCACCGCAAACCCGATCACCTCTTTTGCTTTTTTCTCTGCAGTTTCCTTTGCCTCATCTTCGATCTTCTTGATAAGCTTTCCAACCTCAAGGCGTGATTCTTCCTCGGTACGTCTGAGTATCTCCTGTCGTGCCTCTTCAGAAGAAATGCCTGAGAGCTTCTCGAGCGTTGCTGTCTGTTCCTTGAGAAGCTGCGTATACTGGTTCTCTTTTTCCTGCACCGAACGTTCTTTAGCCGTATAATCACGTTCGCGTTTGTTCAACTCCTGATCGCGCTTTTCGTTCTGGTCGAACTTGCGATCAAGCGTTTCCTCCTTCTGCCGGAGGCGCTTCTCTAACTGGTTAACCTCATTACGGCGCTCCCTGAGTTCCTTTTCCGCCTCACTCTTGGCCTGGTACACAATATCCTTTGCCTCGAGAGACGCATCTTTCCTGATATGCTCAGCTTCTTTTTGCGCGATTTCAATGACCTTGTCCTTGTCAACATCAATGGTAGCCTTCTGACTCTTCAAGGCGTTTTTATACACAAGGCTCATCACGAGACCAACCGTAATGCCAATCGCAATGGCGATACCAACATACATCATGCTATCCATCAGGTCTTTCCCTCCTTTTTTTCAGTCGTTCCTGTAATATTTTTTCGAAGCCCTCGGAAGAGGGGGTGTAAAATGTTTTCTGTTCAGGCATATAGACCTGTTTTACGTAATGACCGTCAAAACTATGGGGGTACTGATACCCGACACCTGCACCAAGCTTCTTGGCGCTTTTGTAGCTTGAGTCCCTGAGGTGGTCCGGCACTTCCCGGGCAGGCTCATTCCTGACAGCTTCGACTGCATTGTCGATTGCGAGATACGAAGCGTTGCTCTTGGGTGCAGTAGCAACATAGAGGGCTGCCATGGCAAGAGGGATGCGTCCTTCAGGAAGTCCTATCTTTTCGAAGGCATGAAGCGCTGAAACTGCCACGACGAGTGCCTGAGGGTCTGCATTGCCCACGTCTTCGGCTGCGCAGATAACGATCCTGCGCGCAATGAACAGGGGGTCTTCCCCTGCCTCAAGCATCTTTGCCATCCAGTAGACCGTGGCGTCAGGGTCAGAGCCTCGCATGCTTTTGATAAAGGCCGATATGGTGTTGTAATGGTCATCTTCATCGTAATAGATCGATCGGTTCTGCGTGACTTCCTTCACCTGAGCCAGAGTGATGGCTGCCTTATTGGTGCCGCTCTCATGCGATGAAAGGAACGCAAGTTCAAGGATGTTCAGGGACTTTCGTGCATCGCCCTCACTTATCGAGGCGATATATTCAGCCGCCTCCTCCTGAAGCGATATCTCGTATTCACCGAGCCCCTTCCTGTCTGAGACCGCCCGGTAGAGCAGCTTTTTCAGTTCGTCCGGCGGTATGGGCTTGAACGGGAAGATGAGCGAACGCGAGGAGAGGGCAGGGACAAGAGAGAAGAAGGGGTTCTGTGTTGATGCGCCTACGAGGATGATCTCTCCCTTCTCAACATGAGGGAGTAATGCATCCTGCTGCGCTTTATTGAATCGGTGGATCTCGTCCACGAAAAGGATTGCCCGCTGACCGCGCGATGAATCAACTGCCTCCCTTATGTCCTTGATCCCGGCAGTTACCGCGTTGATCGAAATGAATCTGGCCTTTGTTTTACGGGCAATGATATGAGCAAGTGCGGTCTTGCCTGTACCGGGTTGGCCATAAAAGATGACAGAGACGATCTTATCATCTTCAATGAGACGTCTGAGAGGTTTATTCCTGCCAAGAAGATGGGACTGGCCGAGAAAATCCTCGAAATCCTCAGGCTGCATCCTCCACGCAAGCGGAGCGGCTTTTTTTTCAGTTTTAAATAGTTCCAATTCCTATAGTCCGGAGCCGGACTATAGTCTGGAAAGGCCCTTTGGTACAGAGAAAACAGCGTCTTTGGGAAAAGATGTTAGCAGGGAATCTATGAAAAAG
>JACRHC010000039.1 GCA_016217675.1 Nitrospirota bacterium
CATGTAACCTTTGGCTTGACACGGTCAACCCCTTGTCTTTACAGAGTATAAAGTCCTGTGTTACACTTGATATCTTAAAATACGATATAAGGAAAGGCGGTGATTGCGTGGCACTTGACAAAGTTAGAAAAGAAGGCATTATTGGCGATTACAAGATGCATGAGAAGGATACTGGTTCCCCCGAGGTTCAAATTGCGATCCTGAGCGAGAGAATAACGTATCTGACCGAGCATTTCAAGACCCATACGAAGGACCATCACTCAAGGAGAGGACTGCTCATGCTCGTCAGTCAGAGAAGAAAGCTGCTTGACTACCTCAAAACGACTAACAAAGAACGGTACGAGAAGATAATCGCTCGACTTGGAATCAGGAAATAGGAGAATAATGATTAAGACTGTTGCAATTGAACTTCGCGGCAAGGAATTAAATTTAGAGACAGGAAAAATGGCGCGGCAGGCTGACGGCTCGGTTGTAGCCCGGTACGGCGACACGGTATTGCTGGCAACTGCTGTGAGCAGCAAGACGCCGAGAGAAGGGATAGATTTTTTCCCCTTAACGATTGATTACCTTGAAAAGACGTACGCCGCCGGCAAGATACCGGGCGGTTTTTTCAAGAGAGAGGGCAGGCCTACAGAAAAAGAGGTTCTGACTTCACGGCTTATTGACCGGCCGCACAGGCCGCTCTTCCCCAAGGGCTACAGTTGCGAAACCCAGGGCATTGTTAATGTGCTGTCGTATGGTGATGAGAATATTGCAGATGTTTTAGGCATAACAACCATGTCCGCGGCTCTCCATATATCTGACATTCCCTTTGACGGTCCTGTCGCTGCAGTCAGGATTGGAAGGATCGATGGTGCGTTTGTCATTAACCCTGACCTCAGGGAAGTGGAGCAGTGTGACCTCAATCTGGTTGTTGCAGGGACTGAGGTGGCGGTTGCCATGGTCGAGGGCAGTGCGCAGGAGATGAGCGAAGCTGACCTGCTTGAAGCCATTGATCTGGCACATGCGGAGATAAAGAAGCTCTGCGGGGTCCAGAATGAGTTCAGGGAAAAAGTCGGCAAGCCAAAGAGGAGCTTCACGGTCCCGGCAAAAGACGAGGACCTTAAGAATAAGGTGAAAGAGCTGTCGCTGGAGAAGATTACCGAGGCGATTGTCATTCCGGACAAGTTGAGAAGACAGACAGCGCTTGATGACATACTCAAAGAGATCGTAAAGCAGTTAAACAAGGAAGATAACGATATTGCCAAGGATATTGCTGCAGCGTTCAATGACATAGAGAAGAATCTTGTCAGGGACATGATACTGACCAGGAATGTCCGTGCTGACGGAAGGACTCCGGAGCAGATCAGACCTATCAGCGCTGAAGTCGGCCTTCTTCCAAGAACTCATGGTTCAGCCCTTTTCGTAAGAGGTGAGACCCAGTGTCTTGCCGTGGTCACCTTGGGCACTACTGATGATGAGCAGAGAATCGATTCTCTTGAGGGCGAGACCTCAAAGTCATTTATGCTCCACTATAATTTCCCTCCTTTCAGTGTTGGAGAGGTGAAGCCGTTACGGTCTCCCGGCAGACGCGAGATCGGTCACGGCATACTTGCCGAGAGGTCGATCAGGGCTATTATGCCTTCGAAGACAGATTTTCCCTATACCGTAAGGATAGTTTCAGATACGCTTGAGTCGAATGGTTCATCTTCCATGGCCTCTGTATGCGGAGGCACCCTTGCATTAATGGATGCAGGCGTGCCGATCAAGTCTCCTGTTGCCGGTATTGCGATGGGCCTGATAAAAGAAGGTGACCGCGTTGTCGTGCTTACTGATATCCTCGGCCTTGAAGATCATCTGGGCGATATGGATTTTAAGGTTACGGGTACGGAAAACGGGATTGCTGCGTTCCAGATGGATACGAAGATCGGCGGTATTTCACGTGCCATAATGGAAAAAGCACTTGAGCAGGCCAGACAGGGCAGGCTTTTTATTCTTAACAAGATAAAGGAGACCATGGCTGAGCCAAGGAAAGAACTTGCAAGCCATGCCCCCAGGATATACACCATGCAGATC
Organism: Nitrospirota bacterium; assembly: GCA_016217675.1. Classification (GTDB taxonomy): domain Bacteria; phylum Nitrospirota; class Thermodesulfovibrionia; order Thermodesulfovibrionales; family UBA6898; genus UBA6898. The sequence goes on from JACRHC010000039.1 coordinate 2,056, forward strand.
AAGCAGGACAAGATCCGCGAGGTCATCGGCACGGGCGGCAAGGTCATCCGCGGCATTATTGAGAAGACCGGCGTAAAGATCAATATCGATGACAGCGGGCTTATCAGCATCGCTGCTTCTGACGGCGAAGCTGCACAGAAGGCCATTGATATTATTAACGGGATTATCGCTGAGGCCGAGATAGGCAAGATTTATCTGGGTAAGGTGAAGAAGGTCATGGACTTCGGGGCATTTGTCGAGATTCTGCCTGGTACCGAGGGTCTCTGCCATATTTCACAGCTGTCGGACAAGAGAGTTGCCAATGTGACCGACGAAGTCAACGAGGGCGATGAGATACTGGTAAAGGTTTTAGAAATAGATAAGATGGGCAAGATCAGACTGAGCAGGAAAGAGGCGATGAAGGAGCAGGAAAATAAAGATAAATAGGCTCCTGCTTATTAAGAATGAACGAAAAGGGGATGGCAATCCCCTTTTTTATTTTCTGGCGGCAGTTTTTTTGAGCGCAAATTCTGATAATTGAGGTAACCATGTTTATAAAAGAACATCTCGAAAACGGCATTCCGGTAGTGATGGAATCCTTTAAAACCGTCCGTGCAGTTGCTGTGGGTGTATGGGTGAAGGTCGGCTCACGCTATGAAGCCAGGGCTGAAAATGGCATCTCTCATTTCCTTGAACATATGTTCTTCAAGGGCACGAAGAAATATACGGCCAAGGACATTGCCGTTGAGATTGATACCATGGGAGGAGACCTGAATGCCTATACCTCGCGGGAAAACACTGCTTTTTATGTGAAGGTGCTTGATGAGTATCTCGAAAAAGGGGTTAACCTTCTTTCGGAGATCTTCGTCCACTCAACGTTTCCTGAGGACGAGCTTGAAAAAGAGAAGCAGATCATCAGGGAAGAGATCAAAATGGTTGAGGACACTCCTGATGATTATATCCATGATCTCTTCAATGAAACCGTATGGGGCCGCGAGGGCCTCGGTCAGTCCATCCTTGGCACCAGAGAGACCTTGGCTTCCTTTACGCGGGAAAATATTATTTCTCACATCAGGCGTTACTATGGCACAAAGGACCTTGTCATTGCCTGTGCAGGCAATTTCGACCATGCAGAGATGATGAAGATACTCAATCACCGTTTTGGCGGACTGAGGCAGGGGTCTGAACCAAAGATAGGTCCTGCTCCGGCATTCAGTTCTAAGGCAAAGGTCTTTCCCAAGGATCTCTCGGAAGCCCATATCTGCATCGGCGTGCCTGCAATATCGCAGGTGAGCGAAGAACGGTATGCACTTTTTATTCTGAATTCTATCCTGGGCGGAAGCGTCAGTTCGCGGCTTTTCCAGGAGATACGGGAAAACCGCGGCCTTGCATACTCGGTTTTTTCATTTACTTCTTCCTATCTCGACACAGGGCTCTGGGCAGTATATGCCGGCGTGAGCAAAAAACGGGTCAGCGAGGTGGCGGATCTTATTGTCAGAGAGATGATGCGGCTGAAGGAGACCATAACAGCGGATGAACTTGACAAGTCGCAGCGTCACATCAAAGGAAACATGCTGCTGGCGCTCGAATCTACGAACAGCCGCATGAACAACATCGCCCGGCAGGAGATGTATTTCGGAAAATATATCTCACCTGATGAGATCATCAAGGCGGTGGATCAGGTAACCTTGGATCAGGTCACGGACCTTTCGGAGCGACTGATCAGAAAATCCCTGTTCTCTGCGGTCGTGTACGGCCCGGTAGAAAAAGACGTTATAAACGGCATCTTTTGAACAATAAAGCCTTTTTATGCGATAATAAAAAATGAAGAAATTGTTGCTTTTTTTCATCTGCATGGCCCTGCTTTTTGCCTGCGCCTCCCAGCAGCCCAAGATATCAGATGATTCAAGAATGCCTGACCCGGACGCAGCTTTTTTCTTTATCAGGGGATATGAGGCAGAGCTTGCCCACAATTGGCCGGAAGCAGAAACTCTCTACCGGAGGGCTCTTGTCATCGATCCCTCATCGCGGTACATCAGGGTGCAGCTCGGTTATGTGCTTACGCGCATGGAAAAGTCAGATGAAGTGCTTGTTCTCATGGATGCCCTGCTGAGGGAAGAGCCTGCTGATATTCACGCGCTGAAACTGAAGGCTGAAATTCTCAGGCAGCAGAAGAAATACCAGGATGCCATCGGGGTACTTGAGAGGCTTTCGAAGCTGCAGCCTGACAATCTTGACTATTTGTTGATGCTGGGCTTTCTGCACTATCAATTAGATCAGCATGACCAGGCCATCAACGTTCTCGGAGAGCTGGTAAAAAAGGACGCCGAGGCATACAAGGCTTTCGATCTTCTCGGCTCCGTGTACATCGACAGGAAAGAGTATGATAAGGCCGCCGAATACCTGGGCAGCGCAATCAAGGTCAACCCGGAGTTGGACACGGCGTATTTCAAGCTTGGCATTATTGCTGAAAGCAGGGATGATCTTGAGGGTGCAGTCAAAAGCTATGAGCAGGCGGTCAGGCTCAACCCCTATAACAGCCAGATGCGCCAGCGCCTGGCCCAGGCGTATCTGAAGCTGAAGACATCGGGGAAGACCTTTGAGGAGCTGAAGAGCCTCAGCAGGCAATCACCCGCAGACGCTGATGTTCATACCCGGATGGGTATGTTTTTCTTTGAAGAGAAACAGTACGACAAGGCGCTCGATGAACTGAATATCGCTCTTACGATCAGGCCGGACAGTACCATGATCATGTATTATCTGTCTCTGGTGCTTGAAGAAACCGGCAAATATGATGAGGCGCTCTCGTTACTGAGGCTGGTGATCAAGCAGGAGCCTTCCAACATTAAGGCGTTTCTCCATGTTGCGTATATTTACGGGAAGCAGAAGAAGAGCGATGAGGCGATCAGGGTATATGAGGAGATCCTGAGCTTTGAGAAGGAGAACCCTGAGATCTATTTTTATTATGTCAATGAACTCATGCAGAAAAAGAACTATCAGAAGACCGAAGCTGTTCTTCAGGAAGCTCTTATCAGATTCAGGGATAATGACCAGCTGCTCTTTACGCTTGCAGTTGTGTATGAGAAGACCGGCCGCTTTGACGATATGGTTGGCAAGCTCCGCAAGGTAATCGAGGTTAATCCCAGAAATGCCGAGGCATTAAACTATCTGGGGTATTCCTTTGCTGACAGGGGTTCGAATCTTGACGAGGCGATGGCTCTGATACAGCGTGCAATTGATCTCAAGCCGGACAACGGATATTATATCGACAGCCTGGGTTGGGTCTATTTCAGGCAGGGCAAGCTTGAGCAGGCGCTTGAGGCGATACAAAAAGCTGTGAGTCTTGCTGAGGATGACCCCGTGCTTTATGAACATCTTGGCGATGTTTATCATGCTATGAGCAGGAATGAGCAGGCAGTTGAGGCATGGAAACGAGCTCTCCAGCTCCAGGAAAAAGAGGAGGGACTGAAGGAGAGGGTCGAAAAGAAGTTGAGCGACCTCGAAAAAGAACCGGCAAAGTGACGTTTGCCCCTGCTTTCCGTTCATCTCACTAATGTATGTCATTCGTCCTTGAAGCGCCCGCAAAGATCAACTGGTTCCTTTCTGTCCTGAACAAAAGGGAGGACGGATATCACAATATTGTGAGTCTCATGCAGAGTGTCAGTCTCTTTGATACTCTTTTGTTTGACGAGAGCGAAAGGATTGAGGTCATTTCAGACATTGCTGACCTTCCGGTAGAAAAAAATCTGGTCTTCAGGGCTGCTCTTCTGATGCAGGCCAGGGCAGGCGACGGAGCCGGAGTCCGGATAACGCTCAGAAAAAATATTCCGCTTGCAGCAGGGCTGGGAGGCGGAAGCAGCGACGCTGCCAGTACTCTCATCGGTCTTAACAGGCTTTGGGGGTTGAACCTGAGTGCAGAAGAGCTCAGGTATATGGGGGCACAACTCGGATCAGATGTTCCATTTTTTATTGATGATACCTTCGCGGTTGCGGAAGGAAGGGGTGAGATTATTGCTTCAATTGAGCATGCGAGCGAAATACCTCTTCTTCTGGTTAATCCCGGCATCCCAATATCAGCGGCCTGGGCTTATGAAGCACTGCATGTTGGGTTGACAAAAAAAGCTGTTGATATTAAACTGTTCTGTCAATGTCTTGACAGGAAAGATTTTGGTGCTTTGCGGTCTTTGCAGATTAATGACCTTGAACCGCCGGTTTTTAAGGCATATTCCGAGATTCGCAGGATCAAAGGTCTGCTTCTTGAGCTGGGGGCCGGCATCTCCGCAATGAGTGGAAGCGGTTCAACGGTTTTTGGTGCGTTCAGGACGGCAGAAGAGGCGCAGAATGCAGCGGCAAGCATGGGCGGCTACTGGTGCCGGGCTGTAACGACCCTGCGGGGAAAGAGTAATTGATCTTGATTTTGTTGGGGCGTCGACAAACGGCAAGTCAGGAGTTTTTGGAGCTCCCATTTGGAGGTTCGAATCCTCCCGCCCCAGCCATCCACTATCAAATAGTGATTTGTGAAAGGTGTACGTTGGAAGATACAATTTCACCGTTGGTTATCAATAATTAGAGGGAGAAAGCATGCTGAAGGGATTAAAGATTTTTTCCGGATCATCGAACAGGGAACTGGCAACCGAAGTTGCCGGCAAACTGAACTCCCAGCTGGCAGATGTGACCTTATCAACGTTCAGTGACGGAGAGATTATGGTCCGTATCAACGAAAATGTGCGCGGCTCGGATGTTTTCGTTATACAGTCCACATCCGTGCCTGTCAACGATCATCTGGTTGAACTTCTGCTTATGGTCGATGCCCTTAAGCGTGCGTCTGCCGGCAGGATAACGGCTGTTATCCCCTATTATGGCTATGCACGGCAGGACAGAAAGGTCCAGCCGAGGGTGCCGATCTCGGCAAAGATGGTTGCAGACCTCATTAACGCGGTCGGCACGAACAGGGTCCTTACGGTTGACCTGCATGCCGGACAGATCCAGGGCTTTTTTAATATCCCTGTTGATAATCTTTATGCTGCGCCGGTATTGCTCGATTATATGAACGAGCAGTTCGACACGGACAACCTGGTTATCGTCTCACCTGACGCAGGCGGCGTTGAAAGGGCCAGGGCTTTTGCAAAAAGACTGAACTGCACGATCGCAATCGTCGACAAACGTCGCGAGAAGGCGAATGAGTGCGAGATCATGAATGTGATCGGTGATGTCCAGGACAAGGACACGCTGCTTCTTGACGACATGGTTGATACCGCAGGCACTATGGCCCAGGCAGCATCGGCACTCATGTCAAAGGGAGCCAGAAGGGTGTCGGCTGCCTGTACCCATGCGGTACTCTCAGGCCCTGCGGTGGAGAGGATCAACAATTCTCCGATTGAGCATCTGATCGTCACGAACACCATTGCCCTTGACAGCAAGAAGGAGCAATGCAGTAAGCTCAAAGTGCTGAGCATTGCCCCCATTGTTGGCGAGGCGATTAAGAGAATACACGAAGAAACAACGTTAAGTACACTATTTGTATAGGAGGATAAGATGGAAAAAATGAGCATACAGGCAGAAATAAGGGAAGGGCAGGGCAAGGGCGCTGCACGGTCACTCAGAAGGAGCGGCAAAGTGCCGGCAACGCTGTACAGGGCCGGCAATGCGCAGTCGATCCAGCTTGTGAGGAAAGAACTGGCAAAGCTGATCAACTCGGTGGCAGGAGAGCAGGTTATGGTCGATCTTCAGTTCGCTGACGGCGTTAATAAGCTTGCACTTCTGAAGGACTTCCAGGTTGATCCGGTCAGAAGCGAGCTTCTGCATACGGATTTTTTTGAGGTTTCACTGACTGAGTCGATCAAGATTACGGTCCACGTTGCGACTCACGGTGAGCCTGTCGGCGTTAAGAGAGACGGCGGTATTCTCCAGCATCCGTTGAGGGAAATACTGATCGAGTGCCTTCCGGACCAGATACCCGGCAAGATCGATATTGATATCTCAAAACTTGAGATCGGTCAGTCGATCCATGTGAGCGACCTGAAGCTTGAGGAAGGAATAAAGATCCTCACTGATGCACATGATGTCATTGTGAACATCGTTGAGCCTGTTGAGGAAGCGGCGCCTGTTGCAGAGGCAGCACCGGCAGTGGCTGAGCCTGAAGTTGCCAAGAAGGGCAAGAAAGAGGAAGAGGGCGCAGCTGCACCGGAGAAGAAGGGGAAATAGTTTTTGTGGCTTCTTGTCGGCCTTGGCAATCCGGGTGTTCGGTACTCAAGGACGCGGCATAATATCGGGTTCATGGTCCTGGACCGGCTCGCCGAGAGTCTGGGTCTGGACTTCAGGGAAAAGACGGATTATAGAGCATGCAGCGGCTCCATCAGCGGCCATAAGGTCGTTCTGATGGAGCCGTTGACGTTTATGAACAGGAGCGGCAGCGCAGTCAGGAAGGTTTTTTCGAAATATACGGTACTCCCGGAGCATATTATTGTTATCCATGATGACCTTGACCTTGATGCCGGCAAACTGAAGATCAGAAAAAAAGGTTCGTCCGGCGGCCACAAAGGCGTCGAATCAGTGATCCAGAATATCGGCACACAGGATTTTATCAGGGTCAAAATAGGCATCGGCCGCGATCCTCTCATTCCCACCGAAGACTATGTTCTCTCGAAGTTCAGAAAAGATGAACAGGTTTTGGTAAAAGACGTTATAGCAAGGGCTGGCGACGCTATTTCCTGTATTTTGGGGGAGGGTGTTGAGAAGGCCATGAACAGGTTTAACTCATAGATTTATAAGCTTTTTTTATATCTTCCCTTCGTTGACAAAACCCCCCTGCTGTGATAATTTAACACACTAAATTTTTTATCGGGGGGTAAATATGGAAGGTGTAGCGGACGCTTTACCGCAGGTAACATTTGGCTTTATCATTTCCGGTCTCTTAATCGGTGCGCTGTTCGGTTTTATCCTGCAGAAGGGCAGATTCTGCATGAACAGCGCTTTCAGGGACACCATTTTCATCAAGGACTTCACGGTTTTTCACGCCTATCTGGTTGCGCTTGTAATTATGGTGATCGGATCAAATCTATTGCATGACATGGATAAAATTCATCTCAAGGCCCAGTCGTTTTATCCTCTGGCCAATATTGTGGGAGGCTATATTTTTGGCCTCGGTATCGTGCTTGCCGGCGGTTGCGGCAGCGGTATTGTCTACCGTATGGGTGAAGGGCAGATGGCCTCCTGGGTTGCGGTGCTGGGGTTCTTTCTCGGCATAGGCATGACTACAAACGGTGTTCTTAAACCGGTCTATGACTTGCTCCGAAGCGTGCAGGTCGGTCCTTCCGGCATGACCCTGCCCGGCCTCATCGGTGACGGTTTGATGATAAAGTGGATTATCATAGCGGTGATCAGTATTGTTCTCTGCGCCTTTGCCCTCAAGAGCAAGCCGTTTGCGATCAAAAAATCAAAAGGCTTCTACTGGTCTGTGACCGCAGTGCTGGTCGGACTTTCGGGCATCCTTACGTTCTGGGCTTCAGAATACTGGGGTTCCCCCGGATTTGCACGCGGACTGAATTTCACAACGCCTACCGGTGAGGTTTTTTTCACTCTTTTGACCGGGGACGCACGGTCAAAGTTCTTCCCCATGTTCGCACTGGGAGACTTTAAAGTGACCTGGGCATCGTTCTATATAATTGGTGTGCCCATCGGGGCTGCCATCAGCGCCAAGATCCTGAAAGAGTTTACCTGGAAGACGCCGCGTGATGCCAAGGAACTGCTTACCGTGCTTGGCGGCAGCGTAATGATGGGATTTGGCGCGGCAGCAGCTGGCGGCTGCAACGTCGGACAGGCCCTGACCGGTGCAACGACGCTTTCGATCGGCAGCATCGCTGCAACGATTGCCATTATTTTAGGCAACTGGACCATGGTCTATTTCAAGTTCATCAAGCCGATGCAGGATATGGAAGATTAATACTCTTTTCGAATAGGACTGATAAAGCCCCGGAAAACGCCAAGACGTTTCCGGGGCTTTCTTTTTTTGGCGGGTATTTCAGGTCAGGTTTCAGTGGACAGATTTTATTAGCAAAATCCCTCCTAACCTCTCCCCATTCGGGGACAGGCCTTTGCCAACCAACAGTAGGTGCTTTAAGCAAGGGAGGATAATTCCCCTCTTTAGCAAAGAGGGGCGAGGGGAGATTTAATGGTGATTTCCCCTTATAACTGAATGGTTTCAACAGCCTGCATATTTGTATTGACGCAGGAAGAACCTGCTTGATATATTAGCCTCAGTTCTTATGGGAGGGGATGAAGTGCAAGGGGAAATCAAAAGGACATTCAGAAGCGAAATCGGGCCGGGTCATTTTCCCTCTGTCTCCACACATCTGCATTATCCTGCTTGCGATGGTATAAAGCTCCGGAATATCTATCCATTAATGGAGAGGTGCATGTTGAAAGAAAACTCGATAATTCCACAAACGGAATATTAGTCGGTCAGATAAATACACTAAATCAGGCACTTATGACGCACCGTGTTTCTTGTCAGCGGCGCGAAGACGGGAATTTCCGGGGTTAGCGAGTTAACTCGCTCAATAACTGGTTGGAGCGATAGACACAATGAACCTTGAAGAAAGAAAAAGGCTATCCAAGTTGAGCGCTGCATGGCGCGCTGGAGAAAAGATTGAGGGTTTTCAGTTTCGGTATAACACAACTGTAATAGTGACGCTTGCGGATGGAACTACTACGACCGGATGGATTGTCGCTGCTTCCACTGATGGTCCCGAACCCACATACACCATCGAGGCCCAAGACGGAAGCGGTGACATTGAGTGTTTTGAATCATCCATTGCGGAATATGAGAAATGAAAAAGCTGAAACTTCCTATCATAAAAGACGAGGAAACACATTGGCCGCCTGAGCCACTTTGTCCTGTTTGCCAGAAGCGAAAAGTTTTTGAACCTCATTCTATGGCAGTGCTTGGTGTAGGTGCGCTCCTAATGGATCGTAAGGACGACTCTGGAGGCCCATCCCCTGATTTAGATGCTTTCTTTCACCTGACCTGGCACGGCGCCCATGAAGGCGGAGAGGGAAAAGAGAGGGAAATTGGATGCATGCTTGACATTATTAGGGATATTCGTGGTGGTCAGGCAGAAATGTATTTCTGTTCAACAGTATGTCTACGGCAGTTTCTGAACTTTTGCGTTGATGAGCTGGACCGGAAGGTGGCGCGATTGAGAGGCTCCAACACGCGCTTAAGACCGTGACCGAGCGCTAAGGCTGCCCGGCAGGTCAAGCGCAGCCGCATTGGTGATGAAAGGAGGCAGTTAAGATGACGGCATCAATCAGCCAATTAAATATGAAATTTCACCGTGTTCCAGGAATACTATCCATGGGAGTCCAATGCATCTCGCCGCTTTGGTGTATCAGCGCCTGTTCGCCTGCTGCTCAGCATTCCACCAGTTGGCTCGACTGGATTCCTTACATAGGGGCGGTCGCCGCAATCGTGCTTGGCCGCTTCCTGCTAAAACTCATCTCTCAAAAGCCGCCGCCCTATCCAATGTTCAATTATTGGGAGCAAAATGAACTTTATGGAAAGAGCCAATTGAACAAGGAGAGACTTGCCCAGCTCGAATTTTTTCGCCGTAAAGACCCAACGTTCGAGGGCGATGAATTCCTGAAATGGGTAAACAGCGAGATCGCTGAAGCGATACACAATGTTTACAAGGTAGACCCCGATATACAACATGAGATCCTCAACGAATGGGTTGCGATGCCGCCCGAAGAAAAAGAGAAGGTGCAAAAATATAATGGACTGTGGGGGATGCCGGTTGAACGGCTCAGGCCGTTTTGCACAGATGAGATGATCCGGCAACTTGAGAAGGAGATGGGCTCCGAATGCGGAAGGATAACTGGCAAAGTCATTACAGGTTCTGGCGCTGTTAGCGGCCCGAGTGTACGCCATTCTTCGTATGTCGGCAG
>JACRHC010000036.1 GCA_016217675.1 Nitrospirota bacterium
GCATCTCGGTCTCAGCGATCTTGATCTCTTTTCGGCCCCAATCAGCCAGTTTGATGTCTGCGATAACGTAGTCTGTTGCTGCCATTGCCGTAGTCATGGTATTCCTCCCATTCGGTTTTTTGAATGGGCGCCGTTTCTGTTGAACCACTCCCTCGAGCCTGACAGACGCACCTTCTGGTGACTGCTGCAGCGCCCCTCGACGGAGTCACACAATATTGAGGGCAGCCCCGCAGGGCTGCCCTATAATTTCACACAGCAATGCATCTCGGATTTCGGTTTTCATTCCGCTTACCGAAATCCGCATTCCGCATTACTATAGTCCTGCTTCTTTCTTCAGTGTCTCTGCCTTGTCAGTCTTCTCCCAGGTGAAATCAGGATCGGTCTTGCCAAAGTGGCCGTACGCTGCGGTCTTCTTGTAGATCGGCCTTCTCAACTGCAGATGATCGATGATCCCCTTTGGCGTGAGATTGAAATTATTCCTGATCAGTTTCGCGATCTTGTCCTCTTCGATCCTGCCTGTCTCGTGGGTATCGACAAGGATCGAGACCGGCTCGGGAACGCCGATAGCATAGGCAAGCTGCACCTCTACCCGGTCTGCAATGCCGGCCGCAACAATATTCTTTGCGATGTACCGGGAGATATATGCGCCGGAACGGTCGACCTTCGTTGGGTCCTTGCCGGAGAATGCGCCGCCGCCATGGCTTCCCACGCCGCCGTAGCTGTCAACAATTATCTTCCTTCCGGTAAGACCGGTATCGCCCATAGGGCCTCCCACAACAAAACGGCCGGTCGGGTTGATATAGTATTTCACAGTCTCTTCATCAAGCAGCTCATGCGGCACAACAGTCTTGATCACCTTTTCGATGATATCCTCACGCATCTCTTTCATATGCACATCAGGACTGTGCTGTGATGAAACCACGATCGTGTCAATGCGGAATGGTTTGCCGTCCTTATACTCGATGGTAACCTGTGACTTGCCGTCAGGCCTGAGATACCCGAGAAGGTCCTGTTTCCTTACTTCAGAGAGCTTCATGGCTATCTTGTGTGCAAGCATGATCGGCATGGGCATCAGCTCAGGAGTCTCGTTGCAGGCAAAACCGAACATGAGCCCCTGGTCTCCTGCGCCGCCGGTGTCAACACCCATCGCAATGTCGCCTGACTGCTGGTCAATAGATGTAATGACCGAGCAGGTCTCGTAGTCAAAGCCGTATTTTGCACGTGTGTAACCGATATTCTTTATCGTCTCCCTGACAATGTCCGGGATATGGACATAGCAGGATGTCGATATCTCGCCGGCAACAAAGGCAAGGCCAGTCGTTACTAGCGTCTCGCACGCAACCCTGGCTACCGGGTCCTGCGCGATGATCGCATCAAGGACAGAATCCGAGATCTGGTCAGCTATCTTGTCCGGATGGCCTTCTGTTACTGATTCTGATGTAAAGAAATAGTCTTTTTTAGGCATGGAAGAACTCCTTTCTATAACAAGAATTTAGTATTTTAATCTTTTTGTTAAGAAAAAAAAAGACCATTGCCCTGCCAAGGTAAATGCCGCCGTAATATCTTTTATAATAAACTGCATGACTTCATGAGCAGTGAACTGCCCCCCATTACTGTTCTTACCTCAAAATAATGCCGCATTTCAGCGCTGCTCAACGTATAAGCTCAGCAATTGTCTCGTTTGCGATTGTTACAAACAAGTCGTAAAAGAAGAGGGGCTAAACCTTCATACCACAAAGGAAATCATAGACAGCCTGCACAATAAGATCCTGACCGTAGGACTCCCCCTGCTTATCAAGACCACAAAAGACGAGGATCTGCTCACCTCTTATTGCAGAAATCCTGCTTCTGTCTTTTACTGTCTGCTATCCAGTATTTCCCTGATTTTTCTCAGGAGGTCTATAGGTGAGAACGGTTTCGTGATAAACTCGGGCCCTGCCTCATGTATTCCTTTTTTCTGCATAATGTCTGCGGTATAACCGCTGGCAAACAGCACCTTTATATCACGTCTTATCTTCCGTATCTCCTCATAGGCCTCTTTGCCGTTTTTTCTCGGCATAATCATGTCGAGGACCAGCAGTGATATCGTTTCCTTATTTGCCATAAACTTATCCAGGGCATCCTCTCCGTCTTCTGCTGAAATAACTGTATAGCCAAACTCCTTCAGTACGTCTTCAGAGAGTCTGCGCAAGGCGCTGTCATCCTCTGCAATGAGGATGGTCTCATTACCTCCGGCAGGGCACACTATATCAGCTTCCGTCCGTTCATCCGCAGCAGCCGTGATTAAGGGGAAATAAATCCTGAAGGTTGTCCCCTTCCCCTGCTCGCTGTAGACATTGATAAATCCTTCATGCTGCGTGACGATTCCGTAGACCATTGCAAGCCCGAGTCCTGTCCCCCTTCCCATCTCCTTTGTTGTGAAGAACGGCTCGAATATTCTCTGACGGGTCTGTTCATCCATACCAGTGCCGGTATCAGTCACCGAAAGCAGCGCATATTCCCCCGGCTTACCGAATCCATGTGCCTGTATAAATCCGTTGTCCATCGTCATTTTCTCCGTCCGTATTGCCAACATGCCTCCCTGTGGCATGGCATCGCGGGCATTTGTTGCGAAGTTCATCAGTATCTGCTCTATCTGGCCGCTGTCAGCCATCACCATCAATTCTGTATTTGAAAGACAGGTCCCAAATTCTATATCCTCCCCTATAAGTCTCACAAGCAGCTTCCCGGCCTTTTTTATGACTTCATTCAGAGCAACCGGCTTCATGCAGAGCACCTGCTTTCTGCTGAATGCCAGCAGACTGTGCGTTAACTGCGCAGCCCTGTCCGCTGCCTCGAGGATCTGCTTAATGTTGAATTTCAGCGGATCGTCGTCGGGCATCTTCATCTGAGTCAGGCTTCCGTAGCCGATAATGGCAGATAGAATATTATTGAAATCATGTGCAATACCGCCTGTAAGCTGGCCAATCTCCTCCATCTTCTGCGCCTGACGAAGCTGTGACTGAAGTTTCTGTCTGTCCCCCTCTGCCCGCTTCTGTTCCGTGACATTCAGCAGGGTGAAGATAAGACCGACTATACTGCCATTATTGTCCCTGATCGGAAGAAGGCTCCAGTCCCAGTAGGTCACCCCCCGCTCGGGATGCTCGGCATACTCAAAGGGCTTTGCATAGAAAAAGGCCGGTTCGCCTGTTGCAACGACCCTCCTGAATATCGCCTTGTTTTCTTCGTCAGGATAAAGATCAAAATGGCTCTTTCCCGGAAAGAACTCAGGGGACTTTTCATCAGAATCAGCATAGGCCCGATTTACCCTGATAAAATTGAACTCTCTGTCGAGCACCGCAATCAGCACATGGGTATTCTCAAAGACCAGTTCCAGGATCTGGTAGGCATTCTGAAGCTTCTCCTCTGCAATCCTCCTGTCAGTAATATCCCGGTTGCTTGCCCTGCGTCCAAGGAACCTGTTATTGACAAACAGCGGGCTGCACTTATGGGACAGCCACCTTATATCTCCGGTGCGCGTAATAATCCTGATTTCCAGGTCATCATGATGGGGAGACGTAAACTCTTTCAGGTGCTGCACCCACATATCTCTGTCATCAGGATGGATAACCTTGGATATAAGATCAGGGTCATTGATGAACTCCTCTGGACCATACCCTGTGATATTCCTGCATGAAGGGGTCATAAACGATACAGTATTCCCCTCGCCAAGCCAAAACTCCCAATCGTCAGAAGACTCGGAAAGGGTCCTGAACTTCCACTCGCTTTCCTCCATCTTCTGCTGTTCCGCAAGTCTCTTCCCGGAGATTACAACAATGCCTGCACTTACAAGAAACCACAACAGGAGATGGTTCATTGCGAGGATCAGCCTGCTTTCTGCCTCGCTCTCAAAATAGGGCTTCATCGGGACAGCAATGCTGATCCCGCCTCGGATATCGCCCTCCTTATAGCCCTGAAATCCGTGGCATTTAAGGCATGCTGTCTCTGTGATAAAGGGCCTTACCAGTCTTAGGTAAGGCAGTCCGTTTACCGTGGTAATCTCATTGGCCTCCTTCAGTCCCTTTTCAAATGACAGGAGGGCCTTTTTCTCAAACTCGTCAGGAGCGTTTATCGGATTGATACTATCCAGGCTTGTCAGTTTGTTGATCACCGGCATTTCTGCTCTGCCGATGATAGCAAAGACCAACCTGGTCATATAGGCAGGGTTAACCAGCGTAAGTCTTGCGCCGTGTGTTGTTGTAACATCCCTCTCAGGCACTTTAAGGTATGGGTTAGGGGTCACCTTGTCGACCGCTGCATAGATTCCACCGACCTCTGAAACCCATTTCCTGTAGCTGAGATTCAGTTCATGATAGGTCCTTGCCTCAGTCAGTGCATGCTCAATGGAGTCCCCATGGATCTCATAAATGTTCCACGCGAGCGAAAGCAGCACAGCCGCTGTCCAGGCTGCCAGCATGAGCGCCGGATATCTCTTTGTTTTTGCGAAGAGGTCTTTCAGGTGCACTGTTTCATTATCCCTTCATATAATGGGTTGGTAAAAATCAGCCGCGTTACTTCATGATTTATGCCCCAAATGCCCCGTGCCGCAACATGAAGCGGCAAAGCTTGCCTATGAAGGGGTCTCCTGGCCACATCTTATCACGAAAAAGGAGAGGGGGACGGCTGAGTTAGCGAATAAACTCTCTGAGGGCAGCGGAAAAGGTGATCGGCTCAAAGCCAAAGTTCCTGCTGATGGTATCGACAGCTGAGATGTTGTCCTGTTCGAGAAGGCGCAGCTGATCTGACGTAACCGGAGGTGAAGGCAGGAAGCGCTCAAGAATAGAGGTAGTGATCTTCATAAACCCCATAGGGATGCTGAATGAAGGTTTTCTCTGCCCCATTTCCTTTGACAGGGTCTCGACAATGCTGCGGTAAGTAAGATGCTCAGGCCCGACAAGGTCGTAAATTGCCGCGTACAGCTCCGGGGCCGCAAGGACCTTTTCGATGCATCTGAGCCAGTCATTGATATAGATAGGCTGAAACAGGGCCTTACCCTCGCCCGGAAGAGGAATGACTGGAGAAAACTTCAGCATGTCCATGATCTTCTTCGTAAACCCGTCCCAGGGGCCGATGATAAGTGATGGCCTGAAGATGGTCCAGGGGATATTGCTCTGCATGACCATTTCCTCAGCCTCTGCTTTTGTCTTGAGGTACCCTGACCAGGAGCTTTTATCCGCACCAAGTGCTGACTGGTAAAAGAAATGTCTGACCCCGGCCCGTTCTGCCTCCTTGACAAGGTTTTTCGTTCCTTCAACATGGACCGCTTTGAAGGTTGCCGTACCTTTTTCCTCAATAATACCTACAAGATGAATGACCATATCATCGGGACGAAGGATACCCTGCAACGTTTCAGCCTGCGTGATATCGCCGGAGACGACCTCAACTCCTTTTTCTGCAAGAGATGTTATGGTTTTTTTTGAGCGGGCGAGACATTTGAGCTTATGCCCTTTTGACAGAAGGAAATCAACGAGATGACCGCCGACAAATCCTGATGCGCCGGCTATGAAGATCATTTTAAATGGGCAAGTTCTTTAAACTTCAGAAGAGAGGCCGCCTCTATCTCTTTATGCAGGCTGTTGCCATTGCTGTCCATGGTCACAATTGCGGGGAAATCCTTCACCTCAAAGATCCACATCGCCTCGGTCGTGCCAAACTCTTCAAGCTTCCAGGAGCCGATGGTCTTTACGATCCTGTCTGCAAGATAGGCAGCTGCACCGCCAATGGTCTGGAGGTACACGCAACCTGATTCCTGAAGCGCCCTGAGCGTCTTGTCTCCCATGCCGCCCTTGCCCATGACTCCGCGCAAGCCGTATTGCTGTATAACGTCGGCCTCATACATCTCGACGCGCATACTTGTCGTCGGCCCTGCAGCAATGACCTGATAACCGTCAGCTTCTTTTTTCATCACCGGGCCGCAGTGATAAAGCACCGTGCCCGCAATATCAAAAGGCAGATCTTCCTTCCCCGGTCTCTTTTCGACAAGGAATTTATGCACCCGGTCCCTGCCGGTAACGATCTTCCCGTTAAGCAGGACCATATCTCCTGCCTTAAGGCCTGCTACATCGCCCGCAGATAAGGGAAGGTTCAGTCTTTTTTCCTCTACCATATCAGCCTGCCCCTTCTCATTGCCCAGCACGCTAACGAGACATCGACAAAATAGGATGCAGGGTGGCGATGGTTAACGCCGACCTTGACACCAAGCGCAGTAGTTCTTCCTCCGAGTCCCATAGTGCCTATGCCGAGCTCGTTAATTTCAGAGAGAATGAGTTTTTCAAGCTGTGCAAGCTCATCGACCTTATTTACCTCAGTCAGTTTTCTCATGAGCTGCTCTTTGGCAAGCCTTGCAACCTGGTCCTTCGCCGCGCCGATGCCGACACCCACGACATAGGGAGGGCATCCCCTGCCCTGGGCTTTCTGAATCGCATCGAGCACGCATTTTCTTACCCCTTCGAGGTTGCGCTGTGCGCCAAGCTCTTCAAGAGGCAGCTTGTATGTCTGCCCTGCATTCTCACATCCGCCGCCCTTGAGCATAAGGTCAATGATCAGTGAACCACTCGGGGTTTCTTCAAAATAGATGATCGGAAAACCCTCGCCAGTATTGTCTCCGGAGTTTTTCTCTGTAATGATATCAACGGCATTGGGCCTCAAAGGGATCTTCTGTGTTGCTTCACGAGTTGCCTCAAGAATGGTCTGTTTCAGTTCATTCTGGCTCAGCCCAAAGGGAACCTTCACGTAAAAAACGGGGACCCCGGTGTCCTGACAGATAGGCCGCGCGGTCTCCCGGGCCCTTTTAATGTTCTCAAGTATGACGGAGAGAGATGAAGCAGCAGTAGACCCCCCGGATTCCAGGGACAATGCTGATTTTAGAGCCTCTTCGACATCAGGAGGCAGTGATGTTGCAACTTTTTTGTACAGCTCTACTATGCCGTCGAGGAGTTTGAGCACCTTATTGCTGCCTCTCTTTTTTTTGAAATTTTTTCGCGAATTACTGTTGTTATCATACCAAATTAGCGGCATTATGTATGCATTCAGGAAATCTCCTGGCCAAGGCAATGTCTAAGATGTCCAGCATCTGCCAGGTGTTATTATAGAACTCACTTTACAATTAATTAAGATACTTATTTACAGAAATAGTATTTTTATGCTATTTTTTCCAATGCTTGAGAAAGTTGACGAAAACCCGACGCGTCAAAACATAATAACGCTCCTGAAAAAGAACGGGGGCATGACCATTGAGGATCTGAGCAAGAAGATCAGCATCACTCCCATGGGCATCAGACAGCATCTTCTTTCCCTCGAAAAGAAAGGACTCGTCAGTTATATTGCAAAAAAACATGGCATTGGAAGGCCCGGCTTCGTCTATATGCTCACCGAATCCGCTGATGACCTTTTCCCAAAAACATATGACAGATTAGCCCTCGATATTCTGAAACAGGTCAAAAAAAACGACGGGCAGGATAAAATCAACAAGATTTTCGGCTGGCGGCGGGACACTGTTCTCAGGCAGAAGAAGGAAGCCCTGTCCGGCCTAACAGGGATGGACGAGATCATGCACGGACTGAAGAATCTCCTTGTGTCAGAGGGATATTTTGCTGAGCTCGAAAAAGAGGGCGACTCCTATATCCTCAAAAGCTATAACTGTCCCATCAGAAAAGTAGCATCAGAGTTCAATGAGGTCTGCATGGATGAACTTCAGCTCTTCAGGGAGCTCTTGCACCGCAATGTATCCATGGAGCAGTGCATTGGCCAGGGAAGTCCGTCCTGCGTCTTTTCAGTCCCCAGCGCTTAGAAAACCGCTGCATCAAGTTCCCTTCAACTGCTTTAGAAGTGAAACCAGCTTATCCAGGTGTTTTTTTTCATGGGCTGCAGTCACAACAATCCTTAGCCTCGGCTCTTTCACTGTGGGCGGCCGGATAGCAGGCACATAGACACCGTGTTTGAAGAAGAATTGCGACATCCTGACAGCCGCTTCATTTGAAGAAGTCTTGATCGGAATAATAGGCGTCTCACTCAACGTGCTGTCGTATCCAATGGCATACAGGGCTTTTATGAGATATTCCCTGTTTGACCAGAGCTTCTCAATGAGTCCCCGGTCCTTTCTGATCATCTGAACAGCAACACTGGCAGCAGCAATGACAGCAGGAGGCAGGGCAGTTGAAAAAAGCAGGCTGCGTGCCCGGTTAGAGATCCATCGCACAACATCATCGCTCCCTGCGGCAAAGGCGCCGAAAGCACCTAATGCCTTCGAAAATGTGCCCATCTGTATGATCCACCTTTCCGGCTTTATATTGAAATGTGAAAGCGCACCTTTGCCCTTGCCGAGCACTCCAGTGCCATGAGCATCGTCAAGATAAAGAAGTAATGTCCGATGCGTAATGTGTGATGCGTTTACAGACCTGCACAGATCATAAAGATCTCTTAAAGGGGCGATATCTCCATCCATGCTGAAGACCGTATCGGTGACGACGATCTTTTTGCCGGAGGTCTTGCACCTGTTCATAAGTGCCTGAAGGTGCCTGATGTCCTTATGCCGGTAAACAACAGTCTTTGCCCTGCTCAGTCTGCAGCCGTCAATGAGGCTCGCATGATTGAGCGCATCGCTGAAGATAATATCGTTCTCTGATGCAAGAGCAGGCAGGATACCAGTGTTCGCGGCATAACCGGAATTAAATACACGAGCAGCATCAGTCCCTTTCCAGGCAGCAATACTCTTTTCGAGCTTCTCATGGAGGAGCGTTCCGCCGACAAGTAGCCGGGAAGCTCCTGCACCAAACCCGTATTTATGCATTGCCTGAGTTGCAGCATTGGCAAGAACAGGGTGATTGGCAAGCCCGAGGTAGTCATTCGAAGAGAAATTGACAAACTTCCTTCTCCCGATGGCTATAACCGGCCCTTGACCGGATGCCCTTTCACGTATCTGCCTCAAGAGTCCCTGTTCCTTCAATTTCCTGATATTTTCTTCAAACATAGCCTGATAGTATCACATGCGATTCAGGGGATTAAAGTTTTTCCCCTTTTATCACGATTAAGAAGAATGAGGGTTCTATCTAACTTGTTAAAAATAATACTTTATTATGGCGAAGTATCCCATGTTGGGATATAATGTTTACACATTTTTGTCAATCGCATTCTGTAGATAGGGGTCGATGATCTCCTGAAAGGATAGCCATGCAGCCAAAACGTATTGGTGACCGTCTTATCGAAGCTGGCCTTATCACTGAAGACCAATTGAAGCTCGCACTTGAAGAGCAGAAGAAGACCGGAGAACTTCTTGGCGCCATCTGCTTTGGACTCGGCTTTATAAGCCAGACCGATCTGTTCACAGTGCTCTCAATGGTACATAGCAACGACCAGCGAAAGAATGAGGTCGGTGACGGTGCGAATATCCCCGATGATCTCGATGATATAGTCAGACAAAGCACCTCAGCGCTCAGGACCTTCGAACGGGAGGCCAACCGGCCAGGCGATGTTTCTATTGCACCGGTTGTCAGACTGGTTGACAGAATAATAACTACCGCATTACAGAAAGGAGCAACCGATATCCATATCGGACCTGATGCCAAAGGCACACGCGTTCGGTACAGGGTGGACGGCCTGCTGCAGCACGGCATGTATCTGCCAAAAGAAATTCTTGCAGCCCTTGTGTCGAGAATCAAGATCCTGGGAGCCATGAACATAGCAGAAAACAGAGTGCCCCAGGACGGCGCAACAGAGTTCGCATGGAAGTCTAAGGTGCTCGATCTCAGAATATCAACCTTCCCCATTCTGGGCGGTGAAAACATTGTCATCAGGATACTCGATAAATCCCGCCTTCTCCTTGGCCTTGAAAACCTCGGCTTTATGAAGGAAGACATTGAACTGCTGAACAAGTCGCTTGTCATGCCCTATGGTCTGATCCTCGTAACCGGCCCAACAGGCTCAGGAAAGACCACGACGCTCTATTCGCTTCTTTCGATCATCAACAGTGTTTACAAGAATATTTTCACGATAGAGGATCCTATAGAATATCAGCTTCCTCTGGTCAGACAATCGCAGGTGAATATAAAAGCCGGGCTGACCTTTGCGACGGGCCTGCGCTCGATACTCAGGCAGGACCCTGACGTGATTTT
Source organism: Nitrospirota bacterium (assembly GCA_016217675.1). Lineage (GTDB taxonomy): Bacteria > Nitrospirota > Thermodesulfovibrionia > Thermodesulfovibrionales > UBA6898 > UBA6898. The sequence continues at coordinate 10,149 of JACRHC010000036.1, forward strand.
GGTTGGCGAAATGCGTGATGTGGAGACCGCGGAGCTCGCAATCCGTTCCTCGCTGACCGGGCATCTCGTCTTCAGCACACTTCATACGAATGATGCTGCATCAAGCCTTCCCCGCATCATCGACATGGGCATTGAGCCCTTCCTGCTTGCATCAACGGTTGACACTATCATTGCCCAGCGGCTCGTCCGGCTCCTCTGCGAAAAATGCAAGGAAGCCTACGCCCCTCCGCCTGAGATGGTGCAAAGGCTCGAACCTGCGATCACCAAAGACACGGTGCTGTACAGGGCTAAAGGGTGCCCTGAATGCAGCGACACGGGATATCGCGGCAGAACCGTAATTTATGAAATATTTAAGATGAACGAAGAACTCAGAAAGCTTGTCCTGTCAAAGAAAGGCTCGGATGAGCTTTTTGAAACAGCCATAAGAACAGGACTCAAGACCATGTATAAAGTTGGCATCCGGAAAGCCGCAGAAGGTCTGACCTCTCTGGAAGAGGTCCACAGTGCCACGAGGACCGCATTCTGATGGCTTTTTACAATTACCGCGCAATTGATGATGAGGCAAAAGTTATAGCAGGCAAGATAGAGGCCTCTAATGAGGGTGAACTCGAAAACCTGCTTAATGCAAAAGGACTCACACTTATAGAAGCCTCGCGCGCAGGCTTTGGATTTCAGGCACCATTCAGGCTGAACGATAAGGATCTTCTGAATTTTACCTATTTTCTCCAGCTTATTCTTTCTTCGGGCGTACCGCTTATGAGCGGCCTGGGTGATCTTGCCAATCAGACTGCAAACAGAAAAATATCGAGAACAGCGTCTATGCTCTACACAAAACTCGAATCAGGCAAGTCGATCTCAGAATCGATGTTCGATTACCCTTTCATCTTCCCCGGTTACTACTCAAGCATGGTTAGGGCGGGTGAGGCAGCTGGTAGCCTTGAACAGATACTGGACGATCTGATGGTCTATATGGAATGGCAGATCAAGCTGAAAAAAGATGTAAAATCTGCCCTGGCCTATCCTGCCATAGTCCTCACCGCGGTGTTTGGCCTTATCATGATCCTCTTTGTCTTTGTCATGCCAAAGTTCGTAAAGATCCTGACCGACCTGAAGGTGGCACTGCCGCTGCCGACACAGATCATGATCGGGACCGTAGAATTTATGAAGGGTTATTGGCCGTTTATCATCCTGCTCTTCTTTGCCCTGCCGTTCATATATCGCCAACTCAACAGGCACCTGGCTTCAAAACGGATCATTGACCGTATTGTGCTTAAGCTCCCCCTTATCGGAGACCTTACAAAAAAGCTTAATCATTCACGGTATTTCAGGACGTTTGCCATTTTATACCGTTCAGGCCTTAGCATGCATGAAACGCTGCGTGTTTCTGCAGATGTTATCAGAAATACGGTCATTGCCGAATCTTTCAACAAAGTTGCGAATTCCGTTCTCAGTGGCGAACAGATCAATAAGGCTCTCAGGCTGACCGGTGATTTCGGGCCTCTTCTGCTGAATATGGTCGAAATCGGCGAGAAGACCGGCACGCTGGACAATACCGTTTTGAAGATCAGCACTATGTATGACAAGGAAATACCAGAGACCTTGAAAAAGGTCTTCACGATCATCGAGCCGCTCATCCTTCTCCTGCTCGGCGGAATTGTGCTTCTTACTCTGGCGTCATTCTTCCTGCCCCTTTACAAGATTATTGGAGGACTTCGGGTGCGATGAAAAATCATCGCTGGACTGACAGGGAAGGGTTTACTTTAGTAGAAGTCATTGTGGTGATGGCAATTATCGCAACGCTGGTCGGCATTATGATCCCCTTCATATATCGTGTTTGGGAGAGCACAGAGATCGATACAACCAGAGAACGCATGGCCGATCTCAAAAAGGCCATGGTCGGAGATCCGAAGCTGATACAGAATGGCGTCAGAACCCATTACGGCTTTATTGGAGATATTGGAGCGTTGCCTACCACATCAAATCTTCAGGAACTTGTTCAACAGCCTGCATGGGTGACTAATAACTGGAACGGTCCTTATCTGCCCCGTGGGTTTAATATGAATGATTATAAAACTGATGCTTGGGGAACTTCGATTTCATACGCTTCTACCGGTGTTGCTGGCGAAATGATGGAACTAAGAAGTTTAGGCGCTGATAGGACTACGGGTACGCCTGATGATATAGTAGTCAAAATCTTTACAAACGAGGTGTTTCCGACGCAGAACCTGCAGGGCGCATTAAATATTACTTTTGCTGTAGCGCCGCCGAGCTCATTGAGCTATTCTGCAAAGATATGCGCAAGATACAGGGATGGAACAGGCAATCTTATTACTTCGCCTGCCTGCGTCTGTTACTCCCCTGTTTCCATACCAGGAGATAGCAGTAAACGCTATTTTTCAGTGCCGTTTAATGTAAATATCGGGGTCAACGTGCCGATAGGACCAGTTTATTTCAGTTCAGCCCTTTATTCTGCGCTTGGCTGTCCTGATCCCAATTTAATAGCAGGGCAAACCGTAGGCGGGGGACCTAACAACTCTGCGGTAATTGTGAATGTTAATGACAGGGTTAGCTCTATATTCGCAGATTTACTGATGCAATCAATACCATAAAGGATAAATTATGAACTCATTAAACATAGACTTCAGAGCTGTAAGCCTGAGGCTTCTGTCCGCTAAGGCCGGGGCTTTAAAGCATGTTCACCTTACACGAAATTTTTCGCTCGCCGACATGCAGGCGGCAAAAGAGCAACTTACGAACGCCGTCCGGGAGGTTGGGGGCAAGAAGGGCAAGGCCCATGTCATTCTGCCTAACAGGATTGTAAAATTCAATATTCTTCAGATTCCTGCAATGGATATTGGAGATGCAGAAAAGGTCGTTCGGAGAGAAATTGCAAAGGAACTCGGCACGCAGGACTTTGTTCTGGGTATCAGAAGGATCATCAGGAATCGACCGGGCAAACAGGATATCCTTGCGGAATATGCACTCAAATCAGATATGCGGGATTACCTCGCACTTTTGAAAGAATGCGGCATCAAGCCCTCTGTTGTTACAACAAGCCTTGAAGGGATTATCAGCGCCTTTAAAAAGATCCGACCCGAAACCGAAGGGAATGAGGCCGTTCTTGAGATAGGCCAAACCTTTATTGAGATCATCGTCTTCAATAACGGAAAGCTCATCAATTACAAGAAAGTTCAAATGCCCGCAGTTGACGACGCAAAACTTTCCAGCAAAGATATGGACCCGATGCAGATCTGCAAGATCAAGATGTATACAATCGTCGACGCGCTCTATAACTTTATGATGGAAATGGGGGGCGGCGCAGCCGAGGAAAGGATCTCCCGTCTCTGGATAAGCGGACTGGGTTCAATTGAGGAAGGAACAGCGCAGTGTGTGTCAGAGGGGCTTGGCATAAACAGTTCACTCCTTAACCCCTTTGATATTGAAGTGGAGCATGCAAGCATTTACACGGCAGTTGCCGGTCTTTCGTTGATCACACCTGCTGACCAGTTCATCAACCTTTTGCCTTCTGATGAGAGAGACAGGGGGAAGCAGGTTGCAGGAAGGGCAGCTCTTATCGCCGCTCTTGTCTTTTATGTAATCCTGATCGGAGGCGGATACACAGTCCTGAACAAAGCAGAAAGAGATCTAAAGGTCTTAAGGGATAAATTTGAGACAGAAGTAAAGGCATCTCATAAGTCAGGATCACCTGATAGAAGTCAGCAGGATGCCCTGAAAAAAATCATGAGCAATAATAAGAACCTTCATCCCCTATTCAGGGATATTGCTAACCTGATACCGCCGGATATGAACCTCATCAGCCTCGATATTGAAAAAACAGCGGATGCAACGTTTATCAAGCTGGGAGCAAGTCTGCAGCCCGCAGATGAGGGTCTCAGGAATTCAGCAGTTTCAAAGTTTTTGAAAGCCCTTGAAACCACGGGTCGCGTTGCAATGACATCGCCGCCCGAGATTACGTCTGTCACCACAGCGCCGACTGCGAAGAAACAGGAATTTACCATCAAGGCAAAGTTTGAGGTACTGCAATGAAAAACCAGGGGAAGGCCTTTTACATCATTCTTGCTGTGGTCATAGTAACTGGGCTGATCTTTTCCCTATACGCATTTTCAAAGATCAAAGCGATACGTGAACTTCGGGCGGCGATTAAAAAGTCCGGGGCAGAGCATGAACTGGCAATAGCAAAAAACTCCGATAGCAGCACGGATATCATGAAGTTCATACCCCAGCGGATGTGGACAACAGAATTTATCGAGACTGCATATACCGTATCACGAAAATATGGAATCCGAGACCTGCTGTTTGAGCAGAAATCTGCAGACAATACCCGCAGGCAAACCCACGGCAATAGTCCGGTGTCACTCCGGTCTTATCCTGTAAGGATGACCTTCCATGCGGGGTACCGGGAAATGGCTGACTTCATTCAGGAGTTGCAGGGATTTGAGAAACTCGTAACTATAGAGAGCCTCATGATCAGGCGCGAAAAGAGTTCTCTTGCCGTAGAAATGACGGCGAGTACTTATGCAATGGAGGCGAAATAATGTCTATGCCCCAGGGAGTGCTCGGCAATAAATATGTCGTGGGTATCGTAGGCATGTTGTTTATCATAGTCATTGTCTATAATACTCAATTCTTCATGTCCAGACAGAAAACGTCTCGGACAGAAAAGGCTCAACCGGCACAAAAACGTTCAGAACCTGCCAGGCAACCTGACAAAGCACTGCCGGTGCCAGCTGCTCAGCCTTTGACCAAAGAGGATAAGGGCAAATGGAAACGGGACCCCTTCTCTTTACGCGCAGGTCCAGACCGCAAGGCGGCAGAGATAGTCTACGACATTAAACTCATGGGCATAATAAAGAGGGATGGCAACAGCCGTGCGCTCATCGACGGCAAGGTCTATGGGGTCAATGACCGCATCGGCACAGCAATTATCAAGGAGATTAAACAACACAGCATTGTTTTATTGGCAGATGGAAAAAAACAGGAAATATCGTTTGATGATTATAAAGTTATCAAGGAGAAGAAGAAATGAAGAAATTTCATGTAATGACAATTTGTCTCGCCTTTGTAGTCCTGGGATGTGCAACGCCCAGGATGACCGAAGTCCCTGAGACTATGGCACTAAAAGCTCCTCCGCAGCTGCCTGCGCCGGCCATGACTCCGGAACCGGCTAAAGCAGAAGAGCTGCCGCCCGCAAAAGACATAAGAAAGTTTTCCCTGAGCGTAAGGGATGCTGATGTACGTGACGTCCTGCTCCTTCTCTCAAAAGACAGCGGGGTCAATATCATAGCAGACAGGGAAGTGACCGGAAAGATATCGATCGACTTTACCAATCTCGAACTGAACAGCGCACTCTATGCCATAACACGGCAACTTGGCTTCACCTTCAGAATAGATAAGGGGTTTATCAGGGTAACAAAGCCAATCCTCGAGACCAAAACATTCAGGGTCAACTATATTACGGGGAAGCGGACATCAACCAGCACAATGAATGCGGCAATATCTACAGGCAATAATACAACCGGAGTTTCCGGGACCGGAGGGACGAATATAAATATCTCTTCCGGAACCCCCTCTTCATCAGGATCGTCGACATCATCATCATCGACCCAGGGCAGCGTCAATATCACAACTTCCGGCACTTCTGATTTCTGGAAAGAGATACGGAGAGGACTTGAGGTCCTCGTCTTCGGTGACACGAAGGGGAGCGGTGACAGTGAAGGCAGTTTTAGCAGAGGCGATGAAAAAACAGGGAAAAAGCTTGTCATAAGCGAAATTGCAGGCATTGTCCTGGTCACCGATTATTCCGACAGCATGGAAAGGATTGAGGATTTCATCAAAGACGTTGAGCAGGCGGCGAGAAAGCAGGTGATGATTCAAGCCCATATTATTGAGGTATCTCTTAACGACGGGTACAAGTTTGGCATTGACTGGAGCGCGGTAGAACGCTTCAATGGGTTTAGGTTAAAAGTTGCCCAGAACCTGTTAACCGACTCTGGAGTATTTACTGTTGACCTCACAAACAATAAAATCAATGCGTTTCTTGACGCAATGAAAGAGCAGGGACAGGTAAATATTCTGTCGAGTCCGAAGGTATCAACCATGAACAATCAGCGAGCGGTAATCAAGATCACGACCAAAGAAGTTTCATGGTTGACCAATAGCTATTTTAACGCCGATGGCACGGTCCTCCTTACTTATGTCACCCCTCAGATTGACGAAGTAGGCATCTTTCTCGATGTAACACCACAAATCGATGATTACGGCGTCATTACAATGCAGATACATCCGAGCATTTCAGACAAAATCAGAGAAGCTGTGTATGAAGACAGCAATAAAAATAGAAATACTAAACCTGTCATCGGTACTCGCGAAGTTGACACTATGATCAAGACCCATAATGGAGAGACCGTCGTAATTGCCGGTCTTATCACTGACAAGCTAAACGATACGGTCAAGAAAATCCCTTTTCTCAGTGATATTCCGGTCGTAGGGACAGCTTTCAAACAGGTTGTTCAGGAAAATCAAAAAGCTGAATTGGTCATACTCATGACTCCCTACATCCTGACCACGCAGTCTATCGCTGACATCAGGAAAGAGCATGAAGAAAGGTTGAAAAAAGCAGGAAGGACATTCGAGCCGGTGCCGGCCATAACATTTCCGATTAATAAATAGCGGCATGATGGCCGAAACTGAAACAAAAAGGGAGGGCATGTGCCCTCCCTTTTTGTTTCAAGTGCAAGAGATCACTATTTTTTCTTCTTTGCTGGTGCCTTCGTTGCCGTGGCTTTCTTTGCTGTTCCACAGGCGCCGCTCTTTGATTTGCAGGCCATGATTACCTCCTTTTTAAAGAGTATATGTCCAAACTATCACAGCACCAGCGTCCTGTCAATAATTATTGATTCCTGAAGTGACAGATAAGTATAAAAAGCTTGAAATTATTAAGGAACAATAGGAGGTAGGGTATGAAGGTCTGCAGCCACTGCAAGAAAGAAGTAACAGTTGACAAGTATTTCTCAAGAAAATCTGTCTGTTCAAAATGTGGAAATGACCTGCATATCTGCCTGAACTGCCGATTTTATAAAGAGTCTGCTCATAATAAGTGCCTTGAACCAAAGACCGAATTTCTGCGTTCTCGTGAAAAAGCAAATTTCTGCGATTATTTTGATTTCAGAGAGGATACAGTATCTTCATCGCAAAACAGGGATGCTGCACTAAAAAAATTAAACGACCTGTTCAGTAAATAAGGGTCTTATCTGAATAGAAGCACGCCTGCATAGACAAGATAAAGAACTCCGCCAAAGAGCATCACAAAAGGTGAAATACGTTTTGTCACGGAAATAACTCCAAGAACTGCTGTGGCAGAGATAATCGCAAGCACTGCAGAAAGAAGCGCCATGCCGCTGATGTTCCAGTCAGTATAGATCAGCCCCACAGACACAGGGAAGGTTGACTGAAAAACCATTGCTCCGGAGATATTCCCGAGTGCCAGCGTGTCCCTCCCCTTCCAGGTCCAGGTAACACTATTGAACTTCTCCGGCAGTTCAGTAGCAACAGGAGCGAGAAGCAGGGCAAAAATAAGAGGATCCATGCCGAATTTCACTGACACCAGCTCAAGGCTGTGCACGAAGGTATGCGCACCTTTTATCATAACAGCCAGCGCTGCAACGATCTGAAAAAGAATCAGAAAAAGAGGTGGATGCTGTCTTGAGAGCGCAGGTCTGAGCTTACGGAGGAGCCTCCATGCATACATACCCTCAGTATGTTCCATGTCAGCACTTTCACCCCTGAAGGTCAGGTAGGCATAAAAGATATAACCGGCCACAAGGGCAAGAGATATGGGAATGAGAAGGGTCTTGCCCCCGATGATCGGAGCTAAAATAGCAGCTGAATACATAAGAACAAAAAAGATAAGATCCCTGCGGATGGAGTGAGCTTCGACCTTGAGCTCAAATGTGCGCTTTCCCCTGAGTGCGGCAACGGTCACCGTCAGCCCGACAAGAAAAAAAGCGAGGGTAGAGAGCATAAAGGGCGCACCGAGAATTGCGCCGACACCGATCTCCTTCGCCGAAGCGCCGCCGTACATGAAAATCGCGACAACAGGCAGGATCGTCTCGGGCAAGGCAGTGCCGACAGCGGCAAAAATGCTTCCTACGACTGCCTGGGAAAAGGAAAAATGGCGTCCAAACTCCTCTATGCCGTTCGTAAAAAACTCAGCTGCGATCAGGATCAGAACAAGGCCGGATATCAGCAAGAGGAAGGAAATCAACATCAGTGAACAATAAGAACCGGACAGGGAGAGGACCTGAGGACTGATTCTGTTGTGCTGCCGATGAGTAATCCCTGCATATAGGAAAGACCGCGGGCTCCCATAACAACAAGATCATAGCCTCCCTCCCCGGCAAGAGAGCAGATCGTTTCTGCCGGATTCCCCTGGAGCAGTTCTCCGGGATGCTGTATGCCTGCCTTCCGGAGCATCCCTGACAGTTCAGTTTCAGCTTCTGCCTGCATCTGCATATCAAATTGCTCTTCGTCGATCTTGCCTGCCGCCTCCCATATGGCCCAGCGGCTCTTGATCGTATGCGATGGGATGCAATGAACAACGTGAAGGTCTGCGGAAAATACCCGGGCATATTCAGAAGCCATCGCAAGTGCCTTTTGAGCGTTATCAGAGAAATCCACTGCACAGAGGATCTTCCTGATAGACACAGGGCCTGGCAGATCTGCTCTTTTCCCGCGCACAACAAGCATAGGCATCTCGAGGGATTTGATAAGCCGCTCTGAACTGCTGGGCCTGAAGGCGTGGGTCTGATACCCGATGACCAGAAGGCCAGGCAAAAACTCCTCTATTGCCTTCACAAAGGATTCGTGGAGCCTCCCCATCATGATTCGAGAGCCAGAAAATATGCCTTGCTTCCCGAGAACGGCTTGCCAGCGATGAAGTTCTGCTTCATCGCGCTTCTGCTCTTCTGCAATATAGGGCATGAGGTACGCCGGAGGAGTGAGGAGAAAATCGATCACATACAGCAACGTAACCGGGGCCTTAGAGCCCGCAGCAAAGCATGAGGCATAGGAGACTATCTTTTCTGTGTCAGCGCCCAGATCTATTGCGGCAAGAATACCATGAGCTTTCATTTTTTCAGGGCTTCCCTATTTTTTAATTCTATCATGTTCTTTGGTATCACACAAAAGAAAAGGGACAAAGGAATTTGTCCCTTTTCTTAACTAGTGCATGAAAGTTGTTATTTCCTTATTGCATCCTTCAGTGCCTTGCCCGCAGTAAACTTAGGAGTCTTCGCGGCCGCGATCTTGATCTCCTGCCCGGTTCTCGGGTTACGGCCCATCCTTGCCTTCCTCTTGGTAACACTGAATGTGCCGAAACCAACGAGTGTCACCTTCTGCCCCTTCTTCAATGCTCCCTTGATTGCATCAAGAGATGAATCAAGCGCCCTTGATGCATCTGCCTTGCTAAGACCTGCGCCTGCAGCAATCTTTTCAATCAGTTCTGCTTTTGTCATTATCCTCCCCCCTTTCTATAGTGATGGTTCTATAAATAATATGGCTGTGATAACACTATCAAGAACGTATTTTTTTGTCAAGCAATTGCCTGATGCTCAGCCCTATAAATAAAGGCTTTAAGGCCCCTCATGCCCTTTAATTCAGATTGCCTGATATCTGCAGTTTCTTGGTACAAAAGGCTTTAATATGCCTCTCGACTATTTGCCTGTTTTAGGGTAGCCTAATAGTAAGGAGAACCATTATGAACCATGTCCATAAATATGAATCTGTCTCGCACCATGGCATATCATCAGAACTCACAGAGTTCGGAATCGAAGCGGCTGAGATACGCAGGTGCAAAAAATGCGGCAAAGAGATGCCCTTTCTCCTCACCAGGAGAGGCGACTGGGTTTCCCTGTTCGCGGAGGGCGAAACAGAACAGCAGGATATTCTTCTTGCATAGCTGACCGATTTGCCGCGGCCTCTGCAAAGAGCCTCCGGCGTTGCGGTAGCGCGCCGGGGAGATAGATACTTGTTCAATTTCTGCAACAGGTAGTCACTCGCATAGAAAATCAGCACCTTCGAAACCGACGAACCATTTTCAAAAAAAGGAGTTTAACCCGATGACCTATATCGAGATCATAGTCACTGCACCGGAAGAATCCCGGGATGCACTTATCAACAGAATGTCTGAAATGGGTGCAATCGGCTTCGCTGAGCAGGACAAAGGGCTGACCGGTTATTTCGAACCCAAGCAATCGCCTGCTGAAATATCCGATGAGCTCAGCAGGTTCAGATCAGTGCTGGAAGCTTCAGGTCTTGATGCCACATTTTCCCTCATCCATAATGTCCTGCCTGAAAAGGACTGGAATGAGACATGGAAAAAGAGTTTTACTCCTATTGATGTGGGTGATAATCTTACCATCATCCCGTCCTGGCTTCGGCCGGAGACGGATCGCATCCCGATCATCATAGACCCCGGCATGGTCTTCGGTACCGGCCATCATGAGACTACGCGGACCTGCCTCAGTCTGATAGAAAAGATTGCCCGCTCCGGCAGCACCAGGAGATTCCTGGACATCGGCACGGGTACCGGCATCCTTGCGATCGGAGCTTCAAGGCTGGGATTTGAGCGGGTGACGGCAGCAGACATCGATCCGCTTGCTGTTGATGCTGCGCAAAGAAATGCAGCGGCAAACGGTCTTGCCAATATAGAGGTAATCGAAGGCACCATTCGGGCAGTCAGCGGTAAATTCGATGTCATTGCCGCAAACCTGCTGGTTGAAATACTGACAGAAATTGCCCCTGAATTGTCAGACAGGCTTGAAGCCAATGGCAAAGCCATTCTCTCTGGCTTGCTCGTTGGCCAGGAAAACAGGGTAATAGAGGCAATGGGCTCATCAGGTCTTGCCTTGCAGGAAAAGATCATTGACGGGAAATGGGTCTCACTTGTCATGGCAAAGTAAACAGAGTTATCAATCCTGATTGTCGATCAGGACCGTGATAGAAATATAATTTGCAGCTTCCGGGCTATGTTGACAGCGCTTTCATGACTGCCTGCTGAACTACCTTGTCGGAAATATTTCCCTGGATTCTGACCCTGCCAATGCGTTCGGGAAGAACAAACTTTACGTCACCGGCAACAGCTTTTTTATCCAGCTTCATAGCACCAAAGAGCGCGGAGAGGTCTATACCCGAAGGAATTCCGGTCGGCAGGCCGAATGTTTTCAGGAGGTGTTGTATTCTGGAGACTTCATCCCAGCCAATAAGTCCAGCCTCGTGAGCAAGGATAGCCTCAGCATGCATTCCGATAGCAATTGCTTCACCATGGAGAAATGTTGTATACCCCGTAGCAGTCTCAATAGCATGCCCGATGGTATGGCCAAAGTTCAATATGGCCCTGAGACCTGACTCGCGTTCATCCCGTGATACGACATCGGCTTTTATTTCGCACGAGCGTTTGATGACATGGATAATATCATCCGGGTTAAGACTTAGCAGGGTTTCCCGCTTCTTCTCGAGAAAATCGAAGAAAGCACTGTCCCAAATGATGCCGTATTTGACGATTTCTGCGATCCCTGCCAGAAAATTTCTGCGTGAAAGGGAATGGAGTGTGCTAATGTCAACCCATACAAGCCTCGGCTGCCAGAATGTCCCGATCATGTTCTTTCCAAGTGCATGATTGACGCCCGTTTTACCTCCCACTGAACTATCAACCTGTGCCAGAAGCGTAGTTGGGACCTGAATGAAATCAATTCCTCTCATATAGGTTGATGCCGCATATCCTGTAATGTCACCGATAACCCCGCCACCAAGAGCTATCAGCACTGATCGCCTGTCGAATCGTAATTTGAGCAGCTGCTCGTAAATCTTCTCGACTGATGTGAGGTTTTTGTATTCCTCTCCATCAGGCAGGATGATCTCAATAATTTCAAAACCAGCGTCTTCGAGTGAAGATTTCAGCTTCTTGCCGTAAAGCTCATAAACTGTAGGGTTGCTCACAATAGCGGCTTTCTTGCTGAAATCAAAGCGTTCCAGGCTTTTCCCAAGATCTTTCAGTATGCTGCTGCCAAGAGCAATGGTATAACTTCTTTCTCCTAATTCTACCCTTATCTTATTCATGATATTTTTCCTATAATTTCGTTGGCTACCTCTAACGGGGTCTTTCCTTCTGTATTAATCATAATTCCGGCTCTTTCATAAAATGGCTGTCTCTCTTTCAAAAGTTCGGATATTCTCACCTGTCTGTCATCGCACTGCAGAAGGGGCCGATTGTTATTGCCTGCGGTACGGAGCCTGATCGTCTCAGGGCTTGCCGTGAGGCAGAAGATAATGCCATGGGCCTGCAGTGCCTTCAGATTTTCCTCTCTCAGAACAGCTCCACCCCCTGAAGATATAACAACTCCCTGTTCTGACGCAAACTGCAGGATAGCTGCAGTCTCGATTATGCGAAAATATTCTTCGCCGTGACGCGAAAAAATTTCTGCAATGGATATTCCCTGAGTTTTTTCGATCTCCTGGTCAATATCGATAAGTCTCATGCCGCAAAGCCGGGACAGTTCCCTGGCAACTTCACTCTTGCCTGTCCCCATGAATCCTGTTAATACGATATTTTTCATCATAAGCGCTTTGGGAGGGAGCATAGCGATTCCATGGGGAGTCAGTACCTCAGAATATATGCCCTATAGCTCTTATAATTGCGCAACATCTCTTCCCTGCTGTCGCCGCCGAATTTCTCAAAAAAAGCATCAGCAATAGTGAGCGCAACCATAGCTTCTCCAACAACCGCGGCAGCGGGGACAGCGCAGACATCCGAGCGTTCATATGCCGCCTTAAGAGAGCGCTTGGTTATGATATCAATAGAGGCAAGGGGCTTCCTGAGAGTTGGAATAGGTTTCATGGCTGCAGTCAGCGTAACAGGCATACCGTTCGTCATCCCACCCTCTATACCGCCGGCATGATTTGTCTTTCTGACAAACGGCATTTTATCGGGGTCTGACGATTTTTCATAATAGATTTCATCCATTACTTCTGATCCCGGGTGCGAAGCCATTGCAAAGCCGCTGCCGATTTCTACACCTTTTATGGCCTGAATGCTCATAATCGCCTGTGCCAACTGTCCATCGAGCTTCCTGTCCCACTGGACGTGACTGCCTAATCCCATTGGGATGCCTGTCGCAAACACTGCAAACAAGCCGCCAAGCGAGTAGCTATCCCGAATAGCCTTATTTATGGCGGCCACCATTTTTTTGGAGACAGCTTTATCAGGACATCTGACCGGTGATTCTTCAGCAGACCTGAAAAGAGCAAGAAGTTCCTTCGATGAAGAGGGGATAGGTTTGTTATAGCGTGCAGATCCGATCTGAATCACATAACTCCCGACAGCGATGCCGAAATTCGAAAGTATCGTTTTTGCAATAGCACCAAGGGCAACGCGCATGGCAGTCTCTCTTGCGCTCGAACGTTCCAGAATATTCCGCATATCTTTCGTATGATATTTTACAGCCCCGGCAAGATCAGCATGACCAGGACGCGGCCTCAGGACCGAGGGGATAGAACGTGCATCCGTCTCGTATTCAGACATGCCCTGCTGCCAATTATCCCAGTCCTTATTGACGATCTGTACCGCTATCGGGGACCCCAAGGTCTTCCCCCATCTAACGCCTGAAATGATATCTCCATGGTCTGACTCAATCTTCATTCTCCCGCCGCGGCCATATCCCCCCTGCCGCCGTTTCAGGTCGTGGTCAATATGCTCTGCGGACAGGGAAAATCCAGAAGGGATACCGTCAACGATCCCTGTAAGGGCTTTCCCATGTGATTCGCCGGCTGTGATAAATCTCAGGGTTGCCATTTCCTCAGTGTATACCTCTCTTTCGTGAAGCCACTTTTTTCTGTCACTATGTTATTGAAATCATGGAGTAAAGTAAATAGAAGTCTAATTGATGCCTGAATTCTGCATGACAACAAAAAATGAGAAGCTCATGCGGGCAGCAACTATTTTCTTCTTTTTCACAAATTGAGCGGCATTTTGTACTGCCCTGGCGAAATCTTGTAACGTTCAAGCGGTATGAGCAGGAGATCGTTCCAGTCATGGGGGAAAAGTTCCAGAATAAGGTTCTGTTGCCCGCTGCTAAGCTCACCTGAAAGTCGCGCGTATCCTTTGGTTCCCTCAAAGGCAAGTGACCTGACGATTATCCTGCTCTGTTCGATGGACAGTGCGCCCTTGCCATTCTCAAATATATCAAGCGGAAGGTCGAACCCCGACACAGAGAGCCGTTTCCATAGCATCTCATCAGACTTGACCTCCATGTCGGCGTTTCTGCCTGATATTATCATTCTCCCGGAAAGCAGCGCAGAGAACAATATGTTTTCCTGCGGGATAAACGCCGTTGAATCAAGGGGAATACCCTTAAAGTTTGCTTCTCCTTTCATGCTGCCATGAAAGCCGGCAGACAGAACAGCCGTTATCTCTTTTGATTGTATGTCCATCCTTATCTGACCGAGAAGGAGGCGGAGGAGACTGATATTAAGCTTCATCTCATCAAGGAACAAAAGCCTCCTGCCCTCACCACTGGCTAAAGAGGCATTCGTGAAGCGGTACCCTGTCAGCAGATTGCCGTTCGACTTTTCGGCACTAAACACCACTGTCTGCTGCATATCGTTAATTTTTGAAATGATCTGAAAAGGCGTAAGAAAAAAAAAGAGTGCAAGATAAATCGTCAGTATTGAGCTGGCAAGGATAATGCCGATTTTTTTCATGTAATATGGGAAATGAGAAGACTGATATTGAGGAGGTTGGGGTTCTCAAAGCTGACCGACAGGGAAAACTTCTTTACCTTTACCAGGACACCCGTGTTGGCTATATGGTATATGAAGTTAACAGCCGTATTAATATCCACCCCCTCGAGCTTTAGCTCATAGTCATCTCCCCTGAACCGGGCATCCTCCCTGTGCGTAATGAAGTTTATTTTTTTCAGGTTCTTTGAAAGACCAAATTCAGTTGCGGTCTTTTCCATCTCGGATACAAAGTTCCTGTTTTTGTTTTCTGCTGCCCTTGCCTTCAGAACCTTTGTCTCTTCCGACATTGCAGTAAGCCCGGCCCTGTTGCTGCTCATCTCGGTCTGCACGGACTCCAGCATAGCCAGCCTTTTTTGGGCATTGCTGAGGCCGGCATAAAGAACAAAAACTGCAATAAATAATGAGGCAAGGATTCCGGCAGCAGCAAGCAGCTGTTTCTTCTCATTATTCATTTGCCGTCACCTCTATCGCAAAGCCGGACCTGCCGTCCGGCATGTTCTTTGTTTCAAGGAGCTGAACTTCGTCGAAACTTTTTTTCAGGTTGTTCCTGAACTGCTCGATGACAGTATAGTCTCCACCTTCGCCCTTAAGTGTAGCCTTATTTCCGTCCATATTGATCTCTTTCACCCTCACCCCTTCCCGCGAACTTTCTGAAACCAACTTCAGGATCCCGAGCACCTCTATCCCCTTAAAAGCCCTGTAATTCTGCTTCAGTTCTGCCAATTTTGACTGGATGCCATAATAAAGGTCCGACGGCATCTTCTGCCCCGGGAAAAGGCCGGCATAAGCTGCTGACACTTCTTTATTTATTCTGGACTCTTTTTTCAGAACAAGGTAATACCTGATAGAGAGACCCGTCATAAATACCAGCAGGACAGCGACTGAGTACAGGAAAGCCGTCCGGTAAACATCCCTTATCTTTCTTTTTTCCTTCTCTCCTTTGAGACCTGCAGGGGCAAGATTGAGCACTGTCTTATAAAAAAAATCTTTGTCAGCGCCATATTCCAGAAGCCTGTCGTCCCACGCCGGGGAGAGCGAGACCAGGTTCAACCCAGCCTTAACAAAAGGGGCGATATAGCTTTCTGCCATCCCCTTTTTCAATGCGAACACGAGACCTTCAGTGCCTTTTTCAGAAGACCGGAGAGGGTAGAAATCAAAGACAAGAGCTGCAGAGGGCGTCAGAAAAAGACCTTCCATCTCAAACGGCAGTATCTCCCTGATTTTTTCGCTTTCTATTTTGGGCAGGACGGTCTTTCTTATCGAAAATGCGTCCGTGCTGATATAGAGCCTGATATCCCTGTTCCTGACAAGCACCTTCATAAGATCTTCGATCGTTTCTGCAGAGGGTGAGGAATGTTTGGTCTCCTCATCGTAAATGCGGAACCGGCCTTTTTCCTCAAAGAGACATAGCGCCATTATTGTTCCCTCCAGTATTTTAACACCGCTCTGCCCCCGTTCAGGTCAAAACCGGCTTCTGCAGTCTCTGCAAAATCATTGCGTTCGGCTTTTATTGCCGCGCTGAAGCTGTTACTCTTCACCTTGATGGCATCTGACATGTCAATGCCGATCCTTTCCATGCCTGGCACCTTAAGCAGATCGGCCATTCTTTCAAAGGGCTTGCCCTCTCTGACCTCCCTCAGTCTTTCTGCCAGCGCTGTGGTCATATCGCGGTGAAGTGCCTTTAAGAGCGGCACATCAGCCGTGTTTACATTTATCGTTCCGTCGCCAAAGACAGTGAGATAAGGCAAGGCCGTCTTTAAAACATCTTCAGGGAAGATGTAGCCCAATTCAGACAAAGAAAAAAGGAAATAATTCTTGGCGTTACTCTCGCCGTCAGGCACCCTCGGGATTTTATCAGGATCGATAAAATCTACAAGCCTGTCGGCATACGCTTCGTCTATCCTGAGTTCCCTGAGCAGCCTTTTAAAAATATTGTACCCGTTTTCGTTCATCAGCCCGTTTCTGAAAACAAGAGAATTCACGTTAAACCTGCTGTTGTTGTCTCTCAGAAGAAGCCCGACTGTCGTATCCTCAATCTTCTCTTCAAGTGCGATTTCTCTCTGGCTGCTGAAACTGAACTGCGATGACAGAGCAAGCGCCCTTTCTGCTGCAAGGAGGTATGCGGACTTGAGCAGGAGGGACATCCTTTCTGACTCATTAAAGTTATTGGCCGTGTTTACATAGCCATACACAGTCCCGGCGAACTGAACCACCGCAGCCGTCGTGACTGCCAGTATCAGAAGCACGATAACCAGGACATAGCCTTTCTTATTGCTCATCGTTCAGCATGAGGGAGCATATCTGCGAAAATGCTTCGCCCCCTTTGTCTCCTTTCAGCAAGAGAGATATCTTCACGTCCTTTGGGACCTTCCTGAGCTTTGCCGAGTCGTAAACCCTGTCATATCCCTCGTCCAGCACCTGTGCGCTGAAGCCCTCAATATCCTTGAGCACAGTTATTCTTATCGGTTTGCCGCCCTTTATGACATCAGCAATCGTCTTTATGAGATTCAGCCTGCCGTCATTGTCTTCGACCACAGCATAGCTTATGACCTTTATCCCGTCCCTGAAAAAGCACGTAAAGGTAAGCCGTGAAGCAGGCTTGCCATAAAAGTCCTTCTCCTCTATCTTAATGCCCGTATATTCTCTATCTCTGGCATAGTATATACTCTCAACCTCTTTTCTGATCATGCTTAGAAGGCCAAAGGCCTGCTCCTTCTCCCGCATCTTTTCATATAAGCCGGCCGTGCCTTTTTTTACCGTAAACAGAAGCGTATAAGCCGACACTATCACCACTGCGGCTATCGCGAGGGCCACGAGTATCTCGATCAGCGTGAATCCGTCTTCGTTGCCTTCCCCCATTTTATTGCCTCATGTATATAAGGAGTGATGATTCATCCCTGCCTGATCTGGTCATCGAGGTCACCTTCTTCAGGTGATATTCCATATCTTCTGTCTTTATCTCGTAGTCTATGCCGTTTTTAGTGCCTTCGAGTTCTTTGAGTCTCCCGGTTTTGTAAAGGTAGAGGTTCTCTTTTGCCTGCAGCACAAGCTTAAGACCGTCCTTCTTCCTGCCAAAGATGTCGATGTGATAGGAAAATGAAGTGAGCACCAGCAGAAACACCCCGCTTACCACCGCAAGCGCGACAAGAACCTCTATGAGGGTAAAACCTTTCATCCTACTCATCGAAATTCCTTCTGCCCTCTTCTATCTCCACTTCCCCTGAAAGGTTATTCAGTATAATAGAGGTCTCTTTGCCGTTTTTTGTGAGATAAAGAGCAATAAGCTCTTCCTGCACCGAAGGGCTGAACGCGACAACAACCTGGCCTTCTTTTATGATTCCCTTCGAGGGGATAAAAACCTCCCATGTCTCGCCCTCGTTCATATCAATAATCCTGGGCCTGTCTTTCACCTCACTCTTTGCACCACTGACCCTGAACTGCCGCTCCCTGAAATCTATTGTGAAGAATATTTCTTTTTTTGTGGAAACAGCCTCTCTCCTGAGGTTCCTGAGTGCAGAGGCGAGCGTAACGTTATCGTCCTTTACCAGTTCGCCCCACACGCTGGGGAATGACAGGAAAGCAAGAGTCATGGTTATGAACAGGACAACAAGCAGTTCTAAAAGGGTAAACCCTTTCACTCAAGCTCCCAGCTTTTTATGTCAGCGTCTTTGCCTTCTCCTCCCGGCTTTCCGTCGGAACCATAGGAGATTATGTCAAAGTCGCCATGGCTTCCCGGAGACAGGTAAAGATAAGGGTTCCCCCAGGCATCTTTCGGTATTTTATTCTTCTCCAGATAGCCGTCATCTTTGTATTTTTTTGGAACAGGTTCTGAGGCCGGCTTTGTGATGAGCGCATCGAGCCCCTGATCTGTGGTGGGATAGAGACCGTTGTCAAGCTTGTAGAGCTTCAGCGCAGTTTCAAGGTTCTTCATCTGCAGCTTTGTCTCTGCCATTTTGGCATCGTCAGTACGACCAAGCATTCTCGGCGCTACAAGAGCGGCAAGTATTCCAAGGATAAATACCACAACAAGGACCTCGATAAGCGTAAAGCCTTTCTGTCTTCTGGTTTCTGAATCAATAGATTTTTCGACGTGCCGTATACTGCTTGTCCGCATATTCTTCTCCTTACTTTATTATCTGGTTCATCTGGAATATGGGCAGGAGTATGGATATCACCATAAAGCCCACAACTGCCCCCATCACCAGGATTATGGAAGGTTCAAGCACCCTGAGGAAGTTATCGACGGATTTTCTGAAGTCCCGCTCTGCCATCTCTGCTATCCTGTCGAGTGATCCTGCAAGCCCGCCGGTCTTCTCGCCGGTTATCACCAGCTGGAGGTACGTCGGGGGCAGGAAAAGCGCAAGGTCCGATAGTTTTTTTCCTTCTTTAACCTCGTTTTTGATCCTGTCGATTGCCGATGCAAGATACTCGCTGCCCGAGACGTCCCTTGAATATTCAAGCGCCTTTATTATCGAGACCCCTCCGGACAGGAGAAGGCCCAGCACCCTGCAGAACCTCGAAATATACAGGTCCCTGAACAACTTAAGGGGAGAATAAAATAGCTTCTTTGACAAATGCATTGTTTTCTTCCGGTAATATGCCCTGCCCGAAAAGACTGCCGCTGCCACGAAAATAATCAGCAGATACCAGTACCCGTAAAGAATATTACTCAGTCCAATGAACAGCCTTGTTATAAAAGGCAGGGGTATCTTATGGTCCATGAATATTCCCGTCACCTTCGGAAAAACAAAGACAAAAACGAAAAATATCATCAGCAGAGATACCGTAACCATAAAGACCGGGTATATCAGTGCTGACCTGACCTTGTCCTTCAGCTCCTTCTCCCTCTGCAAAAAATCGGCGAGACTTGCAAGCACCGTATCCAGTTTTCCTGACTCTTCGCCGGCCCTCACCATGGACGCAGCATAGTGCGGAAAAAAATCCTTGCGCAGCTCCATGGCTCCGGAGAGGCTGAGCCCCTTCACAACATTGTCATAGACATCTTCCATCACATTCTTTACGCTGCCCACAGTCTCTCCGGAGATAGACTTGACCGCTGCAGGCACCAGCACACCGGCAGATATCATGGCAGAAAGGTTAACAAATATATCGGAAATGCCAAGCCCTTTTTCTATCCTGAAGCCTGTCTTCTCGTCCTTCTCAATCTCCTTTACATAAAGGCCCTTCTCCCTGAGGTCGAGTATTGCCTCGTTTTCGTCGCGCGAGAAGGTTTTTCCGCTAATCTCCCTGCCTTTGGCGTTGTAAGCGAGATATTTAAAATTCGGCATAATCCTGGTTTGTTACCCTGAGCACTTCTTCAAGGGTGGTAGTCCCCTTCTTCACCTTGCCGATACCGTCATTCATAAGCGTTTCCATGCCCTTCTGGACCGCTCTCTGCTTAATGCTCCTTGCATCCTTTTTGGCTAAAATGAGATCTTTTATCTCTTCATCTATCGAGAGGAACTCAAATATGCCTGTCCTGCCAAGATAGCCCTTACCCCTGCATTCCGGACAGCCCTTGCCTTTGTACACGGTGTCAACATCTTTCAATGCAGGAAACCCTGACTTCTCTGCAGGACTGAGTGCCACCGGCGTAATACAGAATTCGCATACCTTCCTCACAAGCCTCTGAGCAAGCACGCCTGAGAGTGATGATGCCACCAAAAAAGGTTCAATCTCCATGTCCACAAGCCGCGTGACTGCCGAGGCAGAGTCATTCGTGTGGAGCGTAGAGAGCACCAGGTGGCCGGTAAGTGAGGCCTGTATAGCTATCTCCGCGGTCTCCCTGTCCCGGATCTCTCCGACCATTATGATGTCAGGGTCCTGTCTGAGCACAGACCTTAGTCCTGTTGCAAAATTCAGATTAATCTTCGGGTTTACCTGGATCTGCCCAACTCCTTTAATCTGATATTCTACCGGGTCCTCTATCGTGATGATATTCTTCTCCTCGCTGTATATCCTGAGCAGGCTGCCGTAAAGAGTCGTTGTCTTTCCGGAACCGGTCGGACCGGTTACAAGCAATATGCCATTTGAGCGGGAAAGCACAGAGGTGAACTGAGGCATCCTGCTTTCTCCGAGGCCAAGCTCCTCAAGGCTCATTACTCCCTTCATCCTGTCAAGTATTCTTAAAACAGCCCTCTCCCCAAAAAAAGTGGGGATTATGGAGACCCTTATGTCAATGTCCTTGCCGCCGACTATGAGACGTATTCTTCCATCCTGGGGGAGTCTCTTTTCGGCGATGTCAAGGTTAGCTAACACTTTGATGCGTGAGATGAGGGCATCCTGTATTATTTTTGGCGGGGCAAGAAGCTTCTTCAGTATTCCATCAACCCGGAACCTCACCTCAAGCTCCCTCTCATAAGGCTCTATGTGGATATCGCTTGCCCGCTCTTTTACCGCTTCAAGGAAAAGTGCATTAAGCAGTTTAATTACCGGCGCCTCATCCTTCAGTTCAAGAAGGTCTCTTGGCAGATCAGCTGACTGGGAGAACATCTTCAGGTCTTCCCCGGAAATCTCCCCCATGACCGTTTCAGCTGAGGGAATAAGGCTGTAAGCCTGGTTGAGCAGACTCAGGAGCGTCTGCTCAGGGCAGAAATTGGATACGAAATCGAGGCTAAGATTCTTTGCGATATCCCGCAGTGCTAATATCCCGTTGTCATCGCAGACCAGGCCGAATAATCGGTTATCTTCCTTCTTGTATACAAGAAACCTGTTGTTTCTTGAAAACTCAAACGGGATCTCCTTGAGCAGACCGACATCGATATCTGAAAGCTGAAGGGAAAAGACTTCCTGGCTCACGGCTCCTTCACCTTCAGATCAGGGTCAATCTGCTTTATAAGACTGGACTTGTCATCAGAAATCTGCCTGGTAAAATCGGCCTTTTTTCTCTCTGAGAGTGCAGCAAGGTCAGCAGAATCCCTTATGATATGCGGTGTAAGAAATACAACCAGATTGGTTTTTGTCTTGTTTAAGGACTTGAATTTGAAAAGATATCCAAGATACGGGATATCACCGAGCAGCGGCACCTTGGTTGTGATTTCCTCACCCTTTTCCTGCATAAGTCCGCTTATTACCACTGTCTGGTTGTCCCTGACAACGACCGAAGTCTTTGTAGAACGCTTCGTGGTAGTCGGGCCAACCTCGGTAAGGATACGGACATTTGTCTCCTGCTTCAGGGAAGAAATCTCCTGATATAAGTCAAGTTTGACGTATTCTCCCTCGGTTATCTGCGGCGTCAGCTTGAGCATGATGCCTACGTCTTTCCGCTCGATCACATTGAAAAGACTTGCCGCAACAGTGCCGGTCGTATTTGTCTCGCGCTTTGATATGAACGGCACGTTCTCTCCAACGACGATCTCAGCTTCTTTGTTGTCAGAGGTGAGTATTTGCGGCGTTGAAAGCACATTCACGGCGTCTTTGAACTCATTGACGCTAAAGAGCGCTGAAAAACCTGGGATAGTCAGGTTTGTCGTAGTCGTCCCGTCAGTGACCGGCACACTGAAAAAGTTGCCCATACCGCCAACTGATATGCCGGCCAGACCATTGATGATTTCGAGCATGGA
>JACRHC010000042.1 GCA_016217675.1 Nitrospirota bacterium
TCAGAGGATGAAGATACAACTGCCCAACAGGCCAAAGATTATAGAAAATACAGAAATTGTAGTGCAGAAAATAGCCTGATTTGAAATGTAACTCATTGATATGGCTGAATTTCAAATTTCAAACTGCGGAAGATGGGCTAAAGCTTTAGTTTTCTGCAAGGCAAAGGCAACCATAGTATATCATGTGAGCATTTAATCATCTATTAGTTGAAGTATTACTCTTTTAATGTATTTCAAGCCTTAGCTTTAGTATATTATATATGCTATAGTTCAACTATAAGATGAACTATTACTCCTTTTATATACTATGGAAACGTTAACAGGCATAGGGACGGAAGACAGAAGGCGGCTCTCGGAACTATTCCGGGAGACGAAAGGCACTATCTCGGTCACAGACACTGCCGGCATTCTCAAAATTACCTCTACCGACGCAGCAAAGATGCTTTCCCGCTGGGCAAAGAAGGGCTGGCTTTCCCGTGTGCGCCGTGGCCTGTATGTGCGTGTGGCCCTTGAATCACGTACGGCCGATATCCCTCTGGAAGACGCATGGATTATTGCTGAGCGATTATTTTCACCCTGCTATATCGGCGGGTGGAGCGCTGCCGAGTATTGGGATCTCACAGAGCAGATTTTCCGCACTATCGTTGTCCTGACAACGCAGAAGCCCCGGGATCGCGCCCCTGTGATCAAGGGAACAAGCTTTATGCTCTGCACGATATCTGAAAAAGCGCTTTTCGGAACAAGGCCGGTTTGGAAAGGGCAGGTAAAGGTATCTGTCTCTGATCCAACCCGCACTATCCTTGACTTGCTGACAGACCCGAAGCTTGGCGGCGGGATACGGCCGAGTGTGGACATATTCCTGAACTATCTGAAGGCTGAGAACAAGAATATTCAGCTTCTGATCGATTACGCAAAACTGCTTGGCAACGGCGCTGTATTTAAACGCCTCGGGTTCCTGTTGGAGCGCTATGCTCCTGATCAGAAAGCGGCCCTGAATGAATGCAGAACTCAGATGACAAAAGGGAATACTAACCTTGATCCTTCGCTTAAGGCTGACAGATTAATAACACGCTGGAGGCTTTGGGTGCCGGAAAACTGGGCAAACCCTGAAAGAGGCCTTTCGACTTCTAACGGGACAAGGGAGAACTGATGTGATAGACCGCCAGGAGATAATGAACTTCTCAAGGGAGTTTGGCCTTGCTCAAAATGTTATCGAGAAAGACTATATGCTCGGCTGGCTGTTAGCCGGGATTGCAGAACATGGAGAACTCAGTGCAAGCTGGGCATTCAAAGGCGGGACGTGCCTCAAGAAGTGCTATTTTGAGACGTACCGCTTTTCTGAAGATCTGGACTTTACCCTGACTGACGCTGAGCATCAGGACGAAGGGTTCCTGGTCGATACCTTCAGGGAAATAGCCGGCTGGATTTATGATGCCTCAGGCATTGAAGTCCCCCGCGATCTGATCCGCTTCGAAGTTTACAAAAATCCTCGTGGCAAGACATCTGTTCAGGGAAGGATTGCATATCGGGGCCCGTTGCGGCCAGGCGGTGACCCTCCCCGCATAAAGCTGGATCTGACGGACGATGAGGTTTTGGTGGCAGATCCTGTCAGCCGTGAAGTGTTTCATCCTTACTCTGACACGCCGGAAGGCGGTATACATGTCCCGTGCTACTGTTTTGAAGAAGTCTTTGCCGAGAAGATCAGGGCCTTGAGTGAGCGGCTGAGGCCGAGGGACCTCTATGACGTAATCCATCTTTATAGGCATGACAGCACAAGACAGGGCCGCGAACTTATTTTGAGCATACTCGAAGCAAAATGCGCATTCAAGGGCATACCTGTTCCTACTATGGAGTTACTTAAAGCCAAACCAGAACAGGCAGAACTGGTGTCAGAGTGGGAAAACATGCTCGGCCATCAGGTGCCTGTATTGCCGCCTTTTGAGCAGTTCTGGCAGGAGCTTCCCGAAGTGTTTGAATGGTTATATCGTGCAGTCGAAAAAGCCGCACCTCCTGCTATACCTGTTGGGAGGCAGACTATTGATTCTTCCTGGCGCGTGCCGGTCATGGCGCAGGCATGGCATACCAGGGTGCCGCTTGAACCGGTACGCTTTGCAGCTGCAAACCACCTCTGTGTTCAGTTGAATTACATCGATGCAGAGGGAAACAGAAAGACCCCAATTATTGAGCCATACTCTTTGCGTCAAACCAGCGAGGGGAACTTGCTGCTATACGCTGTCAAGCATGAAACGGGTGAACCCAGAGCATACAGGGTTGACCGGATTCAAAGCGCTGAGGTCACAAAGATATCGTTTACACCCAAGTATGCGATAGAGCTGAGCGCTACCGGTCCTCTATCCGCCCCGTCTATAACGATGCGAACAGGTGGGATTGGCAGCTTAATGCCGCAACGGATCAAATCAACGAGCAGAAAGCCGGGAAGCACAACATCCAACCTTGGTCCAAAGTATATCTTCGAATGCAGCTATTGCGGAAAGAAGTTTACCCATAAGACGAATGATCCGAAGCTCGGCAAGCATAAAGATAAGCAAGGGCATCCCTGTTCTGGCCGCAGAGGCATGTACATCGACACAAAGTTTTGATCTTCAGGGGCGCTTGGCCGAGCATTGCTGAAGCTCTCATTCCCTATAAACCAATGACAACATACGATTGATCGCATTGGCCATATTCTTCTGAAGCCGCTCTTTCTCCGGCCTCAGCGCCACCTCCACCTCCACATCAAATCTTCCATAATACTCATCTTCCCGCCAGACTTTGTTCTCCCTGACCATCAAAGCCTTATTCTCATGAAGCGATTAAGCTTGCTAATCGCTTCATGATATGATGTAATTAAAGTCAGTTATGCCTCACTACCTATGGCAAAGAAAGGACTGGACCTGTTTCCGCTGGGATGCGGAGGCCCTGCTGCCTGTTCTCGGCAGATGCCGCATCAGACAGGGACGGCTTCTCGGCATCATCGCTTCTCTCGGCATGGCGCAGGCCAGAGAGGCGCAGGCGGAACTGATCGTGGAAGAAGCGGTAACAACCTCTGCCATTGAGGGCGAGGCGCTTTCGCCCCTGTCAGTGCGCTCGTCTGTTGCACGCAGGCTGGGCCTTCCGACAGCCGGGCTGCCGAATGACCGCAGCGCTGACGGGCTGGTAAGTGTGCTGCTCGATGCAGCCGGTCACGCAGATGATCCTCTTACGGTGCAGCGCCTTCACAGCTGGCACGCTGCCTTGTTCCCCACAGGGTATTCAGGACTTCATAAGATCCGCGTCGGCAGATGGAGGGGGGAGTCGCCGATGCGTATTGTATCAGGCCCGGTCGGCAGGGAACGGGTGCATTATGAGGCACCGCCTGCGTCAGCAGTGGCCGGAGAGATGAAGCACTTTGTCTCCTGGTGGAATAGGGACAGGAAAGGCTCCGACGGCATTATCCGCGCTGCCGTTGCTCACCTTCGCTTTGTTATTGTGCATCCCTACGAAGACGGCAATGGACGTATCGCACGCGTGCTCACAGACATGGCCATTGCCGGGGACGACCTGCAGCCCTTCCGTTATTACAGCCTGTCCTCCCAGATCATGAAAGAACGCATTGATTACTATGCGGCTCTGGAGAAATGCTCAACAGGAAGCGGCGACATCACCCCCTGGCTGAGCTGGTTTCTGGGCTGCTTCAGCAGGGCTATCGAAAGTTCAGAGGGAAAAGTGGCGGTCGTTCTTGATAAAGCGCGTTTCTGGCAGCGCCATGCGCATACATCTCTGTCAGAACGTCAGCGAAAAGTCATGAACCGCCTCATTGACAGCGGCAGAAAAGGCTTTGAGGGCGGTCTGACGACCCGGAAATATGTTGCCCTCACCAATGCAAGCCGTGCAACTGCCTTTCGTGAAATCGAGCAGCTTCTTCAGTTTGGAATGCTGATCCGCCGTCCGGGAGGAGGCAGAAGCGCAAGTTATACGGTCAAGTGGGATGATAGTACTGCATAACAGGCCGGCCTTTCTCTTTGCGTCAGGCGGATTTATTCCCTTGCCATGAACTCGCTTACTCTCCTTCTTCATCATAGACCAATGACAGCATACGGTTGATCGCATCGGCCATATTCTTCTGCAGCCGCTCTTTCTCCGGCCTTAGCACCTCCTCAAAATCCACGTCGAATGTCCCATGATACTTATCCTGCTGCCATAGGGCACTGAATAGGGTCAGACTTGTCATTGCTGTTTGGCAGGTTTCGCCGGGCTTGCTGAAGCTGTTGCGATCGAACGTCAGCAGAGATATCCGTGATGCCGGAATTGTTATGGAGTTGGTGAGAGAATATATCGAAGAGATGGAAAACTGATCCGAGGGTAAGCAACGGCTATATCACAATCGAATTCCTGGCTGGCAGTTATTTGCTATCTGGTGCCCTTTATCAATTCATCTTTCGTCAGTTCAACATCCTTCAGTATCTTTGCTAACAGGCGGGGCCGATAGCCTCCCCTGTGTGAACCGGCACTACCGTTGCCCTGCCGTCAAGATGCTGCATGAACACATGACTGCCTTTTTGTCTGATGGGAAGAAAGCCCTTTTTTTTCAACAGGGAGATTAACTGCTTTCCTGTCAGGGAGGGAAATTGACTCATACCGCGACTTTCTGAACGCCGACGAGGTGGGTCCTGGGTGATTTTCTTCCATACACTTCAAGGCAGAGTTGAATCGCCTCTTTTGTCCGTTCCAGGAGCAGGTCAAGAGACTTTGCCTGCGTATGGCATCCCGTTAGTTCAGGGACTTCCGAAATAAAATATCCCTGCTCATCCTGTTCGATAATTACAGTAAATTCTTTTTTCACGATTCAATCACCTCCTTCAGTTGTTAAATATTAAGAACTTTCTGCAATATTTGCAATATTAAACGGCGCAGGAGATCATCAAGGCCAGTGAGATACGCTCAGTCAGTGCAGGGTCAGACTTGCCTATTGCTATTTGGCAGGTTTCGTTGGGCTTGCCGAAGCTGCTGCGATCGAACGTCAGCAGAGATGCCCGTGATGCCCTGCCCGGAGATGTTTTAACTGTTCGATGCTCTTATTGCTCACTTGGGCAATAGTTCGCCATTACCCTCAACCCTGTGATTGGCTTTTATCAGGGCCTCTTTAATGGCATCAACCGTAACTTTCTTGTCATCAAAGACTATCGTAAGCGTATGCTTCTCCTGGTCGTCATCAACTTTCTTCACCCCTGCGAGAGCCTCCACGGCAAAACTTGCCGTCATCGCTGCTGATGCTCAAAATACCGTAGGCACACTCAATCTGACCTTTACCTCTTCAGCAGGGACAAGGCTGGCAAATGTCAGGGACAGAAAGACCAGACTGCCCGCAACAACCTGTTTTCTTTTCTTCATCATGCTCCTCCCGTTAGATAATAATTATGCGCTGCTTCTGCAGATAACTCCCTTTTGTGCCCGCTGCGTATAACAGCAAAACGCGGTCTCATCAATAACCGGAGCCCGCTGTCCCTTAAACAGTAACAGGGAAAAATCTGCTTGTCAAAGTGATATTCGGACTGCAGCCTAACAGATAATTGCAATTATTATTTCGAAACGAAGAGACTGCTTTAGCATGGCCTTCGCGTGGGCATATATCAAGCAGGGGCCTGAGCTCTGGAACGTGAAGATAACAAAGCAGTAAGCCAATCCCCGGCCCTGCCATCTTTAACGCTGATCTATTGTGCAGTTGCCATATGCGCAGCCTTTTTCCTGGCCTTTTCGAGCTTTTCGATAAATACGCCCGGCTCAAAATAGCCTATCTTCCTGAATATTTCATTGCCGGCAGCATCAAGCACAATGATCGCCGGCTTTGCCGATATGTCGAACCGCATGAACTGCTCGGAATCCGCGCCTGATTCATATTTGACAGGGACAAAATAGTTGTTAATGTATTCCTTTACGCTTTCGGTGATCAGCGTGCATTTGTTCATTTTAATGCATGGCTCGCAGTCCAGGCTGAAAAAAGCGGCAAGCACGAGTTTATTTTCCTTTCGTGCCTGTTCCAGGGCGCTCCCAAGGTTTTTTCCCCAGACAATTTCCTCTTGCATTAGAAAAAAGCCTCCGTTCACAGGACCGTCAGACAGCGTTCTTGTGCTTAATGCACCTGCCGTCTGCCGGAGGATCGATCGCTTCCTTTTTTTTATTATATACCCTTTGAAAGGTTTCAATTGCAGCAGCGAAAAGGTGCGAGATCGCTGAGAGCCGGCTCCACACCGTTATCAGGCATGTCTCCGGGCTGGATAATTCGACCGCCTTTTCGTATTGTGTATCGGCATCAGAAGGGGCTTATCATTATTGTGCGGCTCTGGCGGTGAACGCCTTTTGAAGCTCCCGTAACAAACACATCGCTGGCATACGCTCCCTGATACTTGAAGCTGCCACCGCACTCTTATGCCGCCGCGATGATACAATGAAGCATGGAAG
This sequence comes from Nitrospirota bacterium, assembly GCA_016217675.1. Lineage (GTDB taxonomy): Bacteria > Nitrospirota > Thermodesulfovibrionia > Thermodesulfovibrionales > UBA6898 > UBA6898. The sequence continues at coordinate 6,439 of JACRHC010000042.1, forward strand.
AGAGACGACTACTCTTTCGGAAAGATGGTCACTGATGGCAGCACCGGAGTTTTCCCCATGATGTTTATCGCAGACGCCATGCTCGGAAGGCTTGCTAAATGGATGAAGATCATGGGCTGTGATGTCGCCTATTATCGCAGGATAGAAGACCGGGAACTCGTGCATCTTGCACTGAAAGACAACAGAATGATCCTCACAAGAGATACCCTGCTCGTCCGGAGGAAAAGGGCAAAGGGGAACTTCTTTTTGGTCGAGGGAAACAGCTATAAAGACCAGTTGAAGCAGGTGGCGAAACAGTTTTCCCTGAACCCCTATGAGAACCTTTTGACCCGGTGCATCGAATGCAACATACCTCTTACGGAGATCGATAGGGAAAAGGTGAAAGAATTGATCCCGGAATATGTTTACGGGAACCAAAAGAACTTTTTGACATGTCCGGGATGCGGCAGGATTTACTGGCCTGCAACGCACAAGGACGGGATAATGAAGACGCTGGAGGAGATATTCAGGACATGAGCAGAGGGCGCATGGTCATGATGCTTTCTGCCTCTGCGCTTGGGCTTGCATACAGCGCTCTGCTCTACTGGCTTCAGACGCTCACCGGAACGGTTAAAGGTGACGGGACAGTCGGTGTTATGCTCGGCCTCTTCATCTGCGCCCATCCTGCGGCCGGTTTTCTGGATATGTTCTTCTTTGAGAAGGATGCCCGTTACCGGTTCTCTCTGAGGTGGGCTGCTCTTTGGTGGCTGGTGCTCGACCTTCTGGTCCTGGTGATCGGATGGTACGTCATCTTCATCGGGCTCACCCGCCTGCTCGGCAAAGGCGGATACGGCTGGTTCCCTGGTTAGAAAGGGGGATGGGTTGAATGGTGGCGGTGCAGGGATTCGAACCCCGGACACTGCGAATATGAGTCGCATGCTCTACCACCTGAGCTACACCGCCGAAAAAGCTGATAGCTGACAGCTGTTGGCTGTCAGCAAGATAGCAATTATACCAGATTCAGGCTCCCTAATAAAAGAGGCTGAAGCGCCGTGTCCTGATATTGATCAGAACACCTGCCGAGATAAAGTTCGAGAGCAGGGCTGTGCCACCGTAGCTCATGAACGGCAGAGGAATACCGACCACCGGCATGATACCCAGGGTCATGCCGGTATTGACGAAAAAGTAGATGGCAAACATGAATGTAATGCCGAGCGCAAGCAGCCTCCCAAAATCGTCTTTTGCCTTTCGTGCGGTATCAAGACCGCGCACGAGCAGGATAAAGTAAAGGACCAGGAGAAAGAACGAGCCCATAAAGCCCCATTCCTCTGCGAACACGGCAAAGATGAAGTCAGTATGTTTTTCCGGCAGGAACCGAAACGGCCCCTGAGTTCCTTTCAGATATCCCTTTCCTGAAAATTCTCCGGATCCTATGGCGACCTTTGACTGGTTTATGTGATACCCGATGCCTGTGGGGTCGGCCTGGGGATCGATAAATGCAATAAGACGGTTCTTCTGGTAGTCCTTCAGTCCTGTCCAGGCAATATTGCCGACAAAAGGAAGCGATACAAGCCCAATGAGTATGAGCGTTACCAGAAGTTTTCTCTGAAACCCCTTTGCAAGGGAAACGGACGAAAAGATCAGAAAAACGACTATGGCCGTGCCGAGATCAGGCTGTTTGAAGAGGAGCAGGAACGGCAGGAACACGATCATAAAGAAGACCCGCAGAAGGGCTGTGGCATGCAGCGCTTCCCGCGACAGGCTGTAGTAACTCGCAAGCATGATGATGAACATGAGCTTGAAGAATTCAGAGGGCTGGAACGAGAAGAAGCCGAGGCTCAGCCACCGCTGCGCGCCCATGCCGGTCCTGCCGGAAACAAGTACAATGACTAAAAGCAGAATGCCGGTCACGTACAGAGGCAGGGCAATCCTTCCCAGCCAGATATAGTCAAAGCTGACGATGACGATGAGCGCGCAGATACTGATCAAAAGCCATACGATCTGCTTAATATAAAAAGAGGCCTGCGGCGCATCCCCCGGCTGCCGTGTGGCGCTGAAGATGGTCATGATCCCGATGATCGAAATGACGATGATGGTGAAAAAGGTCACCCAGTCAAAGTTCTGTATAAATCTCCGGTCAATTCTGAACATTGAGCAGTTCCTTCTTCTTTTCCTGAGGCAGGAGATAAGCTTCGAGGGCTTTTTTGGCTATAGGAGCGGCTGCACTGCCGCCGTGACCGCCATGTTCCACAAAGACCGACATGGCGATCTCCGGCTTTTCTACAGGGGCAAAGGAGACAAACCAGGCGTGGTCACGGAATTTCTCCGAGAGATATTTCGAGTCTTTCCTGAGACCAACGACCTGGGCAGTTCCTGTCTTGCCGCCTACGGTAGCCATGGACGATCTTGAGGCAGCTCCCGTGCCTCCTGACTCATTGACAACACCTTTGAGCGCATCCCTCACAATTTCAAGGGTTTCCTGCCTGAGCTCCACTTTTCGTACAAGCTCCGGAGCAGTATCCTTGAGAATAAGAGGCTTGTACACTGAGCCTCCATTAGCAACTGCGCTCATCATGACAGCAAGCTGTATGGGGGTTGCTGAAACATAGCCCTGTCCGATCGAATTGATAAAGGTTTCACCAAGAAACCACGCTGATTTTTTCGTTTCGAGTTTCCATGCAGAATTCGGAATCAGGCCTTTCCTCTCCCTGCCGAGCTCAATGCCGGTCTCTGCGCCGAGGCCAAGCTTTACGGCATAGTCGTGGACCTTGTCAAAGCCGACACGCTTTCCTGTCTCGTAGAAAAAGACATCGCAGGACTCAACAAGGGCGCGATGAATGGAGACGATGCCGTGTCCTTTTTTTTGCCAGCACCCAAACCGCCATTTCCCATAACTCAGCCCGCCTCTGCACTCGGCTTTTGTGCCCGTATCAATGGCGCCTTCTTCAAGGGCAGCAATAGCAGTCAGGATCTTGAAGGTTGAGCCCGGCGGATACTGGCTCTGGATCGCCCTGTTCAACATAGGGATTTTTTTGTCTTCCATAAGGGCCTTCCAGTCATTGTAGTTTATGCCTTTGGCGAACTGGTTGGGGTCGAACGAGGGAGAGCTGACAAGGCCGAGGACCTCGCCTGTGTCAGTCTTGAGAGCAACGAGTGCCCCTGCCCTTCCTTCAAAAGCCTTTTCAGCCTCCCGCTGTAAAGCAATATCAATGCTCAGGTCCAGGTCAGCGCCCTTGACAGGCGCTGTCTCATAAAGAAGCCGTATCTCCCGGCCTACGGCATCAACCTCGATGATCCGCTGGCCCGCAGTCCCCCGGAGGGTTTTGTCATAGAGCTTTTCAACGCCCCATTGCCCGATGAATGCCTCAGGCGGAACATCCTTAAAGCTCGGATCGGTTGACTGGGCCGGATTCAGCTTTCCAAGATATCCGATCAGATGAGAGCCTACACTTCCATACATATATTCCCTGCTCGTTTCCACTTCGATAAGAAGTCCCGGGAAATCAGATCGCCGCGCTTCGATGACGCTGACCTCGCTGAAGCTGAGGCCTTCCCTCAGCCGGACAGGCGTAAAAGGGCTCGCAGCCTTGCGCGTGATCCTGTCATACAGTTCAGGTTCCGAAATATTCAGTAACTGCGACAGGGCAGCGATGCTGCCCTTGTTGAATTCCTGCGGTATCACAGAGGCGCAGAAATAGGGTGTGTTTTTGACCAGAGGGACCCTGTTTCTGTCAAAGATAATGCCCCGGGGCGCCGGTACGCCGATCACGCGCAGTCTGTTCGATTCTGATATTTTCCGCAATTCACTTCCCTGCAGGACCTGGAGCTGCCAAAGCCTGAGCAGGACAACCACGAACCCGGCAATGAGCAGGTAGCTGATGAATATGATCTTCTCTGCGCCTGTTTTTTCAGTCTGCATGCGCCGGTTTTATGAGCATTCCTGCGGCTGAGTTCAGAAGAGCCTGCATGGTGGTTATGAACAGGGCAGTCGCCGGATTTGTCGGAGCTTTGTCAAAAATACTGAGCGAAAGGAAGACGACCGCGTTATCGAAATAGGTGAGAAGAGCAACGCCTAACATGCCTAACAGAGGAGTCCATACAAAGACCCCGCCGGAAATAAAAAAGGAAGATGAAAAACCTATCAGACCTTTGCCTAACATGTTTGGTCCGAGAATAGGTGATGAGAGGCTGTCCTCGATCGCGCCGATCAGCAGTCCTAAGATTACGCCTTTATTCTGGCCGTATTTTATTCCGGCGTAATAGGCAAGGAGAGCAGTGATGTCAGGTGCTACGGACAGAACAGATATCTTTGTCTGAAGCAGAAATGCGGCGAAAAAGGCCAATGCCCAGAACAGGTAGTTCATTTTATGATCAGGACTTCTTCTATGCCTGTGTTATCAGCAAAAGGAATAACCTCGATATACTGAAACTGGCCGGCACCCTGCCTGTTGACCTTTGATACATATCCTGCCGGGATGCCGGAGGGGAAAAGGAGATCCAGTCCTGAGGTGACAACAATGTCTCCCTCTTTTACTTCATGTTCCGGCGGCATGTATTTAAGGATAGTCTTGCCGGTGCCGGTGCCGGCTAAAATCCCTTCTTTTCTGCTTTCCTGGAGCCTGACCGCTGCCGCAAAATTGATATCTGTGAGGAGCAGGACACTTGAGTAAGAGTCAGAGACATTGAAAATTTTTCCGGCAAGGCCTTTTGGCGTGATGGCTGTCGAGTCTTTTGTTATGCCGTCCTGCAGCCCTTTATCAAGGATAAAGGTATGCGTCCAGTGGCTCGTGCCCCTGCCGATGATCCTTGCCGCAGCAACGGTTTCCTTGTGGCTGTCCTTAAGTTTGAGCAGTTCCTTTAAACGCCTGTTCTCCAGCAGGGCTTCCTGGTATTTCATACGTTCAAGCATGAGTTCGTCCACCCTTTTTTGCAGAGAACGGTTGTCTTCATCTCTGATTGCGATCATCTGGAAGGGGCGCTTAAGAGCGTCAAGAACAGAGGTAATGGCAGAGGAGGCTCCGCTCAGGAGAAAGGATGCAGGATTATCCATGAGCGAATATCCTTTTCTGCTCTGATAGGTCATGAAGGAAAAAAGGACAATAACAATACTAAGGAAAAGGATGGCCTTTTTTCTGAACATTACATTTCTGACAATCAGTTTATTGCAATTCTTCTGAGCAGCTCTAACTCGTCGAGCATCTTGCCAACCCCCTGTACAACCGCGGTGAGTGCATTCTCAGCCACAATGACCGGCAGGTTCGTCTCCTGCTTGATAAGCATGTCAAGGCCCCTCAAAAGCGCTCCGCCGCCTGCAAGGACAATACCCCTGTCAACAATGTCTGCCGCGAGCTCGGGCGGCGTATTCTCAAGTGCTGCCTTGATCGTGTCAAGGATAATGTTGGTCGGTTCAGAAAGAGCCTCACGGATCTCCCCTTCATTTATGGTGATCGTCTTTGGGATGCCTGAGATCAGGTCCCGGCCCTTGATATCCATAACCCGTTTATCAGGACCTCCTGCGCTGAATGCAGAACCGATATTGATCTTGATCTGCTCGGTTGTTGTTTCGCCGATCATGAGATTGTATCTTCTCTTTATGTATGCCATGATCGCTTCGTCCATCTTATCGCCGCCTACGCGAACAGCCTTGCTGTACACTACGCCGTCCAGAGAGATGACTGCCACGTCGGTAGTGCCGCCGCCGATATCAACGATCATGTTGCCTGACGGCTCTCCAACAGGAAGGCCGACTCCGATGGCTGCGGCCATCGGTTCTTCGATAAGGTAAACTTCACGGGCGCCTGATGCCTCCGCAGCATCTTTGACCGCTCTCTGCTCAACCTGCGTGATGCCTGAAGGGACGCCGATGATGACCCTCGGCGAAACAAAACTCCGCCGGTTGTGGACCTTCTTGATGAAGTATTTCAGCATTTCGCCGGTGGCATCAAAGTCTGCAATAACACCGTCTTTCATCGGTCTGATTGCCATAATGTTTGCCGGCGTCTTACCTAGCATCTTCTTCGCCTCTGCCCCGACAGCTATGGTCTTCCGGTTGTCTTTCCTGATAACGACAACAGAGGGTTCATCACAGACGATGCCCCGTCCTTTTACGTACACCAGGGTGTTTGCGGTGCCTAAATCTATGGCAAGATCATTTGAAAACATTCCAAGTATATTATGGAAAAACATGTCAACTCCTCAAATCAGGTTTAACTTTCGATTACCGTTGTCCCGGCGATCTCATCGCCCAGGCGCCTGCTCTCTCTATTGCCGAGGATCAGAATAAACTCAAACGCAGCTATTGCCGGAAGAACGATCCATCCAATCCAGGGTACCAGCCATAAAATATATCCCAGTCCAAGCGTACTGTTTCTCAGCAGTGACTCCCTGAAGGTGCAAGGCTTCATGGCATCCATGGAAACCACCCTCAGCCTGATCAGCTTTTTCCCAAGGCTTCTGCCGTCGAACAGACCGTCGCCCAGGAGAAGATAGGCCAACCCGGCAAAAAAACCGGCCCTCGGTATCAGTTCGATTACTGCTGCAATGAGAATGAGATCAAGGATTTTTGCGGCCGTTCTCAGAAGGAGCCCAGCCCTTCTCGGTTCCTCTGACATTTAGAATACTAACAAAACCCTTTAATATTTTTCAATAATTAACATACAATAGCAGGCGCTCAAATACAGAAAGGAGATGAGTCCCATGAATATCGTTTTGGCAACAAGGAACAGAAAAAAGGTCGAAGAGATGAAGAGAATGTTTCCCGGCCATAAGATAACGTTTAAGACCCTCGATGCCTTTCCCGGATGCCCCGAGGTGGAAGAAGATGGAGAGACATTCCGGGCAAATGCCAGAAAAAAGGCCCTTGCTGTTGCACGTTATACGGGCTGTCCGGCCCTTGCTGATGATTCAGGCCTTGAGGTGAAGGCACTTGACATGGCCCCCGGGGTTTTCTCGGCCCGGTATGCCGGAAAAAATGCCGATGACAAGAAAAATGTGAAAAAAATACTCAGGGAAATGCGGAGAGTAATAAATAGAAAGGAGCGAGCGGCCAGATTTGTCTGTTGTATGGTCTTTGCCCTTCCTGATGGAAAGTGCAGGACCTTTACCGGATATGTCAAAGGCAATATTGCTGAGAAACCGAAAGGTTATAATGGGTTTGGTTATGACCCTATTTTTTACCCCGCCGGGCATGAAAGGACTTTTGCCGAAATGGAGGATTTTGAGAAGGATGCATTGAGCCATAGGGGCAGGGCAATGAAAAAGCTCTGTACGTATCTCAAATCAATCCTCTGATCCTTTGCAGCCGCTATTTATAATGCAATATATTTATTAATTGGGCCTGAAAATAAATAATTCTTATCTGCGTATCAGAAATATGAATTTGACTAAAAAAAATGCCGGGCTATATAGTTATATGGTTTCAAAAGGTTCAACCTGCTGTCTGTAGTCTGTCTACACGCGGTTGTGTTTTTCTAAGAGCAAATACAGTTAATTAATAAGGAGGCTGCATGAGGTTAGTACTGCTCGGAGCGCCTGGAGCCGGTAAGGGAACGCAGGCAAAGAAGATTATAGAAAAAAACGCTATACCACAGATATCTACAGGAGATCTGCTGAGGGCTGCAGTTGCTGCAGGAACTGAGCTTGGCAAGGCTGCCAAGACTGTAATGGACAAGGGAGAACTTGTGCCTGACAGCGTTGTGCTCGGGATGGTAGAGGAAAGGCTTAAGCAGGATGACTGCAAAAAGGGTTACATCCTTGACGGTTTTCCGAGAAACACGAAACAGGCGGAGGCCCTTGATGAGATGCTGGCCAAACTCGGCATGTCCCTTACGGCAGCGCTCAGCGTTGATGTGCCGCTTGAGAATCTTATGAAGAGACTTACCGGCAGGAGGACCTGCAAGAGCTGCGGCCAGATGTTCAATGTATTTTTCGGCGCACCGAAAAAAGAGGGTGTCTGCGACAAGTGCGGCGGCGAACTCTTCCAGCGGGATGATGACAAGGAAGAGACGATCAAGAAGAGACTCGATGTTTACACTGCCCAGACAGCTCCGCTGATCGATTATTACGGCAAGAAGAATATCCTGAAGTCAGTTGACGGCGGCACAGGGACGATCGACGAGATCTTTGTCAAGGTCTGCAATGCCCTTGGCCTGAAATAGCGTTTTCATTAAGTTACTCTATAAAACTTAAACAGGAGGAAGCACAATGTCTTTGATTAAGCCACACGGCTCAGATGAACTGAATCCGCTGTTTGTCTATGACACAGCGAAAAATGAGGCCCTTCAGAAGGAAGCGAAAGGTCTTGCATCTATCGTTGTGAGTTCCGCGACCGCAGCGAATGCAGTTATGATGGGTTCGGGATATTTCAACCCGCTCACCGGATACATGAACAAGGCTGATGCACTGTCTGTTGCAAACAATATGAAGACCACGTCCGGCCTGTTCTGGCCAGTGCCTGTCCTGAACCTGGTACAGAATGCAGGTTCAATCAAGGCAGGCGATCGCATCGCGCTGAAAGACCCGAATGTCGAAGGCAATCCGGTCCTTGCGATCATGGATGTCAAGGCAGTGGAAGAGTTCAGTGACGCGGATGTCGAACTGATCTGCAAGAGTGTCTATCGTCCCAGTGACAAAGAGGCGCATCCGGGCGTCGATGCATTCAAGGCCCAGGGTAAGATTATGCTTTCCGGTCCGATCCAGGTTCTCAATTTCTCGTATTTCCAGACCGAGTTTCCGGATACGTTCCGCACCGCCGTCGAGATTCGCGATGAGATCAAGGAGCGCGGCTGGAAGAAGGTCGTTGCGTTCCAGACCAGAAACCCGATGCATCTTGCACATGAAGAGCTCTGCCATATGGCGATGGACCGCCTCGGTTGCGACGGTCTTGTTATCCATATGCTGCTGGGCAGGCTGAAGAAAGGTGATATCCCGGCCCCTGTGCGCGATGCTGCGATCCGCAAGATGGTCGAGCTTTACTTCCCGCCGAACAGTGCAATGGTCACCGGCTACGGTTTTGATATGCTGTATGCGGGACCGAAGGAAGGCGTTCTGCATGCAATCTTCCGCCAGAACATGGGCGCAACACACTTCATCGTCGGTCGCGACCATGCAGGCGTGGGAGACCACTATGGCGCATTCGACGCGCAGACCATCTTTGACAATGAGGTGCCCGCCGGCGCTCTCAAGATCGAGATCTTCAAGGCTGACCACACTGCATATTCAAAGAAACTGGATAAGGTCGTTATGATGTGTGAGGCGCCTGATCATACAAAAGAAGACTTTGTTCTGCTTTCAGGCACAAAGGTCCGCGAAATGTTGGGCAACGGCATTGCACCGCCGAAAGAGTTCTCTCGTCCCGAAGTGGCCGAAATTCTGATCAAGTACTATCAGAGTCTCGGAAAGTAAATTCAGATTTGGTTTGCAAAGCCTGTTTTTCAGGCTTAATATAAGTCTCAAAAAATTTTTCAGGAGGTTCAAGCAATGCCAAGTTTTGTTATCACAGAAAAGTGCGACGGTTGCAAAGCGCAGGACAAGACAGCATGCCAGTACATCTGCCCGAATGACCTCATGGCCCTTAACAGGGATCTCATGAAGGCATACAATCAGGAGCCGGAACAGTGCTGGGAGTGCTACAACTGCGTAAAGATCTGCCCTCAGCAGGCGATCGAGGTCAGGGGTTATCAGGACTTCTCACCTTTGGGAGGCAATGTTATCCCGATGAGAGGTACTGATTCAATTATGTGGACGATCAAGTTCAGGAACGGATCCCTCAAGAGGTTCAAGTTCCCGATCAGACTGACTGCAGAAGGTTCCATTGATCCGTATGCAGGGAGGCCGGAGGCTGACATGGCAAAGCTCAAGCAGCCAGGTTTCTTTACTCATCAGGGCGCGGGCAAGACAATGCCTACCGTCAAGAAATAAGGAGGAATGATACATGGAAAAGGAAACCTGTAATTTTTCATTTTGTGCAAAGCCGGAAGTCGTTGAGATCGAGACCGATATCCTTCTCATCGGCGGCGGAATGGCATGTTGCGGCGCAGCATTTGAGGCTGCACGCTGGGCAACCCCGAAGGGAATAAAGATCACCATGGTCGACAAGGCAGCAACAGACAGAAGCGGCGCTGTTGCAATGGGTCTGTCGGCTATCAATACCTATATGGGAGATAATGATCCTGCCGATTACGTAAAGATGGTCAGGAACGACCTTATGGGCATCACCAGGGAAGATCTCGTGTATGACCTTGGAAGGCACGTTGACGATTCAGTTCAGCTCTTCGAGGAATGGGGTCTCCCGATCTGGAAAATGGGCGACGACGGATTCTCCCTTGACGGCTTCCAGGCAAGAGATGCAGGCAAGGCCCTCCTGAAGGACGGCGGCAAGCCGGTCCGTTCAGGCAAGTGGCAGATCATGATCAACGGTGAATCCTACAAGGTCATCGTTGCAGAGGCTGCAAAGAGGGCTCTCGAGTTCAACAGGACTGCTACAGGCGGCGCACAGAACCATTTTGAAAGAATATTTATCGTAAAGCTCTATCATGATGCCAACGACCCCAAGAGGGTTGCAGCAGCAGCAGGCTTCAGTGTCCGTGAGAACAAGATCTATATCTTCAAGGCGAGGGTTATGATCAATGCCTCAGGCGGTGCGGTTAACGTCTTCAGACCGAGATCAACTCAGGAAGGCCAGGGCAGAGCCTGGTACCCTGTATGGAACTCAGGTTCAGGCTATGCACTCGGTCTCCAGGCTGGTGCAGAGCTGACCATGATGGAGAACAGGTTCGTTCCTGCACGGTTTAAGGACGGATACGGCCCGGTCGGCGCATGGTTCCTTTTCTTCAAGGCAAAGGCAACCAACGCACTCGGTGAAGACTATTGCGCAAACGCTGAAGGCCTTGCCGATGCACAGGCAAAATATACTGAAAAGTATGTTAATCCGCACGCTCTCGGCACAGCTATCCGTAACCACCTTATGATGAGGGATATGAAGGCAGGCAAGGGCCCGATCCTTATGAGGACCGACCAGGCAATGGCTGCGATCAACGCAACCTTCAAAGAGAAGCTTGGCGAAAAGGAAGGCGCAAAGAAGGTCAAGCACCTCGAGGCTGAGGCATGGGAAGACTTTCTCGATATGGCTATCGGACAGGCAGGCCTCTGGGCATGCAAAAACGTTGAGCCGGACAAGGAGCCTTCAGAGATCATGCCGACAGAGCCTTATCTTCTCGGCTCACACGCTGGCTGTGCAGGTTTCTGGTGCAGCGGTCCTGATGATCTTGGCGCTCCTGAGCACTACCATTGGGGTTACAACAGGATGTCCACCGTGCCGGGCCTCTTCATGGCTGGCGATATCTGCGGTGCATCAGGCCATAAATTCTCCTCAGGTTCACACGCAGAGGGCAGGATTGCTGCCAAGTCAGCATTAGCGTTCCTCCTTGATAATGCCGATTACAAACCGGCGATCAAAGAGACCGCTGATCAGATCGCAGCAGATCTGTATCTCCCGTTCGAGACCTACGAGAAATACAAGACTGTTTCGACCGATCCGTTTATCAATCCTCACTACATCAGGCCTAAGATGCTTCAGACCAGGCTTCAGAAGATCGCTGATGAGTACTTTGGCGGTATCTCCACATGGTACATGACCTCAAAGACCATGCTGGATGAAGGACTTAAGTTGCTTGAAGTTCTGAAGGAAGATGCCAACAAGATGGCTGCATCCAACCTGCATGAGCTGATGAGATGCTGGGAAAACTACCACAGAATCCTTTCTGTTGAGGCACATGCCCGCCATATCCTCTTCAGGGAAGAGTCCAGATACCCTGGCTACTACTACAGAGGCGATTTCGACAAGATCGATGACGCTAACTGGAAGTGCTTTGTTAACTCAAAGTATGATGCTGAAAAGAACACCTGGGAAATGAAGAAAGTTCCCTATGTTCAGATCGTAGACTAATTATTCAAACGGGGAGGGCTCTGCTCTCCCCGTTTTTTTTCTTCTGATAAAACTTTATATTGCAGGGCACAAAACATCATCTTGTTCATTGCAATCTGCAGTTTTCGAGAAACAGTAGAGAATTACTGCCTCAAGGAGGATAGACATGGCAGAACATAAGAAAGTCCTGGTGATCGGCGGAGGCTTTAGCGGCCTGACAGCAGCAGTTGAGACTGCTGAGGCCGGTTTCGAGGTTATCATTGTAGAAAAGACTCCGTATTTTGGCGGAAGAGTTACGCAGCTGAACAAGTACTTCCCGAAGCTCTGCCCTCCGAACTGCGGTCTTGAGATGAACTTTAAGAGGGTCAAGAACAGCGGCGATATAACATTCTATACGCTTGCCGAGGTCGAGAAGATCTCCGGACAGGAGGGCAACTATGATGTTACGATCAAGCTGAGCCCGCGGTTCGTCAACGATAAATGCGTCGGTTGCAATGCCTGCGCTGAGGCCTGCCCTGTAGAAATGTCCAACGATTTTAACTTTGGCCTGAATAAGACAAAAGCTGCTTATATAACCCATAACCAGGCATTTCCGTTCCTCTACGCGATAGATGGCAAGAATTGCAAGGGGTCGTCCTGCGGCAAATGCGCTGAGGCCTGCAAGTATGACGCAATCGAACTTGATATGAAACCGCAGACCATTAATGTGAATGTGGGGTCAATTGTAATGGCAACCGGTTGGGATATTTATGACATCTCGAAGCTCGATAATCTCGGCGGCGGCAAACTCGCAAATGTCATCTCCAATATGCAGATGGAGAGGCTTGCATCGCCGAATGGTCCGACAGGCGGAAAGATCCTCAGGCCTTCTGACAACAAGCCGGCAAAGAACATAGCGTTTGTGCAGTGCGCTGGCTCACGCGACGAGAACCACCTGCCGTATTGCTCCTATATCTGCTGCATGGCATCCATGAAGCAGGCAACGTACCTCAGGGATCAGTATAAGGATTCCAAGGCCAGCATCTTTTACATAGACCTGAGGACGCCGGGAAGATATGAACAGTTCTACTGGAAGGTCAAGGAAGATCCGAATGTCTCCTTTACCAAGGGGAAGGTCGCAGGCATTACGGAAGATCCTGAGACCAGGGACCTGATAGTCGAGGTTGAAGACATCATGGCCGGCAAGAAGATCAAGGTTAAGTTTGATATGGTCGTGCTTGCCGCTGGCATGGTCCCTTCGACCAAGACAGCAAAGATTCCGGGAGACGTGTCGTACACGCCTGATGGTTTTGTTGCTGCAGCTTCCCTGAAAAAGGGCATGTACGCAGTCGGCACGCTCAAGAGCCCTGTTGATGTTGCCAGGTCAGTGCAGGATGCAACAGGGGTCGCAATAAAAAGCATTCAGAGCGCAAGGAGGTAGGTTCTATAATGGAAAAGAAAATCGGCGTATATATATGTAAGGGCTGCGGCATTGGAGAAGCCCTCAATGTGGATGAGCTGAAAAAGGCCACAGCCGGCGGTGCAAAGATTGCTGCTGATGTGATCAGGGAACACGACATACTCTGCAGCCCTGCCGGTCTTGAAATGATACACAATGATATCAAGGAAGGCACAAACTGCATCGTTGTCGGCGCCTGCTCCCCCCGCGTAAAGTTCGAGGAGTTCGATTTCCCCGGCACGATCACGGAAAGGGTAAATATCAGAGAGTTCATTGCCTGGACCATGGAGCCCCAGAATGAAGACACCCAGTCCGTAGCAGAAGACTATATAAAGATGGGCGTTATCAAGGTGCAGAAGGGCGATGTGCCGACCCCGAATATTCTTGGGGACCTGAGCAATGCCATCATGGTGGTCGGCGGCGGCATTACCGGCATCACCGCAGCGCTTGAGGCTGCCAATGCCGGATATAAAGTTATCCTCGTAGAAAAAGAGGCTGAGCTCGGCGGCTGGTCAGCAAAGCTGTATAAGGAAACGCCACGGGTTTATCCTTATGATAAGCTTGATGAGCCGAGGATCTTCGATAAGATCAAGGAACTGGAAGCTCACCCTGACATTACGATATATAAATCAACAATAGTGGAAAAGACTGACGGTCAGCCCGGCCTCTTTGATGTGACGCTGAAGACAAATGGCACCAGCCAGACGATCAAGGTCGGTGCCTTTGTCATGGCAGCAGGCTGGAAGCCGTATGATGCCACAAAGCTTGGGCATCTCGGCTATGGCCATCCGAATGTTATCACCAACGTACAGATGGAAGAGATTGCAAAGAAGGGCAAGATCACCAGGCCTTCAGACGGTAAAGAGGCCAAGAATGTTGCTTTCATCCAGTGCGCGGGCTCAAGAGATGCAAATCATCTGCCCTACTGTTCCTCCTTCTGCTGCGGCACGTCGCTCAAGCAGGCGAAATATGTGCGGGAGAAGAGCAGTGATGCTGTTGCCATGATCTTCTATAAGGATATCAGGACTCCCGGCCAGACCGAGCTCTTCTATAAGAACATGCAGAATGATCCTGGTGTGCTCCTGACCAAAGGAGATGTAACGGCCGTAACTGATGCCGGAAACGGCAACCTCTATGTGGAGGCCGAAAATACGCTCCTCGGCGAAAAGATAAAGGTCGAGGCTGACCTGGTTGTGCTTGCAACCGGTATTGTGCCGGCAACCAGGGCTACCCAGGAATACTTTGATGCACTTACCGAGGTCGGCAAGAAAGGCGATGACGCAAAGAAGGCATTTCTTGAAGAGACTCCGAAGCCTGATTCGATATTAAACCTTACGTACCGTCAGGGTCCGGAAATCCCGACTCTTGAGGGAGCTTACGGTTTTGCAGACTCCAACTTTATCTGCTTCCAGTATGAAACCAGAAGAACAGGCATCTATACTGCAGGATGCGTTAAGCAGCCCATGACCATGTCTGATGCAGCTGATGACGCAGCAGGTGCTGCGCTGAAGGCCATCCAGTGCGTTGAGCATGTGGCAAAAGGCATGGCAGTCCATCCAAGGGCATGGGATACCACATTCCCTGATCCGATGCTGATCAAATGCACGGCATGCAAGCGCTGCACGGAAGAGTGTCCTTTTGGCGCTATCGACGAAGACGAAAAGGGTATTCCGGCATACCGGCTTAACCGCTGCAGGCGCTGCGGCACCTGCATGGGTGCGTGCCCTGAAAGGATCGTATCCTTCAAGGATTTTAGCGTTGATATCGTCGGCTCCATGATAAAGGGCATTGATGTGCCTGATGAAGGGTATCGGGTCATTGTCCTGGCCTGCGAAAACGATGCTTACCCCGCACTCGACAGTGCGGCCATAAAGAAGATGAAGCTTCATCCTTCGGTGCGTATCATCCCGGTCAGATGTCTGGGCTCAACAAACCTGGTCTGGGTTACGGACGCACTCTCAAGAGGTATTGACGGACTTATCCTTCTTGGCTGCAAATATGGCGAGAACTATCAGTGCCATTTTGTGAAGGGCAGCGAACTCGCAAATTATCGCTTCGAAAAGCTTCAGGAGACACTCAGCAAACTCCAGCTCGAGGCAGACCGGTGCCAGCTTATGCAGGTGGCCATATCCGAGTATGACAAGCTGCCTGCAATGATCGATGACTTTATGAAGAGGATCGATGAAGTGGGCCCCAATCCGTTCAAGGGCTTCTAAAAACGTAATTACAGGAGGAAGAAATACATGGCAGAGCAGATCATAAAACCTGATGTCAATTTCATAAACGATATCATCGCCGCGGGCGGTGAGTCAGTAAAGAAGTGTTTCCAGTGCGCAACCTGCTCCGTGGTATGCAACGTTACACCGGAAGATAATCCCTTTCCGAGAAAAGAGATGCTTGCGGCTCAGTGGGGGCTCAAAGACCGTCTTATCAGCAACCCGGATGTTTGGCTCTGCCACCAGTGCAGCGACTGTACAGCGTACTGCCCGAGAGGAGCCAAGCCGGGCGAAGTGTTAGGTGCGGTCAGAAAGCTGAGCATAGAACATTATGCAACGCCGAGTTTTCTTGGCAAGGCAGTCGCCAGCCCAAAGGCGCTGATCGGCCTCATCCTTGTTCCGGTTATTATCTTTATTGCCGCGATCATGGTACAGGGCAACTCCTTCTTTCCAGAGGGCGAGATCGTGTATGCTGAAAAGTTTATGAAGGTGCCTTATATTGACGTAATTTTCAGCGCCGCAGCAATTTTTGCTCTTTTCGGGTTTTTTATGGGCGTGACGAAGTACTGGAAGGATCTCACAAAAAATATCGAGAAGAGTTCAAACCCCTGGCAGAAAAAGGTCAAGGGCCCCATGATCGCCATGATCCTTGAAACGGTTTTTGAGTTCATGACCCATAAACGGTTCGACAAATGCGATGTGACCAACGACAGATCAAAGACCCATCTGTTTGTCTTCTTTGGCTTTGTCGGTCTGGCAATAACAACGACCTGGGCAATTGCCTATCTGTACGGTCATGAGTTTTTTCATATCCAGAAGACATTCTGGCTGAACTTCGGCGAATCACCTTATCCGCTCTATGACCCCATGAAGATCCTCGGTAATTTCAGCGCCGTGCTTCTTCTTGCCGGCATCCTGCAGGTGATAACCAACAGAAGGAAGAATGCGGAAAAGGCCGGCTCAGGGAGCTATTATGACTGGCTCTTCATCAGCGTGATAACATCGATTGTGGTGACCGGCATCCTGTCTGAAGTGCTGAGACTTGCGCATGTCCGTATGGTTGCTTATCCGGTCTATTTTATCCACCTTGTCTCGGTCTTCTTCCTTTTTGCGTACGCACCTTATTCAAAGATGGCTCACATGGCATACAGGACAACTGCCCTGGTGTTTGCAAAATATACGGGCCGAGAAGTTAAGTAAGGTTTAAACGTCCAAACGAAAGGCAGGTACCGCGCCATGATGGTTAAAGAGATCCTGGGACCGATTAATTCAAACATTATCTCGGTCGGCAAGGATAAGTCAGTCGCAGATGCGATCTCCCAGCTGGTAGAAAATGAGGTTGGAGCGCTGATTGTTGTTGATGGGGAAAAGCCGGTCGGGATGTTTACAGAACGAGATGTACTGAAGTCCTGGACAAGAAAGGGCAATATCCTTTTCAAGGACATTAAGGTGAGCGAGGTCATGACCACGAATCTTATTATCTGCGAGATCGGGGATGACCTCTGTTATGTGACAACAATCATGATCAAGAACAGGATCAGACATCTGCCGATCGTTGAGAACACGAAGATCGTTGCCATGTTATCCATCAGAGATGTGGTAAAGGCCCAGGTCTCAGACCTCAGGGCAGAGAACCATTACCTGAAAGACTATATATCTGATAAATACCCTGGATAAATATTGCTAATAAGAATTTCTTGCATTTTCATAAATATTTATAATTTGCATTATTCGATCGGATTGTAAATACTAACACGATTTTTGGAACGCCAGTTACTAAACCCTAATTTAAAGGAGGAGTTTGATGAGTTCGACTATTTTATTTGCATTGGGTTGCGGAGTATTGGGCGTTATATACGCTGCGATGACCGCAATGTGGGTGTCAAAACAGGATGCGGGAAATGAGAAGATGCAGGGAATTTCGAATGCGGTTAAAGAGGGCGCAATGGCGTTTCTTGCACGCGAGTACAAAACAGTCGCTATGGTTGCAGTACCTTTGACGATTATGCTGTCCTTCCTCGGGATCTGGACAGCAATAGGGTTTGTCATCGGCACGGTTGGTTCGGCGGTTGCCGGATATATAGGCATGATGGTATCAGTGCGGGCCAATGTGCGTACAGCCCAAGCTGCCCACAAGGGCCTCCAGGCTGCACTCGGCCTTGCTTTTAAGGGCGGATCAGTTACAGGCGTTATGGTTGTCGGTCTCGGCATCATCGGACTTGCAGGGTTTTATTTTGTAGCAAAACAGGCAGCGCCTGAAATGGCATTCCATGCCCTTGTAGGACTCGGATTTGGCTGCTCGCTTATGAGTGTGTTTGCCCGTATCGCAGGTGGTATCTATACAAAGGCTGCTGACGTAGGCGCTGACCTTGTTGGTAAGGTTGAGGCAGGAATTCCTGAAGATGATCCCAGGAATCCCGCTGTTATTGCAGATAACGTTGGAGATAACGTTGGCGACTGCGCAGGTATGGCAGCTGACCTTTATGAGACATACACAGTCACGCTCGTTGCTGCGATGCTTCTTGCCAAGACCGTTTTCGGCGCTGACAGCGCATGGGTCGAATTTCCCCTCATGCTCGGCGGCATATCTATCATTGCTTCCATTATCGGGACCTTTGCAGTAAGACTCGGCAAAAGCGGATATATCATGGGCGCCCTGTACAAGGGACTCGCTGTTGCAGGCGTTCTTGCAGCAATAACCTTCTATATCGTGACAGGTGAATTTCTGAAAGGTGTAGATCCTGCTTCAATGGTCTCGCACTCTTCATTTACCCAGATGAATGTTTTCCTCATGGCGCTTATCGGCCTTGCATTGACCGGAGTGATCGTGGTTATAACCGAGTACTTCACTGCTGCGCATTATCCCCCGGTTAAGCATATTGCCCAGGCCAGCTTGACCGGTCACGGCACGAACGTCATAGCAGGCCTTGCAGTCAGCATGAAGTCAACCGCGGCGCCTGTTGTAGTTATCGTTGCTTCGATCCTCGGCGCTTATTATTTAGGCGGTGGATTTGCCGGCGACAAATCCGGCGGTCTTTTTGCTATCGCATTATCAGCGGTCTCGATGCTTTCAATGACCGGCATCGTGGTGGCCATTGACACCTACGGCCCGATCACTGACAACGCAGGCGGCATAGCAGAAATGGCAGGAATGCCTGAAGCGATCCGCAACATAACTGACCCTCTTGATGCGGTCGGAAACACCACAAAGGCCGTTACAAAGGGTTATGCAATCGGTTCAGCAGCTCTTGCAGCATTAGTCCTTTTTGCTGAGTATTCAAGGTCATTCAGCTCAGAGCTTTATTTTGATCTTTCGAACCCCATGGTTCTGGCAGGTCTCTTTATCGGCGGTCTGCTCCCTTACTATTATGGCTCACTCCTTATGGAAGCCGTTGCTAAGGCTGCCGGCGGCATCGTTATTGAAGTGCGCAGGCAGTTCAAAGAGATCCCTGGCATCATGGAAGGCACGGGAAAGCCTGAGTACGGCAAGTGCGTTGACATCGTGACCAAGGGCGCCATCCAGCAGATGATGGTTCCTGCGCTTATCCCTGTTGTTGTTCCCGTTGTAGTGGGTTTTCTGCTCGGCAAAGAGGCACTCGGAGGCGTACTTATGGGAAGCATTCTGACCGGACTCTTCCAGGCTATTGCCATGACCAGCGGCGGCGGCGCATGGGATAACGCCAAGAAATCCTTTGAAGATGGCGTTACTGATTCTGCAGGAAAACTTCATAAGAAGGGCAGTGATGGACACAAGGCCTCTGTCACCGGTGATACAGTCGGCGATCCTTACAAGGATACAGCAGGCCCTGCTATCAACCCGATGATCAAGGTTATCAACATTGTCGCGCTTCTGATAGTTCCTTTGATTTAGCAGCATCTGATTTCAAACAAAAGCCGGTCCCAAGACATCGGGACCGGTTTTTTTGTTATAATTCCAGCAACCAGCAAAATTAAGCCCAAAGAATAAATCGAGGATGTGCAGATGAGTTCAAAAAAGACCCCCAGGAATACCGAAGCCAGCGAAATCAGAAAAGCGGTAGAAGCAAAGGTGCAGAAGAGCGTTGTTGTGCCTGAACTGCTCACCGCCAAATCAAAGTTTAAGTTCAAATGCTACCCCGGCATCGGCTGTTTTACGAAATGCTGCAGCGGCATTAAAATATTTCTTACTCCTTATGACATCTTCAGACTGAAAACAAGGCTCGGCCTTGAGTACAAGGATTTTCTTGTGCAGTATACCGAGCCGGCAGTCATCGAGAAAAGCCAGCTGCCTATTGTATCGATACGTCTGAATCAGGACGAAGCCCGGTCCTGTCCTTTTCTAACACCTGAGGGTTGTTCGGTATATAGTGACAGGCCGCTCACCTGCCGTTATTATCCGATCGGTATGGGCACCATGAAAAAGGATGACAGCAAGTCCGGCGAGAACTTCTTCATCAAGATCAAAGAGGACCATTGCCTTGGACATAATGAGGCCACTGAGTGGACGATCGACGAGTGGCGCGCTGACCAGGAGTCAGACCTGTATGACGAGATGAACAGTGACTGGATGGCGGTCGTGCTTAAGGCAAAGACCCTCGGTCCTGTAGAGTTCAGCCCGAAGTCTCTGGACCTGTTCTTCATTGTAAGCACCAATCTGGACCTGTTCAGGGAGTTTGTCTTGAGCGGCAAATTCATTGATGCTTATGGCCTTGATAGGGAATATATAGAACAGCTCATGAGCAATGAACTTGAATTCCTCAAGTTTTCTCTCAAGTGGCTCCGTTTTGTCATGTTCGACGAAGGGGACTTCAAGGTAGACGAAGCGGCGAGGAAAAAGGCAAAAGAGAAATTGCTCGCCCAGAGAGAAATGCAGAGGAAAGAAGCAAGGGAAAAGGACGAACAGGCGGAAAAAGAATAGCCCTTTCAGTGCACTGAGCAGGAGATGCAGGGGTCATAGGCCCTGACGAGCATCTGGGCAAGCAGTTCGATGTCCCTGTCTTTCCTGCCTTCCTTTGCATACTGCGCGGCAAGTTCCTGAAGATCATGCTGGATGTTCGCATGATTCTGGCTGGTGGGAATGACGCAGTCACATTTTATGATATGGCCAGTTTCGTCAAATTCGTAGCTGTGATACAGTATCCCTCTTGGCACTTCGACTGCTCCCACGCCAACACCTGCCTTTGCCACTACATGCTGCCTTGGCTCTGAGAATTTAGAATCAAGAAGTTCATCTATCATCGCAATCGACTCTGCGACAACATGCACGGACTCCACAAGCTGGGCTATATTGTTCATATAGGGATTATGGTTCACCGGCCTGAGCCCGAAGCTGAGCGAAATTTCCCGTGCCCATTCGTGAAGAAACTCAAAGTTATTGTTCAGGCGTGCAAGTGCACCTACTGCAAAAGACTTTCGGGAGAGCTTCGACCATTTTGACGTTGACTGCTCAACCAGGTATTCATTGGTCATCTCCCGGTATTGCTGCTCACCTTTCCGGACACCATCAGTAGAAATAAGATCGCCGCCGATGAAAGGATAATCCCCGTTACCCTTCAATGATACAAACTCGGTCTCCCGCAAGAAATCCGGTATGGCGAACGATCTGAAGAGGTCGGCTGTCTTTATCAGGTCATCCATCACTTCTCTGAGCCGGTCCTTGTGGCCAACAAGCTCACTTTTTGCCGGCAGCATGGTGAACCCGCCGACAACGGTTCTGGTAGGATGCATGCGTCGTCCCCCGATACAGTCACAAACATCATTCGCCAGGAGCTTGATCTTTGCAGCCCTTGCCACAACATCAGGTGCTGACTCAATAAGGGGGAATACGCTTCCTACATTTGCAAAATCAGGTGCTGCTAAAAAATAAAGGTGGAGAATATGGCTCTGCAGGGTCTCCATATGCTTGAGCAGAAGCCGTAACTTCCGGGTCTGTTCAGTCGGTACTATGCCGAAGGCATTTTCGACTGCCCGTATGCTCGCAAGCGTATGGCCGATGGAGCAGATACCGCATATTCTTCCGCAGATCCAGGGTGCGTTGTCCCACTTCTTACCGACGAGGAATGCCTCGAAAAAACGCGGCGTCTCTACGACTTCCCATCGCGCTTCCTCAAGTTTTCCATCCTGAATTCGTATCTTAATATTCCCGTGTCCTTCGACGCGGGTCAGATGATGCACATCCACATTGCAGGTGAGTTTCATTTTAGTTGACCTTTCCTGATGTTATCGACACATGCTTTGAACCCGCCAAAGCACTCAAGACGATCGATCAGGGTCTCATCAGAAAATCCCTGCTCAGTCATAATCTTCCTCATTTGAACCATGTTTGCGTCGTCTGCAGGCCCGCGGCAACCCCAGCAGCCCGCCCTGTTGTTAGGACACCAGGAATCGCAGCCCGCCCTGGTAATGGGGCCAAGGCATGGTTCTCCAAGATCATAAAGACAGATATTTTCGTTCGCCTTGCATTCCATACATACCGGGTATCGCGGGTGATGGACCTCCCTGCCGATAACAAGATTGGTCACGATCTTCTCGACCTCTTCTTTCTTGATAGGACAGCCATAGATCCTGAGGTCAACATGCACGAAATCTTCAAGAGGCTGGGCCTTGTCAGTATCAATAAACGAGTTCCCGTACACTTCACGCTTTACCCAATCAAGATCAAAGCGGTTTTTAAGCTGGTTTACGCCCCCAAAACATGCACAGGACCCAAGGGCAACAAGGACTCTGGCATTATTCCTGACAGTCCTGAGCTTTTCAGCCTCGTCCTTTCTCGTTACGCTGCCCTCAACAAAAGCAATGTCATAGTCATCCGACTTCTCTGTCATTGCCTCGCGGAAATTGACTACCTGCACAAGGGAAAGGAAATCGAGAAGTGTTGCCTCGTTGTTTACGATCTGGAGCTGACAGCCTTCGCAGGATGAAAGCTCTATAAAAGCGACCTTGGGCTTGGCAACCGGAACACCGAGAAAGTTCTTTGGCCGGGCAGTTGTCTCCGCCATCAGATTGCCTCCTTCAGGTTCATTACAGACCAGTAGTCGAAGACCGGGCCTTTAAGGCAGGTATACGTTGAGCCGACATTGCACCGGCAGCATTTCCCCATGCCGCAGTGCATTCTCCGCTCAAGAGAAACGAACATCTTCTGCATCGGGATGTCCCGCTCATTCAGTTTATTGCAGACGAATTTGAACATGACCGGCGGGCCGCAGACTATTGCATAGGTTTTCCGGAAGTATTCACTGTTACGGTGCGTGAAGATATCTTCAAGAATTCTTGTTGTCATGCCGACAGGCCCTTTCCAGGACGGATCGCCTTTTTCGACAATGATATGGAGGTTCACATCATCCGCACGCCACATATCATACTGGTAGGTGAAGAGGAGTTGTGATGGCTCCTTTGTACCATAAATTATGTCGACATTATTAAACAGGTTCCGGTTTTCCTGCACATAGGCAATAGGAGCGCGCAGAGGTGCAAGCCCGAGCCCGCCTGCTATGAGGAGGATATTTTCACCATGCATCTGCTCCATCGGAAAGCTTGTGCCGAACGGGCCGCGTATGCCAACATGCGTGCCACGTTCAAGCCTGAAGAGATAGTTGGTTAAACTCCCGACCCTGCGTATGCAGAGTTCAAGGTCTCCATGCCGTGATGCAGATGAGGAGACTGAAAAAGGCGCCTCTCCAATCCCGGGAAGTTCAAGGATTACAAACTGACCGGGTTGAAAAGTAAAATTCTTTCGGTCTTCAGGGTTGACGATCTGGATTCTGAAAAGATTTTCGACGGCTGTTAGCTTGTGCACTGCAGTGATCTCCGCCGTATAAGTGTTTTCAAAGGCGCCGAGGTCATCCTTGCGAAAATAACGCCACTGCCGGCCTGCCATAACGTCTGTGAATTTGATCTGATTGCCCATATCAGCTCTCCTCGCCCCTGACACTTGCGATGACCTCCGGGACTGTAATGCCGGCAAGGCAGGATTCGCCGCATCTGCCGCAGCCAACGCAGAGGGATTCCTCAAATGCCTCGACAAAGCCACGATGCTTGTGATAATAGCGGTATTTCAGCCTGGTATGGCTCTCCGGCCTGAAGTTATGTCCACCGGCAACCTCGGCGAAATCAATAAGATTGCATGAGTAGAGTAATTTGGTTTTTTGAGCCCTTGAGAGATCAAGCCCCACAGACTCATCCACACCATAGCAGTAGCAGGTTGGACAGACATTAGCACAGGTGCCGCAGGACAGGCACTGATCTCCCCATTTTTTCCAGACATCTGCCTGGAATTCCATATCCAGAATTTTGGTCAGATCTGTTGTATCAACATGGGCAGTGAACTTTCTGTTCTTTTCTGCTGCCACCTTCATATAACGAGCATGATCGCTTTCTGCAGGTTCCTCATTGGTGATCTGCCTGAGAAAATTATAGGCGGTATCCGAAAGGATTTCGACAAAGTAATGATCTCCAAGGTCTGTCAGGAACATGTCGAACCCATGCAGTGCAGTATCTGAACCCATGGAACGGCAGAAGCAATATGGCTGAGGTATGCAGTCAATGCCGACGATGAACATGTTTTTTCGCTTTGCCGCATAGTAAGGCATGGGATAATGACTTCCGAGAAGCACCTTATCGAGCTTGTTCAGGGCATTGACATCACACGCATGCATACCAAAAAAAACAAGAGGACTGTTCATATTAAAACTGACCATCTTGTCCCATTCCTTTCCTTTCATCCGGAAAGATGCCATGGTTTCTCTAAAGGGCATAAAGAATTTTTTTGCCGGTATCTTGGTTGAGGTATAGTCTAAATGGATATTGTTAAAGTCTGATATCTCTTCAAAGGCATAGATGGCCTTGCCGTCTTTTTCCGCGCCTTTTACGGTTGGACCAACAATGCGATTGCCATCCGAAAGGCGGTCGTAAAGCCTTGGCAAATCTTTCTTTTTCAGGGTTCTAAAAAGCATGGTTTCCCCTCGTTATGGGCAATATACAGTTACATACTATAATGAAATCCTATTTTTGGCAACTACGATCACGAAGACCCAAAAAAACAATATAGTGATAAATAGAACGAATAGTTATAAACAGAAACGGGATTTGCTATAATGATTACATTATTATATCCAGAAAGAGGTTCTGCTATATAAGGAGGAGGGTATGAAAAAGGTAGCACTGGTTATGGTGTTGTTAGTGCTGTTTGCGGCTGCAGCAGGTGCGGCTGTCCCAAACGAGGACAAGGATTTCAAAGCAGGGCTCAAGTCTTACAACAGCAGGAATTATAATGCTGCGGTTAAGTATTTTAAAGAGTATATCCACAGGAAGCCTGACCCTACTGCATATTACCTTATTGGCTATTCTCTGTATAAGCTGGGGAAGTTCAGCGAAGCTGATGAGAATTTTAGAGACGCATACCTTATCGACCCTGAGTATTCTCTTGAGAAGGTTGGTTTAATTAAAAAGGGCTCAGGTGAAGTTGTGCGAAAAGGGCCTTCAAAAATTAAATCTGAACCGGCCAGCGGGAAAAAAGAGGCAGTGACTGCCCTTGCAGCAGAGACGAGGCAAGGCCAGTCCGTAAAACAGCCTGAGCCGGCAGCAAAAGCACCTCAGCC
Organism: Nitrospirota bacterium; assembly: GCA_016217675.1. Classification (GTDB taxonomy): domain Bacteria; phylum Nitrospirota; class Thermodesulfovibrionia; order Thermodesulfovibrionales; family UBA6898; genus UBA6898. The sequence goes on from JACRHC010000042.1 coordinate 31,570, forward strand.
GGCGTCAGCAGATACAAAGGCGGCAAAGCCGGGTATCACTGTGCCTGCAGATCAGAAAGCAAAAGCACCTGAGGCTGCCCCTGCTGCTGTTCAAAAATCGGCAACTCCTGTGCCATCAGCTCCACAACAGGCTGAGCCGCCCAAGCCTCCCCAGACAGTGCCGGCACCGCCAGTACCCGCTGCGCCTGCTGTCACTCCCATGCCCATGCCAAAGCAGATGTCTGATGCTGCAGGACCAGGCGCCCTTATTGCCATGGTTGCTGCCCTTGGTATGATATTAGTTTTTATCGGCATCGCATTTTATGTATATTACAGTCTCTGCCTGTTCCTTATCGCAAAGAAGCTGGATGTGCCAGCTCCCTGGACAGCCTGGATCCCGATCGTTCAGATCTGGACCTTTGTTGTTTCAGCAGGAAAGCCGGGCTGGTGGATCCTTCTGTTCTTAGTCCCGATTGTCAATTTATTTCTGGGAATATATCTCTGGATGTGTGTCACAGAGAACCTTGGCAAGAACAAGTGGCTTGGCCTTCTCATTCTCGTTCCGCTTTTAGGCTTTCTCTATCCTGGATGGCTTGCATTCTCCAAATCTGAACATTCAGGCGGGTATACACCTCCTGAGGAGCCGCTGGCAGAATAACGCAGCGAAAATATACTGTGTACGGGCCTGCACTCATCACGGTGCAGGCCCTTTTTTATTGACAGGATGATTTATATCATAGCGAACTCCGGCAGGCTGTTTTATACTGGGACTATAAGCCAGACCAATACAATGGCAAACGATATAAAGGAGGCAACACAATGTCAGAAGGATGCGGATGTTCAAGTATGAAACCGGTGAACTTTTCGGAGAAGCAGGCTGCGGCATCAACAACAGGGGACGAGTGTCCTGAACTTCAGAACTGGCCAATTCAGCTGAAACTGATAGGAACAGGAGCCCCCTATCTCAATGATGCCGATATTCTGCTTGCCGCAGACTGTACAGCATTCTCTGCAGTCGGTTTTCACAGCAGATTCATCAAGGGGAAAAAGGTTATCATCGGATGCCCGAAGCTCGATAATGCCCAGGAGTACTTTCAAACCCTGACCGAGATGTTTAGGCAGTTCTCGATAAAGAGCGTAAGTGTCGTTCGCATGGAAGTCCCCTGCTGCGGAGGCCTTGCCTATATTACCCAGCAGGCGATCAAGAATTCAGGAAAAGATATCCCCTACAGCGAAACGGTTATCGGGATAAAGGGAGATATCAAGCAGGAAGGTATGGCGCCGATGATTCCGAAGCTTCAGCCGGTCTAAAACATCTTGTTGCTATGCTACTCTCACTATGATATCCCCGGGCAGTTTCTGAAGGAGTTCTTCAAGGGCCCTTTCAAGATCAGCCTCCATTTTTGACTCTGCAGTCACAATGATCTGATAGTCATTATTCCCAAGGATGGGATATGAGCCAAAACTTACGCAGTTATTTTTTTCAACTATTGTGTTAAGAATGGCGGCAATGTCTGCCTCATTTGCCCTGAGATAGATCCGTTTCAGAAAAAATGCGGAAGTCCTGAACCTCTCCCTGACAAGGCTGAACTTCTCCTGCAGATAGCGCGGAATGCCAGGAAAAATATAGACATTTCTGAACACCACCAGGGGGAAATTATTGGTTGTAAATTCCACAATCTCCGCACCTTCAGGTACTTCAGCCATTTTTAAGACAGCGTTGTTTACCGCTTCACCGTATCGCTCGTGAAATGCTCTTTCAAGCACCGGATGTCTCGTAAGCTGAACTCCGAAGGCCTTTGCGATTCCTGACATGGTGATATCATCATGGGTCGGACCGACCCCGCCGGTGGTGAAAACGAGATCAAAGGTCTTTGAGAACAGGGCAGCCTCCTGGCTGATTATCTCAAGGTCATCAGGGATCACGGATATGCGGCTGAGGCTTACGCCAAGAGACCTGAGTTCAGTTGCAAGGAAAAAGGAGTTCTGGTCCTGAGTTTTGCCGGACAGGATCTCATTGCCGATAATAATCAGCCCGGCTGTTTTGATAGATGCCTGATCGCAATTTGTCATAAACATAATGTATCAGAAAATCATTCGGAATGTCTCAAGATTTTCCGTGGTGTAACGTAACGAGCAGACTGAAAAGACTACGCCTTTTTTTCTGGAGGCTCGATGATGAAATTCATCCAGATCAGATTAAAGACATCACCATAATTCTTGAGATACTCATGCATGGTGCCGTCCGCTTTCACATTTTTTATGTAGCGCTTGTATTGCTTATCGACATAGGCAAGGACCTTTTTTTTCTGGCCAGGGTTGTAGGGATAGACACAAGCGCTCATAACATCAATGTTGTCGATCCTGAAAAGCCGTGTTGCGAACAGATCGCCTTTTTTCAGGCTTTGCGTGAGATATTTCTCGCTTAGTTCAGCTTCTCTGTCAAGAAGGATATCTTTGAGAAGGACTCTCTTATCCTTAGCTACAGAGGTGACCTCATAGAGGCTCATCACAGAATTTTTTGCTCTATGGAGAAGTGCGACTGCCTTTTCATCAAGGTCTTTGGTATCCCTGATGAAAAGGTCGATATAGGTGTCGCCCTCTTCATTGATCTTATGGTCAAATACCAGCCAGTCCTCAAAATTGTGGAAAGCGAGCATAAGTGCGCCGCCGCCCAAAAACTCGTCAGGGGTCTCCCCATCCCAGAAATAGGTGTACGCCTTGTCTATGGCTTCAGTATGTTTAACCCGTACATACTGAATAATATCTTGAAAAAGCTCCCTTAGCTGTTTTGTTTCTTTTCCCATGTCTGTTCCTTTAAAATGAGTTTACCAGTATCTGACCGGCCCGACATCAATATGAACGAATTCCCTGTATTTGCCGACCCCGCCCGCATAAAAAGATTTGGCGATTCCTGAGAGTGTGTTTTTACTCATCCCGCTGACCGAAAAATCAATTGCCAATCCCTGTACATGATAACTGTCTCGGGCGACCTTTCTGCTTCTCGCCCGCAGATATTCATTATATGCAGCCGAACGGTACCCTGATATGATCTCAATGCGCCGGTCCTCATGAAGCCGATCCTTTATATCGCAGAGCAGGTCAAGAACCCCTGTGTTGATCGGTTTTACCTCATCCGCATAATGGCAGCGCATAAGCTGGTTGATTTTGCCAAGTGCCTCATAGTCATATGACCCGTCAGAAAAGTACGTGACATCAAGGCTCTCATCCGTATGGACATTGTAAAGACTTAATGTTCTTTCAGAGGAAACGCTTCCAAATGCCTTTGTATATTGGCAGAGGACTGCGACAGCAGCCAAACCCTGTATAAATGTTCTTCTTGATATCATAGTGTTACATCTTCGGCAATACCTGATCGTTCTTTCAGGACCTTTTCCACTTTTTGCCAGTCCACCTTGTTCGCAGCACCGGTTTTCTCAAGCTGCATCTTAGTCTCTTCATTCAAGTTTTTTATCCGGCTGTAGAAATCCTTGTGAACTTCGAGGAAGACCCGTCCCTTGTTAGAGACAGCTGCCTTGACAGGCATATATAATAACTCACCCAATGCATTTGGCTCAACTTCTTCGAAGAACTTTTCCATGTTTTCGGGAAGTACGCGGATGCAGCCATGGCTCCTGTATTGGTTGACAGACGCAGGCTTGATCGTCGCATGGATCATGATGCCCGGCAGCGAGGTCTTGACCGCATATCTGCCGAGCGGGTTATCAGGCCCGGGCGGTATCGAGGTGATCACCTCTTTGCCTTCCAGTTCCATCTCTTCCTGTATAGAAGGAGGCACATGCCATGTCGGGTCTTTCTCTTTTGCGATCACCTTGAACTTGCCGATCGGTGTTTTCCAGCTCGTGGATGTTTTTGACGTAAGAAGACCCATCCCAACGGGAAAGGACCTCACAAGCTGACTGTTTCTGAAAGAATAGAGGGTTCTGTCCGGGACATTGATGATAATCCCGTTGTCGATCAGAACCGGCACGATCTTGCGCGTATTGATCCTCAGTTCCTGGTCCGGGTGAAGGCGCTTTTTTGTGTCGATATTATTATCCTTTGCAATCTTCCACCAGTATACACCTGTGCGCGCTCCGATAAGCTGGAGCGTATCTCCTTTTTTTATTTTGTAGATCGAATCTCCGCCGATGATCATGTTTGCCAATAGCAGGTCAGGTAGAAGGAGGAGAGAAAAGAATAAGACGATTATCTTTAAAAACAGAGAAAACATTGGCAGTTAGTGTTCTGTCCCTTTTTCGCGGTCATTGTAAAAGGCATTGAGTGTGGATTTTTCCACGTCTTCAAGCATCTCAGTCCGGGCCTTTTCAAGCCGGTCGATTGGCAGATTTAATTTTTGGCTGATCTGCTCAAGAGGAACCTTCTTAACAAAATGCTCCTCGGCAATGATCACCTTCAGCACATCATCAAACACCGCCTGCCTGACGGATTCGTCATCAATCATGACTGTGGCACTTGCGCTATTGAAATCAAATCCTTTTGCCAGGCCTTCTCTTATCTTTGCCAATGCATTCATATATATCTTTTCGGCCTCTGATAAAAAAGCATCATTTGGAAGTTCATCAGACCATTTTTCAGCCATAAATCCCCCTGATTTGTGATGCAAATATCCTACCATAGCAACAGAAAATAAATATAATCCCGGGTTGCCTATGAGATGCTATTGTGATATTGAGGATAGATCAAGTGCCCGTGATATATCCCCATGACCTTAACGGCGAATATCATCGAGGGCTTCTATCAGGTCTTCCCTGATTGCTGTCAGGACTTCTGACGAATTTATCGGCACGCCGTCCAGTGCAGCGCAGATCTGCCGTGTATCGAGTTCATAGGTCCTGTTGTCCCTGCTATACGTAAAGAGAAAATCGACCTGCGGATTGCCTGCTATCAGGGTTGTTATCGTATCGGTTATGTTGCCCAGAGACTTCATGTCGATATGGCTTGGAATGAAATTAGCGGTGACGGTGGTCCCTTTGCCTGGAACAGATGCAATCAGAATATCACCGCCTGTTTCTCGTGCCGATTGCGCAAGGAGGGAAAGTCCCAACCCTATCTTCCGCGTTGTCCGGGTCGTGCAGAAAGGGTCAAGGACATTCTTTACGAACTCCTCGGTCATGCCTCTGCCGTTATCTTCAACGGTGACCAAAAAGCTGTCTTCCCTGGTCTTTTCGACAATGCTGATCGTTATGAGCGTTGCTCCGGATGCAACAGAATTTTCAGCAATATCGAGGATATGCAGAGAAATGTCTTCCATGGGCCTAAATAATTACCCTCCTTCCATCAGTTCCTGTGAGCGCAAGGCAAAGCTCCTCGAACGTGGCGTGGTTCATATGGAGCCCGACTGTCTTTCTGCCGACATCTTCAAGCTCATGTGCGTCGGAGGAGGTGATCCATGGAAGGGAGCGGTACATGCCGAATGTTTCAGCTGCCCTGTCCATTGGCGTCCTTGAGGAGATCTCAAGAGCATCAAATCCGGTTTCAGGTGGAATAAAGCCTAACTGGCCGATGATCCCGAAGCCTTCCCGGTCGATGTGGCTTGCTACTGCTATGCCCTGAAAACCATGGATAAGCGCAACGACCTGGTCGATGGAGAGGTCTGTTGCCCCGATAAGCAGCCTTTTGTTGAAGCCGAGGACCTCATCGTCTTCGTTCACCACGACCTGCATACCAAAGGCATCTTCATCGTTTTCGCCAGGCTGAAGGTGCGCATAGACCTGCTTCTGCATATCATTCACCCGATCCAGGCTGTTGAAAAGACCGAGTATATGCACCTCTTCGGAAGAAGTGATCTCCATGCCGGGTATCACAACGACGCCTCGTTTTTTGCCGATATCCTGGGTGACTGCGATGTTCTCTGCCGAGTTATGGTCGCATACGGCAATCATGTTTATGCCGAGGGAGGCGGCCTTCTCGATAATGTTGCGTGGAGTCATGAAGAGGTCTGCGCAGGGGGAAAGACAGGTATGTATATGCAGGTCTGCCCTGAATTCTACCGGCATCTCAGCCCGAGGGCATAGAGCTTTCCAACGAGCTCGAACGTGGGCAACGTGCTGGTCAGGACCGGGATCTTCTCTGCGTTTGCCTTCTTCAGAGTGTCTGCATCAGGGTTCCTGCTGTTAACGAGGATAATGCCGGCTAACTCCTTCAGAGATGCTACAGCGACAATGTTCAGATGGACCTGAAGGGTCACCCATATATTGCCTTTGTGAGCGTTTCCGATAACATCTGAAAGAAGGTCGCTTGCATACCCTCCGGTGACCTCGCGATGCAGATCGAGTTCCGGGGTCTTGACCTCAAGGGAAAGACTGTTGATCAGTTCCTGCAGTTCCATACGCCCTCTCCTTACGGTCAGTCTTTTATCTGTATCACGAACTCCAGCGTTGTTCCCTCGCCGACAATGGAATTGACCGAGAGGTTGTCAGTATTTTTTTTAATGTTCGGGAGGCCCATACCGGAGCCGAAACCCATTGCCCGGATATGGTCCGGAGCAGTGGAATATCCCTCTGTCATCGCAAGATCGATGTTCGGGATGCCCTGCCCCATGTCCTGGACAGTCACAGATATTTCAGTATCTGTGACCCTGTATTTCATCATCCCGGCAACTGCGTAAATGACGACATTCATCTCAGCCTCAAAGGCCGCAATCGCTGTCCTCCTGATGATATCCTGGGCAATGCCCATCCTTTCAAGGACTGCTTTCAGGTTGCTCGATGCAGTGCCTGCATTGTTAAAGTCCTTGCCGGTAAGGAAAAAAATACCATCTGCACCATTACCCATGCTTATTTATCTGGCTGCCGTATTTCGGCAGGGACCGTAAAAGAAGGATTATCCCAAGTTTTCATCAACATCCCTCGTGACAGGCCACGATCGGTGCCCGGCTAATGGATGCTGATTGACTCCGGAGGCCTTTTTCAAAGAGTCGTCCGCAGGCATCGAACATGGGAAGATCAGTCACAAGCAGGGGGATATCCTTTTCGTCAGCCAGCCTGATTGTCTGGAGAGCCGGCCGCTTGCCCTGGACAAAGACGATAACACTGATTGCCGCCATTTCAGCAGTGCGGATAACCTGGGCGTTCGTCAACCCCGTGATCAGGAGACATCCCGAGTCAGAGAAGGAAAGGACGTCGCTCATCAGGTCAGCGCAGTATACGCTCTCAACAGAGTTCCGGAGCGACGCCTGATGCGTAATTACGGTTGCATTCAGGATGTCCCGGATCTCGTCGAGACTCATCCCTTAGCAGACTCCACTTTTACGGCGCAGGTTCCGGCAGCGCCCTTCTCAGGATAGTAAAGCAGAGCATTGACCCGGCCATGCGGGAAGTGCGTGGATGCGAAAACTGTTCCGGCAGGAATATTGCCTGTCACCTTTGCCTTGAGATAGATGGTGCCCCTCCTCGATGAAACCTTCACATGGCTGCTGTCAGTGATGCCGAGCTTTGTCGCGTCATCCTCGCTCACATCGAGATAGGGCTCGGAGACTACAAGGTCGAGCGATTTCGAACGGGTCGACATGGATCCGGAATGCTGGAGCACATCCCTGACCGCAAGCGAAAACGGGTATTCCGCTGACGGGACTTCCCCTTCCGTATGCATGACGGCATGCAAGACCCTCCTGTCGGGGATGGCATGCTCCTGCTGAGCAGTTGTCCTGATCTCTTCCGTAAGGCCTTCCACGCTGCGTGTGCCGACCTCTTTGCCCATGGCGAGTGAGAGGTTCCTGAGGATCTGCCAGTCAGGTTGCGCCTGCCCCTGAGCATCAACAATTCTCTGGAGCCTCTGCGTGACGCCCTCGGCGTTCGTGAAGGTGCCGTCCTTCTCTGCCCACGCAGCAGCAGGCAGGACGACATGCGCCATCTTTGCGGTCTCGGTCATCGCGATGTCCTGCACGATCAGCAGGTCGAGCGACTTGAGAACTGATTGAATTTTCGAACTGAACGGAAAGGCTGTAAGCGGATCTTCTCCCATGATGATCAGGCCGCGCAAGGAGCCCTGTTCATACAGCATTGAGAATATGTCCCTGCTCCCGGTGGCGGGCGTGATGCCTGTCTTTTGTGTGCCCAGGGTATTGGCATATTCTGCCGGTATCTGGAGTGCCTCAGGTCCTTCCCCAAGCAGGATTGCAAGGTTCGCAGCCGCGAGTATCGTGTCAGTGCCCTTGGTATTTTCCGCAGCACTGAGCGTCAGGGAGATCATGCGGCTCTTTGCCTTTGCGATCTCTTCAGCGGTCGCGATGAGGTCAGCCGCCTGTATCCCGGTAAGGAGTTCGACCTTTTCGGCAGTAAAGTCGGCCAGGCTTTTTTCAAATGCATCGAACCCCTCTGTTTTTGAGACAATGTTCCGATTAAAGAGATTACGGTCGATTATTGTTTTCATAAGACCGTTGAGAAAGATAATCGCAGAGCCGTTGCGCATCCTGAGATGCGACGTGCTATGGCGTGTGAGCTTCGTATCGCGGCTGTCCGCGACGATAAGCTTTGCACCCTCGCGCTTGGCCTTCAGGATATTGAGGCCGAAGACCGGGTGCGTGATGCTGATATCTGATTCAACTATCAGAATGACTTCTTTGTCCAGAGGGGCTTTCATCTCAATGGTGTGTGCTTTGGTTCCAAATGCCATGGCAAGTGCCTTCTGCACTTTTACGTAGCCGAATGCTGCAGAGGAGTCAAGATTGCCGGAGCCTATTGTTTGGCCCATGAACTTCCTGAGCATGTAGTTGTCCTCGTTCGTGCAGCGATGAGACCCGATAGCGCCGATCGCTTTGCTGCCGTGGACATTGATGATATTGGCAAGACTGTCGGCGGCGAACTTGAGTGCTTCATCCCATGTTACAGGAACGAGTTCCCCGTTTTTCCTAATGAGCGGTGTTTTCAGGCGGTTTTCACTGTATATATAATCAACGCCGAACCTGCCCCTGCCGCAGAGGTTGCCTTCACTCCTTCCGTTGTCCTCTTTTGCGCGTGATCTGAGGATCTTTCCCTCGCGGGTCCCGATCGTAAGCGTGCAGCCGCAGCCGCAGAAGGGACAGATCGTGTCCTTCTCCTCAAGGAACCAGGCACGGGCCTGGAACTTCATAGGCTTGCTCAGAAGAGCGCCTGTAGGACAGATGTCAATGCATTGTCCGCAATAATCGCATTCCAGAATTTCTCCGAATGCAGGTTGAACTACGGTAGGGAACCCCCTGCCGATAAAGCCGAGGGCACCACGTCCCTGATGCTCGCCGCATATCCTCACACACTTGCCACAGAGTATGCAGCGGTTTGCCGTCAGTTCAACAAGCGGACCTCTTACATCAGGCGGCATGGCCTTTCGGTGTCTGATGAATCTGCCCTCAGGCTTGCCATACTGGAAAGCCATATCCTGAAGATCGCACTCCCCGGCCTTGTCGCAGATCGGGCAGTCGAGCGGGTGGTGGATGAGCAGCAGTTCGAGCACCGTCTGACGCGCTTTCCTCAGTTTGGGAGTGTCTGTCCTGATGACCATGCCCCCTGTGACCGGTGTGGAGCACGAGGCCAGCAGCCTGGGAATACCCTCTGCCTCGACCACGCAGAGCCTGCAGCCTCCATAGGGCCGCAGCCGTTTGTCGTAGCACATGTTCGGGATATTAATGCCGATCTTCTTCGCAGCTGCGAGGATCGTGGTCCCTGGCTCGACGCTGACCTTCCGGTCATCTATTGTCAGTTCGACCATCTATTTTTCCTCCTTTGCCCCGGCAGCGGTCTTCTCGATAAGCTCATAGGGGTCGCCTTCGAAACCGGCTGGAAGGATCTTTATTGATTTAAACTTGCAGGTCTCGTAGCAGGTCCTGCACTTTACACAGAGTTCCTGAATGACCTTGTGCGGCACTTTTTTCTCGCCGACAATGGCTTTTGACGGGCAGGCCCTCAGACATGCGCCGCAGGCCTTGCAGAGCTTTTCATCGATCCAGAACATGGTGAGGTCCCTGCAGACGCCGGCCTTGCACCACTTGTCCCTGATATGCGACTCATATTCATCTTTAAAGTATCTGATAGTTGAGAGGACCGGATTCGGAGCGGTCTGGCCGAGGCCGCACAGTGAAGTGCTTATTATGTCTCTGCCCAGGTCTTCAAGGGTCGCGATGTCCTCTTCTTTGCCCTTGCCCTCGGTAATATCGGTCAGCATATCGAGGAGGATCTTTGTCCCGACCCGGCAGGGAGTGCATTTACCGCAGGACTCATCAGCGGTGAACTCAAGAAAGAACTTTGCTGTCCCGACCATGCAAGTGCTGTCGTCCATGACGACCATGCCACCTGATCCGACGATCGCGCCGGTTGCAACGATGTCCTCGTATGTTACAGGAATGTCGAGCAGGTGCTCGGGTATACAGCCGCCAGACGGGCCGCCAAGCTGTACTGATTTGAATTTCTTTCCTTTTTTGATGCCCCCGCCAATATCGTAGATGATTGTCCTGAGCGGAATGCCCATCGGCACTTCAACGAGTCCCACATTGTTGACTGCCCCGGTGAGGGCAAAGACTTTTGTGCCTGCAGACTTTTCAGTGCCAAGGCTGCGGTACCATTCTGCGCCGTTCAGGATGATCGGTGATATCTGCGCCAGGGTCTCGACATTGTTCAATACCGAGGGTTTGTCCCAGAGGCCTTTTACTGCAGGGAAGGGCGGCCGCGGCCGCGGCATGCCCCGTTTCCCTTCGATCGAACGCATCAGGGCAGTCTCTTCGCCGCAAACAAAGGCGCCTGCGCCGAGATAGATATCAAGTTCAAAGTCAAAGCCCGAATCAAGGATGTTCTTGCCGAGAAGACCTGCCTCGGTCGCCTGGTCGATCGCCAGCCTCAGCCGCTTGACTGCAAGCGGATATTCAGCTCTGACATAGATATATCCGTAGTTCGCACCGATTGCCCTTGCACCGATGATCATACCTTCGATGACAGAATGAGGATCAGCCTCCATGACGGATCTGTCCATGAACGCACCCGGATCTCCCTCATCACCGTTGCAGAGCATGAACTTTACCTCTGATGGGACCTTGGAGGCGAATTCCCATTTAAGTCCTGTTGAGAAGCCCGCGCCTCCTCTTCCCCTGAGGCCTGAATCCTTGACCGTGGCGATGATCTGTTCCGGAGTCATCTCGGTAAGTGCTTTTGCTGCGGCCTGATATCCGTCCCGGGCAATATACTCTTCTATTTTTTCTGGATCAATGAGACCCTTGTTCCTAAGGACCCTGAGAACCTGGTGCTTAAAGAACGGGATGTCTTTCATGCCAGGAATCGCGGTCTTCTTCTCCGGTTCCCTGAACATGAGCTTCTCATACGGCCTGCCTTTCAGGAAATGTTCCTCAACGAGCGTTGGGACCTCTTCCACGGTCACCTTCTGATAAAAGACCTCATCAGGATAGACTGCCATGACCGGACCTTCGGCGCAGTACCCGTTGCAGCCGGTCATGACGATCTTGATCTCTTCGGAGAGGCCTTTCTTCGCAAGCTCGTTCTCAAGCGCGATCCTGACCTTTGCGGTGCCGCTTGCAACACATCCTGTGCCGGCACATAACATCAGATGCGAGCGGATATTTCCCATCTATCTATTCTCCTCCTGAGCCTTCAGTTGTTATTCTTGCACGATCACGAGTGATCAGTATGTTGTCTCACAGCCGCTGACAAGGGCGTATTTCTCAACCGGTTTCCCGGCGAGCACGTGCTCTTTGAAAATCTCACGGATCTTCTCATCAGTAAGGTCGCTGTATCTCACCGGCGGCTGGTTCGCCAGTTCTACGGTTGCGAGCGGCTCTTTTGCGCAGAGGCCGGCGCACCCTGACGTGGTGACGATGATATCGTTCCTGTTTACCTTGGCGATCTCTTCCATGACCGCGGTCATGATATTCCGTGCACCTGCCGCAATACCGCAGGTGCCCATATGAACGATTATCTTCACGGTGTACCCGCCTTCCCTGAGCGTGAAGTCGGCCCTGTATTTATCCTTGATCTTCTGGAGATCGGCGACAGTAAGTTTCGGCATTCTATCCCTCCTGTTTCGCGACAGTTTCGATGTCTTCTTCTGAAGGAGCCGCACTGAAGGCCGGCCCTCCATATTCGCTTATAATAGAGAGCGCCTTTGCAGGTGTCATGGCACCATAGGTTTCCTGGTCTATCATGATGACCGGGGCAAGACCGCACGCGCCGAGGCACCTGACGCCCTCGATAGAGAATTTCTTGTCTTCAGTTGTTTCGCCGATATCGATTTTGAGTTTCCCCTTGATCTTGTCGAGCACGCCCTCGATACCCCTGACGTAGCAGGCTGTCCCAAGGCAGACCCTGACGTTATGGTCACCCCGGGGCTTCATGGTGAAGAAGGAGTAAAACGAAACGACGCTATGCACTTCGGCCTCCGGCATGTTCAGGCCTCTTGCGATTCTCTTCTGCACAACAGGAGGGAGATAGCCGACGATCTCCTGGGCCCTCTGAAGCACAGGGATGAGGCAGCCAGGTCTATGGCGGTATTCTCGGATGACTCTGTCGAGTTCTGCTGCCATGGACGGAGGAAACTCTTCAGCTCCTTTTTCCTCTGCCGGCTTCCTGCCCTCTGCCCATTGGACGGCTCTTTTTGTAACATCAAGCAGGACCGATGGCGTGAACGGCTTCGGCACATAGTCGATGATGCCGAGCTCTATCGCCTCTTTCATCGTCTCCTGCGATGGGTATCCTGTGATGATGACAATCCCGATGTTCGGCCTGGACTTCTTGATCCAGCGGATGAGCGTTATACCGTCCACCTCCGGCATCTTCAGGTCGGTGAAGACCAGATCATAATTGCCCTGCTCCATCTTCAGGATAGCTTCCCGTCCCCCGAGAGCCCCTTCTATCTGAAAGCCTTCGCTTTTGAGGACCCGTTCAGCACTCTTGATGACAACAAGTTCATCATCAACGACCAGGATCCTGGTTTCCTCAGCCATATAATCCTCCTCGGTATAGTTCTGTTACAGCGCTATCGGTTCTATGCGCGCAAGCCAGAGAAGCCAGCCTTCGCTCAGGTTGTCCCTGACCAGTGCGCTCATGGCAGTGTTTGCATGCTGGTTGACTTCTCTGACCCTTCCGGTCATCGGAGCGATGAGATCGTCTGTCTGGCCGCTACTGGAAAGGATCTTGCCAAAGCTCTCACCTGCCATGATGGTCCGCAGATTCTGGGGGAGCTCAATGGATGCAAGCTGGCCAGCCAGGAGCCAATACCGGGCATCGCAGCCGACTTCCCATATATTGTCCTTCAGGGGTCGGGCCCAGGTCCCTTCCTTATAGAACAGGACCGGGTTCTGGGAGTCGCGAAGACTGACGATGTCATTTCTGAAATCATCGATGAATGCCTTTCTCAGAATCCATCCGCGGGTATCAAATACCTTTCGTGCAACGTTCAGCATGAAGTCGGGCGTGAAGGGTTTTTCGATAAATTCAAAAGCTCCTAAGCGGACGGACTCTTTCGCTTCGTCGAGCGTGGGGTACCCGGTGATAATCACCACGTCGAGTTTGGGCTGGACGATTTTTGTTTCGCGGAGCACCGAAATACCGTTCATATCAGGCAGTCTTACATCAGAGATGAGAAGGTCGAACTCTTCATTCGACACCTTCTTTATGGCATCTTCTCCCTTATCCACGGTGATGATATTAAAACCCTCTGCGCCAAGGATTCTCTTGCAGCTCAGGGTTACGACAGGATCATCGTCAAGAACCAGAATTTTTCCCTTACTTTCCATGACTGCCCTCCTTTATCTCGGCTTGCTGTGCTTCATGTATTCTGTTGTTCGAAAAATGAGGCCTTTATCTGTTCCGTGCCCGAAAGACGTTTGCTACTGTTGCAATGAGCGAATCAGGTGTAAATGGCTTCTCGATATAGTCAAAAGCGCCAAGCTTGATTGCTTTAACTGCGGTTTCAACAGTCTGGTATCCGGTTACGATGACCACGTCGGTTTTCGGCCACTTCTCCTTAATCGTGCCCAGCACTTCAATGCCGTCCATATTAGGCATCTTGAGGTCAGTGAGCACAAGGTCAAAGGGCTCTTCCTCAAGCATTTTTAGTCCCTCCGGACCGTTCTTTGCCATTTTCAGTTCATATCCTTCGGGAACCAAAGAGCGGCTGCAGCTTATGCGCACGATGTCTTCGTCATCTATGACAAGTATTTTCCCCTTGCTCATGCTGTCTCCTTCATTGCCGGGAGCCGGATAAAGAAGCTGGTTCCTTCACCGATTTTCGTGCTGATCGTGATCTTTCCGCCATGCTCCTGGATGATACCATGGCTCACGGCGAGGCCAAGACCCGTGCCTTTGCCAACAGGTTTTGTAGTGAAGAACGGCTCAAAGATCTTCTCCAGATCTTCGTCTTTAATGCCATATCCCGTGTCCCTGAATTCGATCTGAACAAAATCCTGTCCGTTGTCATTTACATTTGAAGTCGTTATGGTTATAGACCCCTTTCCTTCGCATGCATCAGCTGCGTTTACGATCATGTTCAGGAAGACCTGCTGAAGTTGTGGTGCATCTGCCTTGATCATGCTGAGCGCAGGGTCCAGATTTGTGGACAGCTTTATATTGAAGAAGTCTGCTTTGTTCTTGACAATATTGAGCGTGCTGTTCAGTACGTCATTAATATTTGTCTGAGCCTTATCAGCCGTTGTTGCACGTGCAAACCCCAGAAGCCCTTTGATGATATTGGAGCAGCGGTTTGCCTGGTCGATAATCACCTCGATATCTTCCCGGTCTTCGCTACCCTCCGGGAACTTTTTCAGAAGGAGATGCCCAAAGGTCACTATGCCAGTGAGCGGACTGTTTATCTCATGCGCAACACCGGCTGCCATTCTTCCCAGGGATGCAAGCTTTTCCGAGTGGATAAGCTGCTGCTGTGCCCGATGGATAGCCTCTGTCTTCTCCTGCACCTTCTTTTCGAGCGTGCTGCTCCATTGCATGCTTTCGTTCTTTGCTTTTCTGAGTTCGTCGCTCATGGTATTAAAGGTGTTGGCGAGTTCTCCGATTTCATCTTTTCTGTTGATCGTTATTTTATAGTCGAGATCGCCGGCTGCGACCTTTCTCATGCCTTGTGCGAGCATGGTCACCGGCGTGGAAACAAAGTTCCAGAGGATGATGCAGAGTGTGCCGGATATGACGATCGAGAAGGCGAGCACGTAAACGGTTATGGCAACACCTTGCTGCTTAATGCTGTGGTCAAGGAGTTCAAGCGAAAGATCCGCCTCAACGAGTCCGAGCACACGCTGCTCTTTGGGATGAGCGTGGCATGAGGCATTGTAACAGGCGGGTTCATTGTATATGGGCTGCACAATGTTCAGGATCCTGTACTGATCACCTTTTGTTATGGTCCAGCTCGGCGTGTCTTTTGTCGGGCCCGAGGCAGTGTGGCATCTGAGGCAGAGAGCGGAGCTTTTGTCGAGCATGGTGCCGACATGTTTCTTGTCAGATGAATAGGCCACCTTGCCCCTGTTGTCGAAGATGCGGACATTCATGATCCCTTCAGCAATACCCACTGCCTCAACGGTCTGCTGGATAAGTGTTCCCTGAACAGTCAGCATGCCATAGCGCGTGCTGTTCCTGATGTAATCAACAAAAGAATACCCGTATTTGACCGAGCTGGCAAGAAGCTCTTTTTCCTGATGTTTGAAAAGAAACAGCCAGAAGAGCACGCTTCCGGCGAGCATGAGCGTGCCGATGGTAAGGATGAGTTTTCCGGTCAGTGAGTTAAAAGATTTATTTACGAGCATCGCTAAAAAATTTATATCATTTGCAACAATTAAAGCAAGAAAAAACCTAAAGCTGCAGATTGATTTTTTTGCTTGACTTATTAGTTTGGATGTCCTATAAAATTATACCGTTATGCCTGGAACTTTTATGCCGTCTGAATATTTGCCTGTCCTCATCTTTTTGATGGTCGCAACGGCCTTCGGCATAGGTTCATTGCTCATCGGCGAGCTGCTCCGCCTCAGGCGGCCCTATTCTGAAAAGCTTATGCCGTACGAATCCGGCAACGCACCTGTAGGCGAGCCTCACATGAGGTTTTCCGTCAAGTTCTATATTATAGCCATGCTGTTTGTTGTATTCGATGTTGAAGCAGTGTTTCTCTATCCGTGGGCAGTCGTGTTCGACAAAATCGGACTCTATGCCTTTTGGGAAATGGTTATTTTTATTGTGATACTGCTGGTCGGATACATTTATGCATGGAGAAAGGAGGCCTTTGTATGGGACTGATCACTACCCTTAGCACACCTTCCCAATCGCTTGTCGAAGTAGAAGAAGGAGTAAAGATTCTTGCTCCGAATATTCTTATAACATCAATGGACAAGCTGATCAACTGGGGAAGAAGCTCGTCGCTATGGCCCATGACGTTCGGACTTGCCTGATGCGCCATTGAGATGATGGCCGTGTATGCCAGTCACAATGATCTTGACAGAATGGGGATAATCCCGAGGGGCTCTCCGAGGCAGTCAGACTTCATGTTTGTTGCCGGAACGGTAACAAAGAAGATGTCTGAGATAGTCAGGCGCGTCTATGACCAGATGCCTGAGCCGAGGTATGTCATCTCGGTAGGAAGTTGCGCGAACAGCGGCGGTATATTCAATACGTACAGTACGGTGCAGGGATGTGATACATTTCTGCCGATAGACGTTTATATCCCCGGATGTCCGCCCAGGCCTGAAGCATTCATTGATGGGATAATCAAACTTCAGGAAAAAATAAAGGCTGAACAGTTTCGCTGGAGCCGATGGCGGTAAGACAGTAACGGGTAATCGGTAATGGGTCACAGAAAGCCGTAAGCCCATTACGCATTACGCATAACGAAGAATATGGAACCACTTCAGATAGCAGAAAAGTTAAGGGAGCGTTTCCCCGATGAGGTCCTTGATGTCAGGGAGTTCAGGGGACAGGTCTCTGTAACTGTCCGTAAGGGAAAAATTGTGGAGATCGGCAGGTTCCTCCATGATGAGCCTGATCTCTATTTTGACTATCTTGTGGATCTCTGTGGTGTGGACTATCTCGGAAAGAAAGACAAGAGATTCGAGGTCGTTTATCATCTCTTTTCGATAAAACACAGGCACGCCCTGCGTCTCAAGGCTGAGGTCCCGGAAACTGATACGAGAATTGATTCGGTAATGCCGATCTGGACAGGTGTAAACTGGCATGAACGTGAATGTTACGACATGTTCGGCATTGTCTTTGCCGGACATCCTGACCTGAGAAGGGTGCTGCTGCCCGAGGACTGGGAAGGATATCCACTCAGGAAAGACTATCCCGTGAAAGGACCAGCCCAGGAATGGAGCGGGTTCCTTGATGTCCTCGATAGGTCGAAAAAGTACAGGCAATTTGATTGGCAAGGCTAAGCAGAAATAACAGGCAATCATGGAAGATATAGAAAAACCGTTTGAGACAAAAGAGCTGACGATCAGCATGGGTCCACAGCACCCGGCGACCCATGGTGTCCTGCGCCTGGTCCTGAACCTTCAGGGAGAGAACGTCATTAAGTGCACTCCCTATGTGGGATACCTTCACAGAGGCGTAGAAAAGCTTGGTGAAAACAAGACCTATTTTGCGGCTCTTCCTCTTACTGACAGGCTTGATTACATTTCCTCCATGAATAACAATGTGGGATATGTTGTCGCGGTGGAGAAACTTTTCGGCATTGAGGCCCCGGAGCGGGCAAAGTATATCAGGACCATACTTGCAGAGATGGGAAGGTTGTCAAGTCATATTGTCTGGCTTGGCACCCACGTCCTTGATATTGGTGCCACGACACCGTTTCTGCATGCCATGGTGGCAAGGGAGAAAATTCTCGATCTTTTTGAGATGATCTGCGGTGCACGACTGACCGTCAGTTTCCCTCGCGTAGGCGGAATACGCAATGATATCAGTCAGGAGTTCCTCGATCAGCTTTATGCCTTTATTCTCGATTTCCCTGCAAAGATGGATGACTATGAGACGCTGGTCACGGAGAACAGGATCTGGAAGGAAAGGACTGTCGATATCGGCGTTATTTCTTTGGAAGAGGCTGTTAATTGGGGGCTGACCGGAGGGACACTCCGTGGTTCAGGTTCTGACTATGATGTAAGAAAATATTTTCCCTACGATGCCTATGACAAGGTTGATTTCGATGTCCCGGTCGGCAAGAATGGTGATTGTTACGACCGTTACCTTGTCAGGGTTGGTGAGATGAGGCAATCCATCAGAATCATCAGGCAGTGCATCGAAAACCTGCCTGCAGGGCCGGTTATGGCAGATGCGCCAAAGTTCACGCTTCCGCCGAAGGACATGGTCCTCAAGGACATGGAGCATCTTATTCATCAGTTCATCCTGATCACCAAGGGCCCGACCGTGCCCGAAGGTGAGATTTATGTCGGCAGTGAGGTCCCCAAAGGTGAACTTGGCTTCTATTTTGTGAGCGACGGAACCGGAAAGCCTTATCGGATGCGGGTACGAGCGCCATCTTTTGTTCATGCCTCCGCTCTTACCAGACTTTGTGAAGGTGGTCTTATAGCAGACGTTATCGCAAATATCGGAACGATCGATATCGTTCTGGGCGAGTGCGATCGATAATATCTATTTTTAAGGATTGAGGGCAGAAATCATTTTTTATGTTTAATGAAACATCGATAAAAGAGATCGAGGAGATCAGGACAAAATACCCCAACAGCAGGGCAGCGCTCCTGCCGGTGCTTTATGTGGCGCAGCGGGAATTCGGCTGGCTTTCTCCCGAAGCCTATGAGGCTGTCGCTGACCTGCTTAACGTACCTAAGGCGACTGCCCGGGGTGTTGGGACGTTCTACGCAATGTACAAGCAGAAACCGATGGGCAGACACCTTATTCAACTTTGCACGAATGTCTCCTGTATGATCCTTGGCGCAGAGAAACTTGTCGATTTTCTGAAAAGTAAATACGGTATCGAGCCTGGAGGCATGTCGCCTGACGGCAGATTTTCACTTGTTATTATGGAGTGCATCGGAGCATGCGGCACAGCTCCGGCAATGCTGGTAAACGACAATTTTTACGAGAATCTGGACAAAAAAAATCTGGAAGAGATCCTGGGGAAATACCAATAAGAACATTATGGAAGCGGCACTCTTAAAAAATATAGACAACCCGAACGCGGCTGACATCCTCGAATATAAGAAGATCGGCGGGTACAAGGGTCTTGCGAAAGCACTTGAGATGGAGCCCCAGCAGATTATCGATGAGGTAAAGAGGGCCGGACTGAGAGGCCGCGGAGGTGCGGGGTTCCCTGTTGCCATGAAATGGACCTTTGCCTCTGCCGATCCCAAGTTCCCAAAGTATTTGCTTTGTAATGCGGACGAGGGCGAGCCAGGGACTTTTAAAGACCGTCCGCTTCTTGAAAAGAACCCCCATATGCTTATCGAAGGCATGGCTATTTCAGGCCACGCTCTTAAGGCGGAATACGGCTATATCTATCTGCGCGGCGAGTACCCTGCAGCAAAGCATATTCTGAACAAAGCGATCAAACAGGCGTATGACAATAATTTGTTAGGCGAAAATATATTAGGCAAAGGGATTACCTTCCATCTTGCGGTGCATCAGGGGGCAGGAGCATATATCTGCGGCGAAGAAACTGCGCTTATCGAATCACTCGAAGGTGATAAGGGACAGCCGAGGATCAAGCCGCCGTTCCCGGTAAATATCGGTGTTTTCTCAAAGCCTACGGTTGTCAACAATGTCGAGACTCTTTCGAATCTTCCCTATATTATGGAGATAGGCGGCGAAGCATACGCAAAGATCGGAACACCGGACTGCCCCGGCCCGAAGATATTTTGCGTAAGCGGCCATGTCGAAAAACCGGGTGTGTACGAGCTTCCGATGGGGACAAAGCTGAGGGATATCATATATACGCACTGTGGAGGTATCAAGGGCGGCAAAAAGCTAAAGGCTGTGATCCCAGGAGGCATATCAACGCCGGTGCTTCCTCCTGACAAGATAGACTGTCCTATGGATTTTGTAAACATGCCGAAGCACGGCAGCATGCTTGGCTCAGGCGCGGTCATTGTTATGGATGAGTCCGTCTGTCTTGTCAAGGTGTGTCACAGAGCGCTCAAGTTTTTTGAGCATGAGTCCTGCGGTAAATGCACGCCCTGCAGGGAAGGCACCGGATGGCTGAGGGCAATCCTCGGACGCATTGAAGAAGGTCATGGAGCAGAGGGTGACATTGACTTGCTGCTTTCTGTTGCCGGGAACATGATGGGCAAGACATTCTGTCCGCTTGGAGATGGCGCAGCCTGTGTTGTTCAAAATTTTATTAAGCATTTCAGGCCGGAGTTCGAGGAGCATATCAAGGCTAAGAAATGCACGGTAACCGGATGAAAATTATCACGATAACCATAAACGGGAAAGAAATAAAGCTCGAAAAAGCTGTGACCGTCCTTGAGGCTGCTCGCTCTGCAGGCATCAAGATACCGACGCTCTGTTATCACGAACAGCTTGAGAGGTATGGCGGCTGCAGACTCTGCCTGGTTGAAGTTGAAAAGATGCCGAGGCTGCAGACTGCCTGCACGCTTATGGTAACTGACGGTATGGTTGTCAGGACCGAGACAGAGCAGATCGCGGATGTGCGGCGTGGTATTCTTGAGTTCCTGCTGATCAATCACCCTCTCGACTGCCCCTATTGCGATAAGGCAGGCGAGTGCGATCTCCAGGACCTTGTTGAAAGATACGGCCCTGCAAAGGGAAGGTTCAAGGAGAAGAAGAGAAAGGTCAAGGAGAGCCTGGCAGACTCTGCGATAGTCAGGAATATGGAGCGCTGCATCATGTGCACGCGTTGTGTGAGGATGTGCGAGGGCAAACAGGGTGCGTCGGCTATTGCGGTAATTGATCGCGGAGGTCATTCGCATATCGAACCCTTCTCCGGCGGCAAGTTTGACTGTGAATACTGCGGCAACTGTGTCTCGGTATGTCCGGTAGGCGCTATCATGTCAAGACTCCACAGACACAGTTACCGGCCCTGGCAGGTGAAGGAGCAGCACGAGACCGTATGTCCGTACTGCGGAGTGGGCTGCACGGTTGTGGCGCAGGTTCGCGATGATGTTATTATGCGGGTGATACCGAAACTCGGTTCTGCTGTAAACAACGGCATGCTCTGTTCCCGCGGCCGATTTGGCTACGAGTTTGTCGGCAGTAAGGATCGGCTTACCGTGCCGCTTATCCGGAAGAACGGGATGCTTACAGAGGCGACGTGGGAAGAGGCGATTACCCTTGTTGCGAAAAAACTCAGTGATATCAAGGTCACGTTCAGCAGCCAGGCAATTGCAGGCATCTCCTCCCTGCGGTGCACGAATGAGGATAACTATGTATTTCAGAAGTTCATGCGCGCTGCAGTAGGGACCAACAATATCGACACAACAGCAAGAACGGGATTCGCAGGAGCCCAGGGCTTTATTGAAAACATTTTTGGTCAGGGTGCGACAGCGAACATCATCTCGGGACTTGCGAACTCTGATACGGTCCTGGTGATCGGCGGTGATCCCACAACCGTGAATCCGATTCTCGGTCTTCAGATAAGGGCCTGCGCAAGAAGAAATGGCAATGTCCTGACCATCGGAAACGTAGAGGGCCTCAGGAATTTCAATCCGTCTAAACTCTTGCCAAAATTGCAGACAGAGGTGACGCTTCTCGAAGGGATTGTGACCGCACTCAGGGAAAAGAAGGGTCTGCCAGGATCAAATGCTGCTCTTGAGGCAAAAATAAAAGATATCACGATCTCCGCTGATGAGGTCACCCGCAAGACCGGCGTTGCAGAGACCGAGTTTTTAACGTTTGTTGACCTGCTTGCCGATGCAGCAACGTTCAGCCTCGTTATCGGCAAGGATATTGTCCAGAGTTCAGGAGGAAGCTATAAGCTGCTTCTGCTGTCGGCGATAAATTATCTTGCCAACGGAAGAATCTACCTTCTTTCAGAAAGAGCTAACGAGCAGGGTGCCCTTGACATGGGCTGCGCTCCGGATATTCTTCCCGGATACCGGCCTGTTGCGTACCCCGAGTTCAGAAAGAAGTGTGAGAATGTCTGGCATACTGAATTATCTGATAAGCCCGGTCTCAATCTTTTTGAGATGGTGGATGCTGCCGAGCAGGGAAGACTCAAGGCTGTCTATGTCATGGGTGAAAACCCGCTCTGCAATATCCCCGACTCCGGCAGGGTTGAAACAGCATTCAAAAAGCTCGACTTTCTGGTCGTGCAGGATATCTTTCTTACGGAAACAGCAAAGCTTGCCAACGTCGTGCTCCCCGCGCTGAGCTGGGCAGAGAAGGACGGCACCTTCACGAACATGGAACGACGGATCCAGCGGGTGCGAAAGGCTGTTCATAGAGAAGGCATGGATGACTGGAAGATCATTGCTGAAATTTCAAAAAATATGGGTTACAACATGGACTATAAGGGAGCAGAAGATGTCTTCCATGAAGCAGCAAAAGTGTCTCCTCTCCTCCGGGGGCTGACCTATGAAGATATTGAGAATGGTGACAATATCTATCCCTATAAAGGTGAGCCGCTGCGTGACGCGATGGAAGAGATACAGGCTGATAGATCTGCACGTTCAGTGAAATCTGGCACGCTCTACCTGAAGATCGAGAGGCCGCTTTTCCATTCAGGCACAATGAGCACAAAAGCACCGGCACTCATCAACATCTATCCCGAGGCTGTTGCGAGGATCGGCGCAGGGACAGCTCAGGCGCTCTCACTTACAGAAGGAGACGTTGTGAGGGTCAAGACAAAAACAGGCTCCCTTGCCCTTTTTGTCGCCATCGAAAAGAATGATGACAATCTATCAGTAAAAATCAGTAACAATTTTGAAGGGAAGAGTGCGTTCAGGCTTACCGACTGCAATCTTGATCCGGTAACCAAGGCCCCCTGTCTGGACGGCATAGAGATAACCATAGAAAAGGTGACTGCATGAACAGCTTCCTTGAACCGATTCTTGCTCCGTTTTTCGGACTGATGTTGACCAATATCGTCATCATCCTTATCAAGGTTGCTATCGTCATCGGCATTACGCTTCTGCATGTGGCCTACGCCACCTACTGGGAGAGAAAAGTTATCGGGTTTATGCAGTTCAGACTTGGTCCCAGAGAGGTGGGCTGGTTCGGATTGTTGCAGCCTATTGCTGACGGGGTAAAGCTTTTTTTCAAGGAAGATATCATCCCAGCTACTGCAGACAAACCGATATTTTATCTGGCTCCTGTTATCTTTTTTGTGTCTGCGCTCACTTCTCTTTCCGTTCTGCCCTTTTTTGATGGATTTGCAGTGGCGAACATCAATATTGGCCTTCTCTTCCTTCTTGCCATGTCATCCCTCGGCGCATATGGCATTGTGATGGCAGGGTGGTCATCAGGATCAAAATATTCATTCCTTGGCGGTCTGAGGTCAGCTTCGCAGGTTATCAGCTATGAGATTGCGATGGGCCTGAGTCTGGTAGGCGTTATGATCATGTCAGGTTCGCTCAATCTTACCGAGATCGTGAAGGCACAGTCCAACTATCCGACAGGTTTTTATGCCATTCCGCAGATACTGGGCTTTTTTGTCTTTTTTGTTGCCATGTTCGCAGAAACGAACAGGCTGCCCTTTGACCTTCCTGAGGCGGAAAGCGAACTGGTTGCAGGATATTTCACCGAATACAGCGGGTTCAGGTTTGCGATGTTCTTTCTTGGCGAGTACACCGGTATGCTCATCATGTCTGCCATAGGCACACTCTGTTTTCTTGGCGGCTGGACCTTGCCGAAGTTTATCATGGACCTGCTGCCGTTTCTGTCTGAGTTGCCGCCGATTGTCTGGGTTGTGGTGTTTCTGGGCAAGGTATATTTCTTCATGTTTCTCTACTATTGGGTAAGGGCAACCCTTCCACGGTACCGCTATGACCAGCTCATGAACATAGGTTGGAAGGTGCTTATTCCGCTTGCCCTGGTGAATATTGTATTTACCGGCACGCTGAAGATCATGGGATGGTTCTGATGAAGAATTCATTGGTAAAAATAATGTTTTTTACAGAGATTCTGAAGGGCATGGCCCTTACGTTCAGAACACTCTTCAAGCCGGCGGTAACACGGCGGTATCCGCTGGTCAAAGTGCCTGCCCAGCCAGGTTACCGTGGCTTGCATGCGCTTGCGAAAGACAACACCGGAAGAATGAAGTGCGTGGGGTGCGGCCTCTGCGGGGCGTACTGCCCGTCACAGTGCATTCATATTTATACGACAGAGGGCGAAGACCATAACAAGGTTGTTGACCGGTATGAGATCGATGTTCTCAGATGCATCTTCTGCGGCTTCTGCGTCGAGGCATGCCCCTTTGGCGCCATAACCCTGAGCGAGCACTATGAATATTCAAGCTACTCTAAAAATGCCTTCTATATGAACAAAGAGAAACTGCTTGCTAACTGGGATAAGTATTTCGAAGGTGAAAAAGGGAACCAGTATTTCAAAAAATTCTGGAGACCCCTGACCGAAGACTTCAAAGGCAACCCTGAACAGGCAATGTTCAGCA
Organism: Nitrospirota bacterium; assembly: GCA_016217675.1. Taxonomy (GTDB): domain Bacteria; phylum Nitrospirota; class Thermodesulfovibrionia; order Thermodesulfovibrionales; family UBA6898; genus UBA6898. The sequence continues at coordinate 56,059 of JACRHC010000042.1, forward strand.
AAATTACCAGAAAGGAAAAAAGCTAAGGATGCTGCAGCAACTTTTCTTCGGCTATTATGCATTTACGATTATTATCCTGTCGCTTCTGGTCGTGACGCGCAGGAATCCGGTTCATAGTGTGATGTGGATGCTGCTCCTGTTTTTCCATATTGCAGGCCTGTACCTCTTCCTGAATGCCGAGTTCATTGCAGCGATCCAGGTGATTGTCTATGCAGGCGCGATCCTGGTCCTTTTCCTTTTTGTGGTCCTGCTTCTCAATCTGAAGGAGGAGATTTCGCTCAAGCAATTTGTAGGATCCTGGCCTGCCGGCCTTTTCGTTACGGGGCTTCTTTTTGTCTCGGTGGTGTCCGTGCTCGGATCATATATTCAGGGGCCGATTGGCAAGTATTCCATTGCAGCGGTCAGGAGTGAGACGCACACAAAGGCCTTGGGCAAGCTTCTTTATACCGAGTATCTGTTCCCTTTTGAAATAGCATCCTTAATCCTGCTTGTGGCTGTCATCGGCGCGATAGTCCTTGCAAAAAGGAAGCTGAGGAGTTAATAATGGTTCCTTTGAACTGGTATCTGATCCTGAGCGCAGCGGTCTTCATGATAGGCATGTTCGGCTTCCTTACAAGGAAGAACGTCATCATCATGTTCATGTCTGTCGAGTTGATGCTGAATGCCGTAAATATCAGTCTGGTATCGTTCAGCCACTATCTGCAGGATATGCGCGGCCATATCCTCGTATTTTTTATCATCACCGTCGCAGCAGCAGAAGCGGCAATCGGGCTTGCAATCATCCTTGCACTGTTCAGGAACAAGCAGACAGCACATGTCGATGAAATGAATGAGATGAAGGGATAGAATGATGACCAGTTACGCACTGATACCGCTGCTGCCGCTCGCTGCCTTTGTTATCAACATCCTCCTGGGCAGGAAATTACTAAAGGAAAATGCTCACTGGGTCTCTATTGCGGCCGTGGCAGGGTCCTGGGTGGTTGCAGTGATGGCGCTTTTTGACGTCCTTTCCGGCGCAAAGATCAATTATGACGTATACACCTGGATGCTCTCCGGAGGGTTCAAGGTGTCGGTAGGGTTCCTCATAGATCAGCTTACCGTCGTAATGCTGATCGTTGTTACGACCTGCAGTATGCTCATCCATATTTACTCGGTCGGATATATGCATGGCGATCCCGGTTATTACCGGTTCTTTTCCTATCTCAGTCTTTTCACCTTTTCAATGCTCATGCTGGTCATGGCAAACAATTTTCTCCAGCTTTATTTCGGATGGGAGGGTGTAGGTCTCTGCTCGTACTTCCTGATCGGTTACTATTTTGACAAGAAGTCAGCATCAGATGCCGGTAAGAAGGCATTTATTGTGAACCGCTTTGGTGATTTCGGCTTCGGCATTGGAATATTCATTATCTTCCTGACCTTTGGGAATGTATATTATGAACCGGTTTTCAGTCAGGCAGGGAACTTCGCAAACGCTTCAATCAACTTCCTCGGCTTTGACGTGCATCTCATGACACTCATCGCTCTCCTGCTCTTCTGCGGCTCGGTCGGAAAATCGGCACAGATGCCTCTCCATGTCTGGCTGCCTGACGCCATGGAAGGCCCTACACCGGTCAGCGCGCTTATTCATGCCGCAACCATGGTAACTGCCGGCGTTTTCCTTGTTGCACGCTGCAGTCCGATATTCAGTCTTTCAGAGACAGCGCTCATGGTCGTTGCGCTCACCGGAGCGATAACCTCTCTCTTTGCGGCAACCATAGGTCTTGTGCAGAATGACCTGAAAAGGATCATTGCGTATTCGACGGTAAGCCAGTTAGGGTACATGTTCCTTGCCTGCGGGGTCGGCGCATATACTGCCGGCGTCTTCCATCTGTACACCCATGCTTTTTTCAAGGCGCTCCTCTTCCTCTGTGCAGGCAGTGTCATGCATGCCATGGGCGGAGAGCTCAATATCCAGAAGATGGGGAACCTGAAAAAATATATGCCGGTCACCTATATCACCATGCTGATCGCCTCGTTCAGCATCTCCGGATTCCCATTTCTTGCAGGATTTTTCAGTAAAGACGAGATCCTCTGGATGGCATATTCTGGCGGAAGTCCCGTCGGAAAGTTTGTCTGGGCGATCGGCACGCTGGTGGCTTTTTTGACCGCCTTCTATTCGTTCCGGCTTATATTTTTAACATTCCATGGCTCATTCCGGGGGACGCACGACCAGGAGCACCATCTCCATGAGTCGCCCAAATCAATGACCGTACCGCTGATGCTTCTCTGTGTTGGCGCTGTGGCAGCAGGGTGGGTCGGCATCCCCGCGCTGATCGGCGAGCAGATCGGCGTTCATAACTACATCGCCGAGTTTATGAAGCCTGTTCTTGGCCATCCCGAGGGGCACGGCACGCATGGTGAAGAGTTGGGGATTATGATATTTTCGACGTTAGTAGGTTTATCAGGGATCGGCCTCGCTTACTTTATGTATATTTTGCGTCCCGAATTGCCTGGTCGGATCGCTCAGCAGTTCAGCGCAGTTCACAGGGTTCTCTTTAACAAATACTATGTTGATGAGTTCTACGACTTCATAATAATCAGACCGACGATCTGGATCGCAAAGAATGTTCTCATCGGGGTCACGGACGCGCGCATTATCGAGGCTATTGTCAATGGCGTGCCGAATGCGATTGCGGCCTTCAGTTCCGGACTGAGACGAGTGCAGACAGGGCTTATGCAGCATTATGCGACCATTATGGCGACCGGCATCCTTCTCATTGTTGCCATGATGCTCCTGAGGTAAATAATGGAACAGACGATGAATAATGCACTGGGATTTCCGATACTGAGCATGCTTATCTGCTGGCCGCTGGTCGGAGCAGCCTTCCTTCTGTTCATCAGCCGGACGAATGAGAAGGCGATCAAGATGGTGAGTCTTCTCATCAGCGTTGCAACGTTTCTCCTCTCGATCTTGCTCTTCAGCCATTTTGACAAGTCAACGCACTTGATGCAGTTTGTCGAACGTTATGAGTGGATACCGTATCTGAACATGCATTACCATCTTGGCCTTGACGGTATCAGTGTGCTCTTTGTTCTTCTTGCAACGCTCGTCACGGTCCTCAGCGTGCTGATCTCATGGGAATCGGTCAAAATGAAGACAAAGGAATTCTTTATCTGCCTCCTTGTGCTCGAAAGTGCCATGATCGGTGTTTTCTGCTCCCTTGATTTTATGCTTTTTTATCTGTTCTGGGAAGCTATGCTTATTCCGATGTATCTGCTTATCGGCGTATGGGGCGGGCCGAACAGGGTATATGCAGCAGTGAAGTTTTTCCTGTACACGCTTGTCGGAAGCGTGCTGATGCTTGTCGGCATCATCGTGCTCTATTTCTATGCAGGCAGGTCCTTCAATATCCTTGAGCTTATGACAAAGGCATACCCGTATAAGATGCAGTTGATGCTCTTCTGGGCATTCTTTGCAGCCTTTGCAGTGAAAGTGCCGATGTTTCCGGTGCATACCTGGCTGCCTGATGCCCACACCGAGGCGCCGACAGCCGGCAGTGTGATCCTTGCTGCAGTGCTCATCAAGATGGGCGCATACGGTTTTCTCAGGTTCTCGCTGCCGCTTCTTCCCGACGCATCCCGGGAGATGGCTCCGGTCATGCTCGCACTGTCTGTAATCGCGATCATCTACGGCGGTATCATATGCCTTGCTCAGACGGACCTGAAAAGGCTTATCGCATACAGTTCTGTAAGTCATATGGGTTTTGTGACGCTGGGTATCTTTGCCCTGAACACCCAAGGTGTTGAGGGTGGAATACTGCAGATGCTGAACCACGGCATAGTTACCGGTGCCCTGTTCCTAAGCGTGGGCATCATCTATGAAAGGACACATACCAGGGTTATTGCTGATTACGGCGGTGTGGCCTCGGTGATGCCCATATACGCATCCCTCTTCATTGTCTTTACGTTTGCGTCCATAGGCCTGCCTGCAACAAACGGCTTTGTGGGAGAATTCCTTATTCTGCTTGGCGGCTTTAAGGCAAGCCAGTGGGCCGGAGTGCTCTCGGCATCAGGCATCATCATCGGCGCAGGATATATGCTCTGGCTTTATCAGAGGGTATTTTTTATGGAGACAAGTCAAAAAGTTGCCGGACTTCAGGATATAACGACAAGGGAACTGATGACACTTCTGCCGATGGTTATCCTGATATTCTGGATCGGCATATACCCAAACACCTACCTGAGCTTCATGCACCCGTCAGTTCAGCATCTTCTTGAAAGGGTAAACGGTGGAAGCGCACCGGCAGTAGCAGTAAATGCTATCACGCAGATTCTGAGATGAGACCGGAGGATTATTATAGATGCCCCTAATCATGCCTGACCTTAAGCCGGTGATGCCTGAGATTGTAATGACGGTTATTGCAATCGGCATGCTCTTGGCAGAGCTTGTGATCAAAAGGAAGGAGACTATCGGATTTCTGACGATCATCGGCGCGGGTATCGCTGCCTTTACGCTTGCAGGCTCCATGGGCACGACCTTTGGCGGCATGTATGTTTCTGACGGGTACAGTACCTTCTTTAAGCTCATCTTTCTTGTCAACCTGATCCTTACAATCCTGATGTCGTCGAGATACCTTGAGACTCTGAAGATAAACTTTGGCGAATACTATAGCCTTATCCTTTTTGCTACGCTCGGCATGATGCTTATGGCATCTGCTGCCGACATCATTGTTCTGTACCTCGGCCTTGAGCTGATGGCACTGAGTACGTATATTCTTGCAGGCTTCATCCGCTATGATATCAAGTCGAACGAAGCTGCCATGAAATACCTGCTTCTGGGCGCATTTGCCTCAGCAATACTCCTGTATGGAACATCGATGATCTACGGCCTCACCGGCACAACGAACCTCAGGGATATTGCAGTCTATATTGCGAAGGCCGAACTTGCCTCAAATCCTGTGCTGATGCTTTCGATGATCTTTTTTGCTGTTGCCTTTTCTTTTAAGATTGCTGCAGTGCCGTTTCATATGTGGGCGCCTGATGCTTACGAGGGTGCTCCCACGCCGATAACGGCGTTTATGTCAGTTGGTCCTAAGGCGGCAGGGTTTGCGGTGTTAGGCAGGGTATTTCTCACGGCTTTCGGCTCGGTTCGTATGGACTGGGCGGCCATATTCATTCCGATAGCGATCCTGACCATGGCTGTCGGAAACATCGTTGCCCTTTCACAGACAAATATCAAGAGAATGTTGGCATACTCCTCAATCGCACATGCCGGGTACATGCTCCTTGGCGTTATTGCAGGAACTCCCGATGGTTTGGCGAGCATGCTCAACTACATGTTCATCTATGCATTCATGAACATCGGAGCCTTTGCCATTATAATCATGCTCAGGACCGAAACCTTTAAGGGTGAGGATATTGCAGATTATCAGGGTCTGTCGAAGACCCATCCGATGGCAGCAGCCCTTATGCTTATTTTTATGTTCTCCCTAACCGGCATACCCCCCATGGCAGGGTTTATGGGCAAGTTCTATCTCTTTATGTCAGCGATCAATGCAGGTTATACCTGGCTCGTTATCGTTGCGGTTTTGTTCAGCGCAATTTCGGCATATTTTTATCTTAGGATCGTTATGCTGATGTACATGAAAGAGCCGAAAGAGACCGTGCAGCTGAACAGTTCTCCAGGAGTGGCACTTGCACTTGTCGTGACTGTTGGTGCGGTGCTATTCATCGGCATTCTGCCGTCAAAATTCCTGCTGTTTGCGAGGCTCGCAGCATCTGCGTTTTAGCACACTCAGCATCTTATTTAGGTTCTTAGTCTGGAAAACAGAATGCCTTTAGTTGCTTTTTCCCTGTCAAGCCCAGTAAACTAACAGTCTGTAGTCACTCCTGGCTGTAAATCCCGGAAATGTACTTCGAAGCAATATTTTTGCCTGCTTATGGCCATGGAGATATTTTAATCAAAACGAGGTATCAATGAAACGCGAGAATTTGAGAAACATAGCAATTATAGCCCATGTTGACCATGGCAAGACAACGCTTGTTGACGGCCTGCTCAGGCAGTCCGGCACCTTTCGTGCGAACGAGAGAATTCAGGAGCGGGTTATGGACAACATTGACCTGGAACGTGAGCGCGGCATCACGATTATGGCAAAAAACACAGCCGTGGACTATCTGGGTACGAAGATCAATATCATCGACACCCCTGGCCATGCTGATTTCGGCGGTGAAGTTGAGCGGACGCTCAAGATGGTCGACGGCGTTCTTCTGCTCGTTGACGCCTCTGAAGGTCCTCTGCCCCAGACACGGTTCGTGCTGAAAAAGGCGCTTGAACTGAATCTTCCGCCCATCATTGTGGTCAATAAGATAGACAGGCCTGATGCCCGCATCCAGGATGTGCTGAACGAGGTCTATGACCTTTTTATCGACCTCGATGCAACCGAGGACCAGCTGGATTTCCCGATCGCCTATACCAACGCAAAACTCGGCACGGCAAAGCTTGACCTGAACGAAGAAAATGTAGATCTGAAGCCGCTTTTTGAGCTTATTTTGAAGACCATTCCGGCTCCCCTGGGAGATGAGAACGGGGTGCTCCAGCTTTTGGTTACGAACATCGACTATAACGACTATGTCGGCAGGCTTGCGATCGCAAGGATCTTTTCCGGTACGGTAAAGGTGGGTGAATGGGTGGCTGTTGTTAACAGTGACGGGGAGATCGTCAAGACAAAAGTGACGCAGCTCTATGGTTTTCAGGGCCTTGACCGTGTTGATATAAAAGAGGCCTCTGTGGGAGACATTGTGGCGCTGGCAGGCATTGAAGGCATAAACATCGGCGATACCATAACAAATATTGAAAACCCGAAACCTCTTCCGCGCATCACGGTTGATGAACCGACCATATCCATGGTCTTTGCGGTGAACACTTCCCCCTTTGCCGGAAAGGAAGGCAAGTATGTTACATCAAGAAACATCAGGGAACGGCTCGAAAAAGAGCTCCTCTATAATGTTTCAATAAAGGTCGATTTCACCAATATGGACGCCTTCAGGGTCATGGGCAGGGGTGAGCTTCAGCTTGCGATCCTGATCGAGATGATGAGGAGGGAAGGGTATGAGCTTTCTGTTTCGATGCCCGAGACCATCACAAAAGAGATTGCAGGCAAGGTGCATGAGCCGATGGAGATGCTGGTGATAGATGTGCCTGAGGAGTATGTCGGCGTCGTTACCCAGCAGGCTGGTATGCGCAGGGGAAGGATGCAGAAGATGCAGAATAACGGCCATGGAAGAGTCAGGGTCGAGTTCAGGATACCTTCGCGCGGCCTTATCGGGTTCCGTTCCCAGTTTCTGACGGACACGCGCGGCACAGGTCTTCTGAACCACCTCTTTGACGGGTATGAACCCTGGCAGGGCCCTATATCAAAGCGTACGACCGGCGCTCTTGTTTCAGACAGGTCAGGCAAGACAACCACCTACGCTCTTTTCCATCTCCAGCCCCGTGGCACGCTTTTCGTCCAGGAAAACATTCCGGTATATGAAGGCATGATCATCGGCGAGAATTCCCGGGACAATGACCTTGACGTAAACGTCATCAAGGAAAAGAAGATGACGAATATGAGGGCCTCAGGAGCGGACGAGGCGCTTCAGCTCATACCTCAGAGGCAAATGAGCCTTGAGCAGGCAATAGAATTCCTCAAGGAAGATGAGCTTGTTGAGATAACGCCTCAGTCTATCAGGCTCAGGAAAAAGGTGCTTCAGGCAAACAAAAGGCCCCGTCATAAAGATATCGGCTCCTGATCTGTATAAAGGGTAAACGAAAGCAGATCTCCGCTAAAGCATAGCTGCTCAGGTGAATAGTCTGTTTAGTCTTGGATGGTTTTATCTGAAGTCTGCAGGCTAAACAGTCTGAGCAGTTACGATAAAGCTCGGATTTAGAAGATCTTCTTTATTGTAGAAAAGGGGTTCCTGTGAGCCTGCCCTGAGGACTCTGCCGCCTGCCTGCTCCACAATTGCCTGTCCTGCTGCCGTGTCCCACTCCATGGTAGGGCCGAAGCGCGGATAAACATCAGCCCTGCCCTCGGCAATAAGGCAGAACTTGAGTGAACTCCCTGCTGCCAGAAAATCAACCTCATGATACCTTGTCTTCAGATCATTGATGAACTGCTCAGTCTCAGGCGACATATGTGAACGGCTGCTGATAACAGTAATGCGTGACGCGTGATGCGTGATGTGTGGGAGCATGACAGAAGCGTTAAGTATTACTTCCAGGGAGTTTAAAGAACGCATGCTGCTATTTTCGAGCTTGTACGCGCCGAGGTCTTCCGCCGCAAAATAGAAGATATTTTTCACCGGTATGTAGATAACCCCAAGGATAGGTTGTCCGTTTTGTATCAATGCAATGTTAACCGTGAACTCTCCATTGCGTTTCACAAATTCCTTGGTCCCGTCGAGGGGATCCACAAGCCAGAATATATTCCAGCCCTTCCGTTCGTCATAGGATATGGTTCTGCCTTCTTCGCTCAGTATTGGCAGATTGAAGGCCTGTAAGCTTGCCAGCCTGTCAGCTATGATCTCGTGCGAGCGCCTGTCTGCAAGTGTGAGCGGGCTTCTGTCGTCTTTCTGCTCAACTGCGAAGTCAGAGTTATAGACATCAAGAATGGCCGCTCCTGCCTCATGTGATACTCTGAGCAGTTCCGGTAAGACAGAAGAGAGCTTTTCGCCGGCAATATGTGTCATTCGAAGATTTTGCAGGATTATGAAAGAAAATGTAAAGCCAGAGACAACAAGGAAGGCAGGCTCATAACTTGCCTGCCTTCTTTGTTGATCGTACGAATACTACTTCTTTGTTATCTCGTATTTGCCGTCTTTGTCGACCTGGATAACTGCGTTTAAAAAACGGGTTTTAAAGCCTGCTTCCTTCAGTTCCTCAAAGACATTTTCAGCGCGGATACCTGTGGCGCAATGTGTGATGATCTCCTTGTCCTTTGGAAGTTCCTTGAGCCTGTTCTTAATGGTGCTCTCAGGTATATTGGTGGCTCCCCTGATCATGCCGTTCATCGCCTCATCGGCTTCTCTGACGTCAAGGATTATCTTATCAGGTGAACCCTTTTCCGCAATTGCCTTGAACTCCTCGATTGCTATTTCACCCGGTCTTGGCTTAGGGACATAAGATATGGCTGTGGCGAGCTTGCCTTTTTCTGCTTTGCTGCCATTTTTTGTCCAGGCTGCAATGCTGCCGTTCAGCAGAGAAGTGTTTCCATATCCCCAGCCCCGGACAGTCCTGAATGCCTCTTCATCAAGCTTGTCTGCATAGAGTATGACAGGTGCTGACTTGTCACCCGGGAACCTGTCTTTTTCTGCTGACAGGTCTTTTGAAGTAATAGAGACTGCTCCGGGTATAAAGCCCTTCTCAGCGTCCTTTGCATCCCGAAGGTCAATAAGCACATGGGCAATGTCCTTGTCCATAAGCTCTTTAAGCGCTGCAGGCTCTGAAACTACGAGATTGCCTGCCTTTTTCCATGCAGGGAGTCCATCATGAAATACCTTAACCTTGGTATAACCTGCTGCTTCTGCCCGACGGGCAGACTCTGGACTCAACCTTCAGGTAACGCCACCGCAGTAGAAGATAATGAGTTTGTCCTTCTCCTTTGGCAGTATTTTGTCTTTCAGTTCATCGAATTTGGTGTTATCGAGTGATACTGCATGGGGAATATGGCTTTCGTTGAACCTTGGCTTGGGTCTCGAATCAACGAGAAGATACCCACCCTTTTCCGGGCCCATAGCCATGAGCCTTGACATCTCCTCAGCAGTAACGAGCTTGTCCGGAGCAACCTTTGCCGGCGGCTTTACCGCAAGACTTACCGCGTAAGGCTTCTTCTCATCGCCTGTGAACCTGATGCCGATCTCTTTATCTTTTGAGATAGACAGGAGTTTGTCAGCGCCGGTGATCTTCAGGTCTTCGCCGTAATTGATGATCCATACGAGCTTCTGCCCTACCTGGACATTAATAGTCTTAAACTTCTCTGAGACAGATACAAGGGTGCCCCTGACCAGATCCTTTTCAGGCTGGTGGCACTGCTTGCAGGGTGCCAGGACTGTGGGCTTTTCTGCAAATGATAGCCCAGCTGTTCCAAGAAGAACCATTGCGAGCACTGAAGATACAACAAATAATCGTAGTCTCTTGATAACCATAAACAACCTCCTGTCTAAAATTATAACTATAAGTTAAGTCTATTCGATACTCATTAACTTGTCAACACATAAGCAGGGCTTATGGCAATGAGTTTCTGGTCGTAGTCAAGGTAATGAAAAGGACGATCTGATGCAACTAAAAAACATGTTGAATTTATTGGCCAAATAGGGAAAATATAAGCTGAGTAAGATGGAAAAGCGTAAATAGGTGAATCTGGAAAAAGAGCATTTGTCAGTATTACAACCTATACATGCTGCAGAACTTGTATGCATTTGCCCATATGCGCAGATACTCAACATAAAGGAGACTTATGAGACCAGTAACGACCTTCCGAGTCATACCAAAGATTCCTGAGAGCATAGAGAAACTGAGAACACTTGCCTATAATCTCAACTGGAGCTGGGATTATGAGGCAGTGTCCCTGATCAGGAGAATGGACCATGACCTATGGGAGGAAGCTGACCATAATCCGGTCAAAATCCTTGGCATGATCAGTCAGGAGCGGCTCGACGAGCTCTCAAAGGACGACGGATTTCTCGCCCATTATCGAAGAGTTACCGAAAAATTTGAGCGGTACATGCAGGAACCGAAATGGTATGACAGGCATTTCGGGAAAAAAGATGCGATCATTGCCTATTTTTCACTTGAATTTGGTATTACAGAGGCCCTGCCTATCTATTCTGGCGGCCTTGGGATCCTTGCAGGGGACCATCTTAAATCAGCCTCTGATCTCGGCATCCCCCTTGTCGGTGTCGGGCTCCTTTATCAGTCCGGATATTTCAGGCAGCATCTGAACTATGACGGATGGCAGGCAGAAAGCTATCCGATCAACGACTTCTACAATATGGCAGTCGAAGAGGTGAAGGACCAGAATGGCAATAATCTCGTCGTGTCCATTGATCTGTCAGGCAGAAAGGTTTACGCAAAAGCATGGCTCGTGAATGTCGGTCGTGTCAGACTCTATCTTCTGGACACAAATATTCCTCTGAACACAGGCCTGGACCATGATATAACTGACGAGTTGTATGGCGGAGACAATGAAAAAAGGATTCAGCAGGAGATGGTGCTCGGTATCGGCGGTATCAGGATGCTCAGGCAGCTTGGCATCCTGCCGGCAGTTTGTCATATGAATGAGGGGCATTCAGCCTTTTTAGGGCTTGAGCGCATCAGGATTCTGATGCATGAACAGAAGATGACCTTTAAGCAGGCGATAGAGGTTGTCAGGGCGGGCGGTGTATTTACCACTCACACGCCAGTGCCCGCAGGCATTGATGTGTTCCCCTCCGACCTGATGAGGAAATATTTTGTTGACTATGCGAAGGAATTGGGGATCAGTTGGGACGATTTTCTTGCCCTGGGCGCAGACAGTTACGAGAACCGCCATAACGGTTTTTCGATGGCAGCCCTGGCATTTCACCTTGCTGAACGGTCCAACGGCGTCAGCAAGCTCCATGGACACGTCTCCAGGAATATCTTCAGATATATTTGGCCTGGCCTTCCCCAGGAAGAGATCCCGATCACATCGATCACGAATGGCATTCACCACAGATCCTGGATATCCCATGACGTGGAATCCCTTTACTATCGGTACATGGGAGAAAATTGGATCCAGGAACCGCAGAACATGAATAAGAAGGAGCATGTTGACGAGATACCGGACGAGGAACTCTGGAGGACCCATGAGAGGCGGAGAGAGAGACTGGTCTCCTTTGCGCGGAAGAAGCTGAAAAAGCAGCTTATCAGACGCGGTGCACCGATCACAGAGATCAAGACAGCAGAAGAGGTCCTTGATCCTGAGATCCTTACCATAGGGTTTGCAAGGAGATTTGCTACATACAAAAGAGCTGACCTTATCCTGCGCCACCCGGACAGACTTGCCCGCATATTGAATAATGAGAACACCCCGGTGCAGATAATCTTTTCCGGCAAGGCACATCCCAAGGACACTCCAGGCAAGGAACTGATCCGGGAGCTTGTTCATCTCTCCCAAAGGGAGGAGTTCCGAAAGCGCATCGTGTTTCTTGAGGACTATGATATTGCCATTGCGCGCTATCTTGTTCAGGGCGTTGATGTCTGGCTCAATACGCCGCGCAGGCTTTACGAGGCATCAGGCACGAGCGGAATGAAGGCCGCAGTTAATGGTGTCCTGAACATGAGCATCCTTGACGGCTGGTGGGATGAAGCGTTCAAACAGGGCATTGGCTGGGCAATCGGCAAGGTGGACGAATACTCTGACATTAACTACCAGTATGATATTGAAGCAAATGCCATCTATGACCTGCTTGAGAAGGAGGTTATTCCGCTCTTTTATACCAGGACAGACAAATTGCCCCGCGGCTGGATCCATTATATGAAGGAGTCTATCAGGAGTCTTTACCCTGTTTTTAATACCAACAGGATGGTTATTGAGTACACAGAAAGATGCTATAACAAAGCAGAGAACCGATACAGCCTTGTTACCCAAAATAACTTTGAGAATGCAAAAGAGCTTGCCAGGTTCAAGGACAACATAGCCGGGAAGTGGGCAAAAATTAAGATAGAAGACATCCGTTCTGATGCCGAGGAAAAGGTGATGATCGGCCACTGCCTGACCGTGCTCGCAACCGTTAACCTCGGAGAAATTCACCCTGATCATGTTGATCTGCAGGTCTATCACGGGCTTGTGGATAACACGGGCATGATCACTGACGGAGTCTCGGACAGCCTTAAAGATATCAGGAAGCTGAGTGACGGGAAGTATGAATTTTCCGGATGCCTTAACTGTACGCTGAGCGGTATGCAGGGATTTTCCATAAGGATCCTGCCGAAGAACGATCTCCTTGAGAACCCCTTTGTGCCAGGCCTTATCAAATGGGCAGTATAAAGAGGCAAAGCACAGACGCGTAAAGGGGGCGCTTATGAATATTGACGAACTTATTTCCTCACTCAGGAACGGCCCTGGCCTTGAACGGGCAAAAGCAGCGGAAACACTGGGAAAGACAAAGGACAGAAGAGCAGAAAAGCCGCTTATCGGAGCTCTCCAGGACAGCAATTCAGCGGTCAGGAATAACGCGGTATTTGCGCTCGGCATGATCGGCGCTTCTGAAGCTGTGCCAAACATTATACCGCTACTGAGGGATCCTGAAGAATGGGTGCGCAAAAGCGCTGCAAAGACACTGGGGATACTGCATGCGCACGGGGCGGTAGATGAACTTGTTGCAGCGCTGAGTGATCCTTCCTATATGGTGCGGAAGAACGTTGCGAGAAGCCTTGGACAGATCGGCGGAGAGACTGCAGCAAAGGCTCTTGAAAAGGCAGTGTCAGACGCTGACCTCATCGTTGCACATGCGGCAAAGGAAGCCCTGGAAAAACTCAATAACAGCTAAGGGAGAGCTCCATATGGTAAAGGCGCAGAACAAATCTTTTATAATACTGGTCGCCTTAGTGATGATCGTTGTATTTGCTTCGGTATCTTCTGCAGCTGATCAGAAGATAAAGGCGAGGGTGCCTGGCATAACCTGAGCCTCCTCAGCCCTGGCCGCCAGTGACGCTGCCAAATCCATCCCAGGCATATCCTTTGTGGATGAAGATATGATGAATGCTACCATGACCATTATTTTCGACGATACGAAGATCGGTCTGGATAAGATAAAGGCAGCAATGAAGAAAGGAGGCTTCCCGATTGAGGGTGAGCCAGAAGCGCTTAAATAGCCGGTCTGTACCGTAGAGGATATCTGTAACAAAGATGAACGTAACTTAATTTTTCTCTGCCATTTCCTGTGGTATTATTTCAGCACAATAACCCTGCATAGCGACCGCATCAATAGCCGGTTTTCCGCGATCACCGCAAGAAAAATATCACCATGGGAGGTATTCATGTTTAACGCACAAAGCATCAAGGAGTTTATTAAAGTTCCGGCACACATACTGTATCATGTAGCGATTATTGCCATCAGCGCGGGCATGGCGCTTTCTATGCCCTATACCGTGAGTTTTCTCTCGGGCCAATTCCAAGTCTACTGGGAGCTTATAGGAAATGAAAAAATATTTCTCCTCTCAGCTGAAATAGTCCTCGCAGTCCTGTTGATTCTATTCTTCAATTATACCGGCTGGGTCTGGAGGGATCGGCGGCTTGCAAGGATTGCGCGTAACACAGGCCTGGTCTTTGCCTCTTCGTCCCGGGGCATCTTTGCGCGGAGAAAAAACAGAAAACTGAAGGAGACTCAGGGTATAGCACGGGATATCATGGTTATCGGATCAACCGGCTTCAGAACCTTTGCAGATCCCCGGGGAGACCTTCACGCAGTCATAAAGAACTGCCGAAAGGCAAAGATCATGCTCCTTAACCCGGCAAGTGAGGGAGCAGCCACGCGCGTAAAGAGCATTCTTGATCCAGAAATTACCCTCGAAAAGTTTAGGGAGCAGATCAGGAGAAGTATTGCTTTCTTAAAGGAACTGAAGGCTGTTCAAAAAGATATCAGACTCAAACTTTACCCTGATGTGCCGTTCCTGAAGATGGCCCTGTCAGGAGACTATATATGGGTAAACCATTATCATGCAGGGCTCGATGTGCAGGTTATGCCTGAATATGTCTTTATTCACAACCAGAATCCGGGTAGCCTTTATACCATATTTTATCAGTATTTCCTGAACCATTGGGCTGATCCGCGAATCCCTGAATACGATCTGGAAACGGATGAGCTTGTCTATCGGGATGTTGCAGGCAACGAGGAAAAAAGGGAGAGAATTGAAGAGACGGAAGAAGTTACCCTGAACTGATTTGAAGAGGGGCAGGTGATCAATCTCTTCCTGCCCCTCCCGAATCGACGCCTTAGAGCAGGGTTATTTCTTTTTTGCGGCTGTTTTCTTTACGGTCTTCTTTACAACCGCCTTCTTTGGTGCTGCTGCCTTCTTTGCCACGGCTTTCTTCGGTGCTGCAGCCTTCTTTACTACTGCCTTTTTGGGAGCAGCCTTTTTAGCCACTGCTTTCTTTACGGTCTTTTTCGCAACAGCCTTCTTTGCCGGGGCAGCCTTCTTGGGAGCAGCTTTCTTTACAGTCTTCATTTTGTTGTCCTTTCCTTTTACAACTGATTTTTTCGTGTTAGTTTTAACGTCTGCCTTAACCTGTTTTTTTGCCTTGCCTGTCTTTGCAGCCTTTCTGAACGTCACTTCAGCCTCGAATGTTTTCTTTGTCTCAGCCTTTGCTTTTTCAGTCTGGACCATCGGTGGATGGTCTTTCTTGACTTCAACATGATACTGTTTTTTGACTGCAAGTTCTCCGAAGCTTTCGAAGACACCCAGGATATTATCCTCCTGAATAATCGTAATCTCATCGCCGTTAAGCACAATATCTTTTGTCATATAATCAATGAACATGACGCGCTGCCCCGGCTTCAGTACTGTAGGGACAAACTTTTTTTCTTTCTTGCCCTTTTCCTGTTCGAATTTTCCCGGACCGATAGCCTCAACAATGCCTTCAGTCGATTTAGTCCTGGCCGCGTCAGGAATGATGATGCCGCTGCTTGTTTTTTCTTCAGGTTTACTTCTTTTGATCAGAACCCAGTCATGAAGCGGTCTAAAACCCATGTACGATACCTCCTATCAAAATGGTACTGGTTCATTATACTGCAAGAAGCCTTTAGCTGGCCAGCGGATGGAGAGATATGCCGTGAATTATTTTCAGATGCTTAGGATATTTTGAGCAATTTCTGCAGCAGTGCAGGTAGTTGTATTTGAGAAGCCGATCAATCCTGCATGTAAAAAAACGATAAATGGTGCAGGCAGCAATGATCAATTTCCCTTTATGCCGTATTTCTTCTGAAGGTCGGGATGATTGGCAATATTTCTGATTTCGCCTGTTTCCGAGCTGATATCAAAGTAGAACCCGGTCGGGGTAACCCCATCCGTTGCTGTAAAGGTGACAAGATATACCTGCTCATCCACCTTTCTTGCAATCCAGCCTATGGGTTTAAGTTTGTCAGTATTCTCTTTTGTCCATTTATTGACCAAAGCATCAACTGTTGTAAAGCGGTCAAGGGCATGCGACTTCTTAACGGACTCGATCGCCCAATCAGGAGTTTTGTCAGCGCTCATATCAGGGGTGTCAATTCTTCTGTCGGGTGATGGCTGTTGCGTTGAAGGCTGGCTCGAAGCAGATTGCATGGGCGGAGCAGGTGCGGTTTTTTCAGGGACAGCCATCTGATCAGGCGAGGAGACGGGAGCAACAGTCGGCTGACCAGCTTTCCGGTTTGATGAAAAGAGGAAGATGATCGCAAGGAGGACCAGCAGGGCCGCCCCTCCGCCAACAGCGATCCTGATGATATGGGGGTTCTTTGTGCCGTTGTCTGCCCCTCTGGATATCTGCCTGAATACATCATAAGCATCATTGATCTTTTTGACCCGTTTGTCCAATTTGCCGCGCGCACCCGCCGCATGTGTTTCTGCCGGCGTTCCCCATACTTTGCTCAGATACTTATACGTCTGCTCAACTGACTGGGCAGGTGCGTCTTCTTTTAATCCGAGCACTTCATAATACGCATATCCGCAGGAACATCTCTTCGAGGACGACTCATTTGGTTTTTTGCATTCAGGACAATTCCATGCCATAGCATCACTCCCTTGCTGCGTATCTTGAAACAATTGTATCAGACTGAGAAAAATGCTTCAAATAGAAACGATGCTCCGAAGAAATCGAGGTATAATGGAAATATGGTTAGCCGAGAGCGAGCGGGAGGCGACAGAACGGGAGATCGCAGCTTTTTCATATTTTCTTCATTATGAAAGGATAGGATTAAATCAATGAAACGAACTGCAATTATATCAATCTTACTACTATTGCTGGCCGGGAGTGTTATCATGACAAGCGCTGAGACGAACAAGACTGCTGCAACAAAGCTCGAAAAAGCGACATTGGCCGGAGGCTGTTTCTGGTGCATGGAACCGCCATTTGAAAAGCTCCCCGGAGTGAAGGATGTTGTCTCGGGATATACCGGCGGATACAAGAAAAACCCCACGTATGAAGAGGTTTCCGCGGGCAGGACCGGCCATCTTGAGTCGGTCGAGATCACGTATGATCCATCGGTTGTGACATATGAAAAGATCCTTGATGTCTTCTGGAGGAATATTGATCCGACAGACCCTGGCGGTCAGTTCGTGGACAGGGGCGGCCAATACCGGTCGGCCATCTTCTATCATTCAGAGGAACAGAAGAAGACTGCCGAGACATCAAAGCAGAGACTGGCCGGATCAGGGGTATTCAGCAAGCCTATTGTTACTGAAATCCTGCCTGCTGCAACATTTTATCGGGCAGAGGAATATCATCAGGACTACTACAAGAAGAGCGCCATCAAATATAAATTCTACCGTTTCAATTCGGGGAGAGATCAGTTCCTTGAAAAGACCTGGAAGGGAAAGACTGAGATAAATACAACTGCGCAGGGAGCGAAGGCATATATGAAGCCATCAAAAGAAGAACTGAAGAAGAGGCTTACGCCGATGCAGTATAAGGTGACCCAGGAGGAAGGCACAGAACCTGCTTTCCGCAACGAATATGCAGACAATAAGAGGGCCGGCATCTATGTTGATATTGTCTCTGGTGAACCGCTCTTCAGCTCGCTCGATAAGTATGATTCAGGGACTGGCTGGCCAAGCTTCACAAAGCCCCTTGAGCCATCGAATATCGTTGAGAAGACGGATCGGAGCTGGTTCACGACACGCACAGAGGTGAGGTCCAAACAGGGTGATTCACATCTTGGCCATGTATTCAGCGACGGTCCCAAGCCCACAGGCCTCAGATATTGCATGAACTCGGCAGCACTCCGTTTTATACCTAAAGAGGATCTTGAGAAAGAGGGATACGGGCAGTACAAGAAACTGTTTCAGAAGTAGTTCGTATGGAAGGAGAGAATATATCAGGGCCTGAGCCTGTGGAGATTCCGATCAACGGAGTTCTTGATCTCCATACTTTTCATCCGCGTGAGGTGAAGGACCTGCTTCCTGATTATCTGCATGAATGCAGGGTGAAGGGGATCCTCGAAGTGCGGATCATCCATGGGAAGGGCATTGGTGCTTTGCGTGAAACAGTGCATGCAATCCTGAGGCGACTACCCGAGGTCACGTCATTCAGACTTGCTGATGAAACCGCAGGCAGCTGGGGTGCTACACTCGTGCTGCTGAAACCTGCTGACTAAGACTTTTTCGTCTGCCTTTCCTGTTTCCCCTCGAACTGTTTAAACTTTCTGAAGGCAACAGAAAGCGCAGAGGATTCGCAGATGGCTGCTGAGATTATAGCAGATAGATAAGGGCTTGACCCCTCTGGAGCCTTTGATATACCTTATCCGGAGAGGATGAATGTGAGACGCTATCTGCGAATAATATCGTTACTCCTGGGTCTTGGGCTGCTGCTGTACTGGGCGGCGCCTTCTCAGTCAAAACCAGCCGCGCTCGATGCGATCAAAAAGCGCGGGTACCTGCTCTGGGGCTCTGATGCAGAGGGAGGCGCGCCCTATATCTTCCCTGACCCGAAAGATCCTTCCAAACTGATAGGATTCGAGGTAGATATTGCCGATCTGATAGCCCGGGAATTGGGCGTAACAGCGAAGCAGTCACAGAATGCATGGGACAGCCTTGTTCCCGGTCTGCAGCGAGGCGACTATGACATTGCGATGAACGGCATCGAGATAACGCCCCAGAGAGAGCAGGAAGTGCTCTTCTCGATGCCCTACTATATATATACTGAGCAGCTCGTTGTCAGAAAAGAAAATACCGTCATTCAGACAATGGATGATCTGAAGGGCAAGAAGGTCGGTACCCTCTCAGGCACTGTTGCGCAGGATATCCTGACAAAGCTCGGCGGAGTGGATGTCAGGATCTATCCAGGCCAGGTTCAGCCGTATGAGGACCTTGCGATCGGCAGGATCGATGCTGTCCTGCTTGACCTTCCGATCGCTGCATACTACGGCAAGCCGAATCCGAAACTGAAATATGCCGGGACGCCTATGGGTGAGGGGTTTTATGCCATTGCAGTGCGCAAAGGCGATGCTGATCTCCGGAAAGCCATAAATGAAATTCTTGCAAAACTCCTCAAGTCAGGCGAACTGAAAAAGATCTATGAAAAGTGGGACCTCTGGAACGAGGCACAGGAAAAACTTTACAAGAATATAAAAGACTCGTCCGGGTACAGCGGACTTGAGGAAAGCAAAAAAGCGCCGGTCTATACCTTCTTCCCCATGCTCCTGAAGGGCGCCGGTCTGACGATCTTCATCTCAGCGACAGCCATGGCGCTGGCTATAACCCTGGGTCTTTTTCTGACTGTTGTGAGACTTTACAGCAGGGCGCCATTCAGCAATATCGCTACCGCTTACATAGAGGTCTATCGCGGCACCCCGCTCCTTATCCAGCTTTATATCCTGTACTATGGACTGCCGAATATCGGCATTTCTCTGAGCCCTTTTGTTGCTGCATTTCTCGGCCTCGGCATGAACTATGCAGCATATGAGGCTGAGCTGTACCGGGCCGGCATCAGTGCGATCCCGAAGGGACAGATGGAGGCAGCGCTCTCGCTTGGCATGACGCAGCGCATGGCTTTACAAAGGGTCGTCCTGCCCCAGGCCTTCAGGATCGCGCTGCCGGGCGTAACGAACGACTTTATAGCACTTTTCAAGGACTCTTCGCTGGTATCGATCATAGCGATGGTCGAGCTCACAAAGACCTACACCATACTTGCAGCATCGACCCTGAGATTCTTTGAGCTCGGCTTGGTCGTTGCTCTCCTGTATTTTGCCATGAGCTACCCGCTTTCTCTTTTTGCGCGCAGTCTTGAGGAGAAGCTGAAGGGGAAACGCAGATGATAGCGGTCAGGGATCTGCATAAGGCCTTTGGCGAACAGCAGCTCTTCAGGGGCATCAACCTTAAGATCAACAAGGGCGAGGTGGTTGTCTGCATCGGACCGTCCGGCAGCGGCAAGAGCACGTTTCTCCGGTGCATCAATGGCCTCGAATATTTCGGGAAGGGCGAAATCCTGGTCGATTCCCTTGAACTGCATTCTATCAAAAGGGTAAGACCGGATAAGCATGACCTTGAGGCAATTCGCAGGATACGGCTCAAGGTCGGCATGGTCTTCCAGCAGTTCAACCTTTTCCCTCATATGACCGTGCTCGAAAATATCATCGAGGCGCCCATGCGCGTTCTCAACGTGAGCAAGGAGGCGGCCTCTGAGCAGGCTATATCGCTTCTGAGGAGGATAAATCTTGAATCAAAGGTGAGCAGTTATCCTGACCAGCTTTCGGGCGGTGAACAGCAGCGGGTTGCAATCGCGCGGGCACTTGCGATGAAGCCCGAGGCAATGCTTTTTGACGAGCCTACCTCGTCCCTTGACCCTGAGATGGTCGGCGAGGTTCTTGCGGTCATAAAGGGTCTGGTGAACGAAGGCATGACAACGATCATCGCAACGCATGAAATGGGTTTTGCACGGGAAGTTGCTGACAGGGTGGTGGTCTTCGATAAAGGCGAGATCGTGGAGATCGGTACGCCCGAGGAGATTTTTGCCAATCCGAAGGCTGAACGCACCAAGACCTTCCTCAGCAGGGTGCTGAAGATATAGACCTGCTCCTTTGCCGCCATAAGACTGTTATAATACCTCCCATGCAAACTGCTTACGTCATTCTTGCTGCCTATATCCTGATCCAGTGCGCAGGGTACTGGCTGGACTATATTAATATCAGTCATATGAAAGAGAAGGGTCTTGTAATACCACCTGGGTTCGAAGGATACATTGACGAGGAACTGCTGAAGAAGACCCATGCATACACGATCGAACATAACACCATCGGCCTTGTTGAATCTATTTTCAGCAATGTTATTACAATAGCTTTTCTCTATGGGGGCCTTCTTGCCATCTATGCAACATGGATATCATCTCTTTCCGCCTCCTTCATTATCCAGGGGCTGCTCTTTTTCCTTATCCTGAGTTATGCAGGATCTCTGGTCTCGATACCCTTCAGCCTGTATAACACCTTTAAGATAGAGAATAGATACGGCTTCAATACCATGACCGTGAAGCTCTGGATCACAGACCTCATCAAGTCAACGCTCATCTCGACCTTGCTGATGGGCATTGTTATGCTTTGCGGTCTATGGATCATACAGAAGAGCCCTGAGCTCTGGTGGCTCTATGTCTGGTCCTTCTTTTTTGTTTTCAGTATATTCATGATGTATATCTCTCCGTATGTGATCGAGCCTCTCTTTAACAAGTTCACACTGCTTGAAGGCGATACTCTTGAGGAGAAGATAAAAACGATGATGCAGAAGACCGGCATAAAGGTGAGCCGTGTCTTTAAGATCGATGCTTCAAAGCGGAGCCATCATACGAACGCGTATTTTACCGGCATCGGCAAGACAAAAAGGATCGTGCTTTATGATACGCTTCTCAACAAGATGGACGAGGACGAGGTGCTTGCGGTTTTGGCCCATGAAGGAGGCCATTGGAAGAAAAAGCATGTGCTAAAGATGCTCGTGGTCTTTGAAGCGCTTTCATTGGCTGCTGCGTATATTGCTTTTTTGGTTCTGAAGACAGGATTACTTGCGGAGATATTCAGCATCAGGGGGAATACTTTTTTCGCTGAACTGGTGATCCTAAGTTTTGTCTTCAGTATTGTATCTTTTCCCTTTACGCCGCTTTTCAGTGCCTCCTCCCGCAGGCATGAGCGGGAGGCTGACCGGTTTGCGGTTGATCTTGCACCAAAGCCGGATGCGCTCGCTACATCGCTCATTAAACTCTCAAAGGACAATCTTTCGAATCTGCATCCCCATCCGCTCTATGCGGCATTTCATTACTCGCATCCGCCTGTTGTCGAAAGGGTAAAGAAGATCAGGGAGATGGCAAAGGCGAGATCGTAAAAAAAGAAGAACCATCACAAGGGGAAGCGGCATGCCACTTCCCCTTGTGATGTCTACTACTGTCCCTCTCCCCCAAGAAGCCTATGCTGCAAAGGTATACTTTGTTCCTGCCGTGTTCAACGTAAATGCCTCGGGCATTTCCCTGCTTAAAGCCACCGTCGCCCTGAACCCGGTACAATGGGTCCCCACGATATGGTCGGGCTTCATCGCCTTGATATCGGCAACAGTATTTTGAATAAGCTCAAGCTTCGCGTTGCTCTACCCTGCCTACTGCTGCGCAGGCACTGCCGACGAGTGGTGGTCTGCAATTAACCAGCGGCCGTCACGATGCCGATAGACAAAACTGTATCGTGCAGGTCGTACGACTGATTTCCCTTCGCGATCCTCGGAAAAGGTGTAGGTTCCTGTGTTGATCGCAATGTCCCCATATACCCGGATCCGCTGTTCACCCAGGGTGACCTTATACGACGGCTGGGCGGTCTGGAGAAACTTGAAGTAGTCCCGAACAGCAGCTGGGGTGTCGCGAAGCGAGGCAGACTTCGTGCCCCAAAAAACCGCCTCCGAGTCATAGAGAGCAACCACTTCATCCATATTGTGCTTGTTCATTCCATTGATCCATGTCTGCATGACCGCGGCTACGTCTTCCTTCGGCCCTGCCGACGACAATGACGGTGATACCAGCATAAAAAACGCCGTGACCATCAACAAAATCCTCATAATGTCATTTCCTTTCGAGACTGCCGCTTCCGCAATATACCGTTTCATGATAGTTCTCCTTTCAACTGTGAAATCTCCGGCGCCTAAGCGCCAAAGGTATACTTTGTTCCTGCCGTGTTTAACGTAAATGCCTCTGGCATTTCCCTGCTTAAAGCCACCGTCGCCCTGAACCCGGTACAATGGGTCCCCACGATATGGTCGGGCTTCATCGCCTTGATATCGGCAACGGTATTTTGAATAAGATCAGGCTTCGCAACAATAAGATGGAAACCTCCCATGATCGCGTGCACCTTCTCGGTTCCGGTGACCTTCTGCGCATGCTTCACCGTATTAACGATTCCGCAATGAGCACAACCGGAAAGAACGACCAGGCCTTTTCCTTTTACATTAAAGAAGACAGCCTGCTCACCCTGAAAATTATCTGATTCGATCTTGTCCCCGCGCTTAATCTGCTGACTCAGCGGAATTTTCTCATAACTCGTGACCCTTTCTATGTTTCCGCTGATGTACGCACCGGGAATGATCTCAATCGGGGTCTTCGCCTCCACAACCTTTACGCCAAGGGCTTCAATATCTTCTCTGCTCAGCTGCCCAAGATCTGTAGGTTCTGATGCGCCTGGGCGCAGTGTATATCTCCGCGAAAAGGCCTCCTCGCCTACATAAAATGGCGTTCCAGTAGCAATCTTGGACTGGTTCTGTTTGAGGATACTGATTGCGCCGGTATAGTGATCGTAATGGCCGTGGCTCAGGCTGAAGGCGTTTGTCTTTCCGATATCAAGACCCAGAAGCGCGATATTGTTCAGCACGCTCGTCGGGTCA
>JACRHC010000044.1 GCA_016217675.1 Nitrospirota bacterium
TACTAATTGACCCAAATCTTGACAGCCGGAACGATAACCGTCCGACCTGTTTCTGAGATATACTGTACCCATGGAGATCCCAAAGAGAAAACTCGGCAGGACCGGCATTGATGTGACCATCCTCGGCCTTGGAGGCGAGGGCGTGCTTCGGACTTTTGGCCAGGAAAAGGAGGCATATCAGCTCATAAACCGTGCAGTTGATCTGGGCATCACCTACTGCGAGTCTGCGCGGGCGTATTCCGGGAGTGAGTCTTATTACGGCCTTGCCCTGAAGGAGCGGCGGAAAAAGGTATTCCTCACAAGCAAGTCACACGCCCGGGACAAAAAAGGCGCTCTCGAACATCTCCATGAGACCCTCCGGAATATGAAGACCGACCACCTCGATCTCTGGCAGGTGCATGATGTGAGGACCGACGAGGAGATTGAAGAGATCTTCGGCAGGCAAGGGGCGATCGAGGCCTTTGTGGAGGCGAAGGAGAAGGGGCTTGTGCGGTTCATCGGCCTGACCGGCCACCATGATCCGCTGATCTTAAGAAAGTGCATCGAGCGGTTCTATTTCGACACCGTGCTTATGCCGGTGAACCCGGCCGAGCCGCATTACAACAGCTTTATCGGGCAGGTGATGCCGCTTGCTGTTGAGCGCGGCATGGGGATCATTGCTATGAAGGTCTATTTCAGGGGAGCAGCAGCGCAGATCGCACCGGGCAACCTCGATCTCTTTTATCGCTATGCCCTGTCACATCCGATAAGCACTGCAGTTATCGGCTGCGATACAATCGGGCAGCTCGAAGAGAATGTCCGCTTTGCCTCAGCCTTCAGTCCGCTGACAAAAGATGAACAGGAGATGCTCAGCGAACAGCTCTCCCCCATCGCCCGGAAGCTGATGTATTACAAGCCGTAAAAGGGGGAAATTGTTGTCGGCATCAGACAGCTTAATGGCAGTTGCAGGAATATATCGGGAGTAGGGCTTATATTGGCCTGATACGGATTTTAAACGACAATTATCTCTTCTCTTGAAATAACATCAGCTTCGACTGTTATCAAGAGGCCTTTTCAAGACGTTCAGCCACCCAAACCTTGATGATCGATTGACGCGGTACGCCTAACCGCCGCGCTTCCTTGTCCAGTAAATTGATCATCCACAGAGGGAAATCGACATTCACTCTCTTCTGTTCCTGTTCGGGTCTTCTTGCTTTTGACATATCAAGATGCCGGGTAATGTCTTCTCCCTGATCAAACTTCCTGTCGATATCTTTAGCCTTCATAGATTTCAACCTCCTCTTTTCTGGATCGTCGGACAGAAATGATTCGAATTCTTTCTTTTCTATAGGTAATGATCGCTGACCAGTGTTTCCCCGAGATTTTGCCGATGATCAAAAATCTTGGCTCGTCTGCCGTTGTTACGGGGATCTCAATAAAGTCCGGATCTGCCCACATTGCCTGAGCTTCGGGAAAATCGATTCCGTGTTTTCCCTTGTTGCTGATGCTCTTGGCAGGATCGAATTCAAATTCCATAGGTATAATTATTATACCTTAATTATACCTATCATCAATCATATTTTGAGAATGCGGCGGTTAAGCCGCTGAGCAGCGAAGGGAGAATGTCCGCTTTGCCTCAGCCTTCAACCCGATGGCAGAAGATGAACAGGAGATGCTCAGCGAACAGCTCTCCCCCATCGCCCGGAAGTTGATGTATTACAAGCCGTAAAAGCGGAGAACGCGCAGGTAAGCCGATTGTCGGTCTTGACCCTGTGGTTGGAAACCAAATAAGTCAACTAATTCATCACCGTCCCTCATAGTCCTCATAGTCCTGCTTGGGCAAGAAAATAGTCAAGCGTCAGAATAACGTGCTCTTTATTTTTTGTTGCGTCAATTTGGCGAATTCCATAATTTCTCTCACAGATGCCCCTTTATCCCGCAGACTGTAAAAGGTTGTTTCACCCAAAAGCACATAGCTCCATTCGCACCCCATTCTATCATCAGGCTCCAGTTCGTTGATTTTCCTCAGCCAGTCCATTGCAGAAAGTTCTTTTTGTCTGACATTAGGATCGCTCATATCCTTCACGGCCTTCGTTTCAACAAGATATATCGCTGATTCTGCTTTGATAATAAAATCGGGATAATAAGACGACAACATGCCGTCGGTGCGGATATAGTTCATATGTGCGAAGTAGTGATAATTCTCGTTGATCTTCAGCAGGCTGTCCACTTGCGCATCGCTATCACAGAAGAGCATGAAATTCTTCTCTAATTCTCCCTTGTTTGAAGGATAGGGAAGCCTTTCGTAAATTGCCTTGGCTATATCCAGTGAATAGTTTTCACGCATCTTTAATTCATTCACTTCAGAGAAATATATTTTGATTACTACTGCCTCTTCAACATCGATATTGTTCTGCATGTCATAAATAATTCTGCTGAGTTCTTTGACAAGGTGCTGCGTAATACCTGTCTGTGAAAGCAGCAATACGCGCCAGTTGTTATCTTCAAATGGATCTAAGGAAGCTTTAAACAGGCCATTACGAATAAAGTTGTCAACAACTCCGATCAATGAAGCGTTGTTGATTTGCATTACAGGATAATCCTTCATCGTTCTCTGGCTGACTTTTACAAAGGTGCTGGTTATAGTTTTAACCAATTTTGCCAGAAACTCGTTATAGCTCTTAGCTGTGAGCAGGTCGCCGGTCACTCTATAGTCTCCGAATCGGGTTTTAACAGTTATCTCTTCCGAGACAAAAACCTCATCTTTCGGAACCATCTCTTTCAGTTTGTCTAATGAATACCACTCAAAACCGGAGAAGTAATGGGCGGACGGCTCCACGACCTGAAGAATTTCTTCTTTATCCTGAACAACTATGGGCCAGTAGAGATCGTAATCCCTGTAATCTGGCTTTAACCCAACCCTGATTATGTCTCCCAGGACTTCCTCGCGATTTCCTGGCAGCTCATGCGCCTCACCAACAGCCCCATCTTTGACCAGCTCGTCATAAAACTGAATAAATGCGGGGTGCTCCACGATACTGAGAATATCAAGATAGTTCGACGGGTTCTGTTTCTTCTGCAAAAGCTTGATTCTGTTCTCAGCTTTTACTTCCTGATAATCAGGCTCGCGCCACATAAGGCGGAGGCCTCGACCAATTATCTGCTCAAGCAGAATAGGCGCCTGAGATGTACGAAGCGGCACAATGACACAAATGTTGTTTACGTCAAAGCCCTCCCGGAGCATCAATACGGAAACAATGACTTTTGGGCTGTCGTGCTTATCAATATTGAAAAGCCGTTGCTTTACCTTATCCCATTCTTTTGCAGGGATTGAGCCCTTCTTGTCAGAGTCAATCTGCACAACGTCCTCTTCGTTCAGCGCTTCGCTGTCAATGAGAAATTGGCTGACATGCGGCGAGACCTGAGTGTCTTCACAAATGACAAGCATTTTCGGATGCTTGTCCGAAATTCCTTCTTTGTCTTTTGTCAGGCTGACAAACTGTTCCTCCAAGATTCTCAGCTTTTGCAATCCGGCCCTCAACATCAGTTTCTGTCCGTCTGAAAGGCCAATCACTCTATTCCCATCCCTAACAGCCTTATAATCAAGTTCCGTAGTTGCAATCTCTTTGCGCTTATCGAGTGCAATGGTCTTCACAAGCCCCTGATGAATGGCGGTCTTCAGGTCGAAATCAACGACAATGTGCGGGAAGTAGTGTTTTGTTCGTTTTTGTCCGCTACCGGTGACATCATAAGGAGTCGCGGAAAAATCCACCTGAATAAACCGCCTGCCTTTGCCCTCGGCTATTTTGTTCAGGGACTTCTGCCATTCCACTTCAGAGACGATCCCGGCCTTCTTAGTCTCGTGAATATGGTGCGCCTCATCGTTAAAGACCACCATATTTTCAAGGCCCGCCAGATATTCAATCTCTCCGCCTCTTAAAAACTGACTATCGAGAGTTGCGAGGGAATGTCCTGCTGATATGCCGGGAGTAATGGGCAACAGCTCCTTAATCGCACCGGAAGGATTTTCGAGGGGCGACACGTCTGTATACTCCTCATCCTCGACCCCAGCCAAAAGATGCCAGTTGGTGATGGCAATCATTCCCTCGCCGGTTATTTTTTGGCCTATCTCTTCCTTTTTCACAACATTTGACTGGACAAAACCGAACAGCGCCTCTTTGTATGCAGGAGGGACAAACAACTCCTCATATTTTTTGAAGTCCGACGAGGCAAAATTCCTTGTGCCGTCTTGCTCTTCCTTTCCGAGGTAAGCATCCAGAAGGCGTTCATAGACAATCAATCCAGGGGCAACAAGTAAAAATCGCTTGGAATAGAAACCATTCGATGATTCTTCATATTTTGCATTGAGATACTGCCAAATCAAGAGAGCATTTAACACCCATGTCTTGCCTGTGCCTGTCGCCATCTTAATGCAGTATTTCGGATGACTGAATTTGTCCTTGTTAAGATAAGACAGGTCCATTTCAGACGTGATTTCGTTGCTGACAGACGTGTACATATCAAACACCGATTCTGTCTTTAACACCTCATGGACATATATTGTATTGAGAATCGCCTGTTGCTGCCCTTGATGAAAATTGACTGGGCGTGCGTCACAGAAAGGATTGGAGAACCAAAATCTAAGCAGGTCTTGAGTTATTGAAGAGACTTTACCTATAAAACTGCCGCTTTCCCATTCGCTGATTACTTGAGCAGAAAGCTCTCCTGCGAATTTTAAGGGAATATCCCGTGTGCCTGTATTAAGAGCTATGGACATTATTGTGTGTAACCATTACACAAACTTGATGCCGGCTATCCTCTTGAAGTGCTTCTTATTCAGAGTTGCCAGCGGAAGATTGTAAGCCAGAGAGGCAGCAGCGATAAAAATATCCGGTATCTCTATAAGCTGGTTGTTAGATTTAAGATCGCTGTAAATATCTCTTGCCTTCAGCGCACATTTCGAGTCAAATGGCAAGGCATCAATATTCTTCAACAGGTTTTTGCCGAAGTCCAATTCCCTGTCTTTAAATCCTACCAGCCACTCAAATTCGGTTATAACAGAAATGGCTATCTGGTAATCTCTTGATAGTTGAACAAATAGCGTTTCTTGTTTTTTCTGTTTTCTGAAGTAATCTATGAGGACTGAAGTATCAATTAGAATTCTTTGATCTTCCATCTCTTCATATCCTCTCTGACTGTCATGAACTGCCTTATCTCTTCATCTGTTAAAGTCGGTCCATCCATAAGAAGGCTATTCAGATTTCTCTTTTTTTCCGTTTCTTCGGCGAAGGGAAGAACGATAACCTCTACCTTTTGATCTCTAAAGTCTTCAGGCAAGTCAATAATAATTTTTTTGCCCTTGACACTTTTTATCTCTCTTATTGCCTGCATTTCAAGCCTCCTTTTGCATAAGCGCATTAAAAGTATAACATTTCATAGCTCTCAAACCTCTTCCACAACCACGCTCTCAAACCCAAACACATCAACCGCCTTCACGCAGATTTTACGTTTGCCTTTAACCTTTGGCGATAAGATAGCGACTTCTTTTATTACTCTGAACGGGTCTGCGTCATTCTCTACATTACTCCTGTAATCCTGCCATTTACTGCGGAAGGTTTCGCCGTCGTAGTCAGGGTCAACGCTCCAGTATTCAATAAGCGCAAGCGGGTCATGCGCGATAATGTCCGTCAGCTTTTCCTTGTTTGCGTCATCAAGAGGCAGGGAGTCGGGAGAGAGCAGAATATAATTGTCCAGTTCGATAGTTATTTCATCAATGTCGGATGAATAGTTTTTAACAACAGGCTTTTTAATAGAGAGATACTGAAGCGATGAGAAGCGTATCTTGCCGCTTTTCAGGAGGCTTTCATAGCTGGACTTTGTCTTGAGCTTGTCGAGAAGATCAGGAGGTATGACCAGAACTTCAAGTTTATCATCATTGAAATTCTTGATAAGCGTTGCAATGTCAAAGACAAAATTCCAACCTAAGACAACAACCCTGTCCCATCCGCCAAGAAAAGACTCTCTCAATTCCTGCGCCTTCTTCAATGTGGCATAGCCGGTCAGCTTTGAAGGGGAATCGACCATAACGAGGGTGCGTGAATTCTTGATATATCCCAAATTGCGGTTTGGATTCTGCTCGTCAGGGAAAGGCAATGCGCCGTAGAGGTTAAGGACGACCTGCGACAGATCGCCAATGCGCCTGAACAGGCGGCTTGAGGTAAAGGCTTCCTTCTGATAATCGCCGATAGACTGATAGAGGAACGGCCTTGCCTCCTGATCTATAAGCCGCTGCCTTGTAATCATGATAGCAGGCTTGCCTATGTCTGACATAAGCCACCTGCGTCCATTTTTTCAGCAACCACGCCTGTAGTGCCGGAGCCGGAGAAGAAATCGGCGATGATGGAGTTTTCGTTGGATGATGATTTAATAATGCGTTCAAGTAGTATTTCCGGTTTTTGAGTGCCGTAATTTATTCTTTCCTTGGCAACGGCATTAATTGGAGCAATATCTGACCATATGGATTGAACTACAGCACCTTTATTTTCATCGTAATACATCTTGATATTAGGAGTTCCGTTAGATGTAAGAACAATTAAGCTCTTGCTAATAAACTCATCAATATTTTCTTGTGAATAAGCCCAATGTCGGCCTTTTGGTGGGTCGATCATTTTGCCAAAGAAGGCTCGTGCTGGGCCAGCTCCTGCTGCATCCAATGGAACCAACCTGTATTTCCGACCACTCTCGTCAGTTTTGTTGTATCGGGAAACGTACTCAGACTTATGTTCTGTAAACTGACTGTTGAAAATGCGATCTTTTGACTTTGAGTAATAAAGCAAAGAATCGTGAATGTTTCCGAATCTATTTGAATCAGTATGTTGAACCCGTGTTCTTTGCCATATTATTTCGTTTTGAAAATTCTCTTTCCCGAAAATCTCATCCATCAATACCTTCACATAATGCCCGACATGCCAATCGAGGTGGACATAGATTGATCCCTGCTCACTCAGCAACTCTCTCATCAGGACAAGTCTCGGATACATCATTCGCAAATAACTGACTGTCCCGTCTTTCCATGTGTCGGAATAGGCGAATTGCTCCAGTACGGTCGGCTTCTGTTCGATGGTGGTTCCAGGCAGGGTGATCTTTGTGCGGTAATCCGCCTTGCTGTCAAAAGGCGGGTCATTGTAGATGAGATCAAGCTTGCCGCGCATGGAAGGCAGTCCGGTTGTCGGATCACCGGCAAGTAACGCCTGCATCACAAGCAGGTTGTCGCCGTAGATGAGCCTGTTGTGCCATTCCTGCTCCGAGATGTCTTTCATCTGCCCGCGATAAAGACCGGACTTGTCCTTTGAAGGCAGCACATACTCATTGGTCTGCAAAGTCAGCCTGTTTGACCCCGACAGTCGTTCGAGGATCTTCTCGACTTCCTTTTTCCCCTCTGCAACAATCTTCGGCAGTTGATCAATCAACGATTCAGGCATATTTTCTTTTAACGCTCCCGCCTTTTTGCATAACATGCTAATTCAGCTGATGAATTTTAACGGATTATGCCCCTTTTGTCTTCTTTTTTATAGAAGAAATACTTGAATGCCAACGAGTTATGCCTCTGCCTCTCCTCCTCAGCAATAATGAACACCCACAAGGTAAACCATCACAAATCCTATTGCAAACAGACCGGCATGGGCAACAAAATCGACAAGAACAGGTAACGAGCCTTCCATAATCAACCCTCCCTCTTCATTAAAATATCGTCCTGCAGATAGTTTAATGGGTGACCTCCCCCATATAGTGTCCTATGTTTTGGAGGAGGTTGGTCAGAAAATTCTGTCGATTTTCCTGACTTCGTCATTCTGCTAAGATATCCGTCCAAATTGACTGCCATTCCCTTCAGCGGGTATCATACAATTCATGCTTTCACCTGAAAAACAGCTTGAGATAATACGGCGCGGCACTGTTGAGATCATCAGCGAGACAGACCTGCTCAAGAAGCTTGAACGATCGTATAAAGAGTCCAGACCCCTTCAGGTAAAGGCCGGGTTTGACCCGACTGCGCCTGACATCCACATCGGTCATACTGTGCTTCTTGAAAAGATGCGGCAGTTCCAGGACCTTGGTCATGAAGTGACCTTTCTGATCGGCGACTTTACCGGCATGATAGGAGACCCAACCGGCAAGAACGAGACGCGCAAGATCCTGACAAAGGACAGCGTGCTGAACAACGCCGAGACCTATAAAGCACAGGTCTTCAAGGTGCTTGACCCCGATAAGACAAAGGTGCGTTTCAACAGCGAGTGGCTCGAAGCGATGAGTGCAATGGAGGTTGCCCAGCTTGGCGCGTTCGAAACGGTTGCCCGCATGCTTGAGCGGGAAGACTTCAAGAAGCGGTTTAAGAACCAGCAGCCGATCAGTATTCTCGAATTTTACTACCCGTTGTTCCAGGCCTATGACTCTGTTGCCCTCAAGGCTGACATAGAGCTTGGCGGCACGGATCAGAAGTTCAACCTCCTGATGGGCAGGTCCATGCAGAAGGCAATGGGTATGGATGAGCAGGTGGTGCTTATGATGCCGCTTCTTGAGGGGCTTGACGGCGTGAACAAGATGTCAAAAAGCCTCGGCAACTACATCGGCATTAACGAGCCTGCGTTTGAATACGTAAGCGGTGAGCTCGCAGGCATGTTTAAGAAGGTGATGAGTGTCCCTGATACCCTGATCGAGAGATACTTTGAACTCCTGAGCCGCATTTCTTTTGATGAATTCAGCAGCCTCAGAGAAGGCCTGAAAAATGGTTCAAAAGACCCGAGGGATGCGAAGAAGGAACTTGCCATGGAACTGGTGGCGAGATATTGCGGCCAGGAAGAGGCTGGGAAGGCACGAGACAAATACCACGCGGTTTTTGAAGAAAAGAATCTCAGTGATCTCGAATCCACCTTTCCTGTTCTGAGCGTCTCTGCCGGCAGCTCAGAAAACGCTACGTGGCTTCCTCAGATCATGAAGGAAGCGGGGCTTGTGCAGGGCACGGGAGAGGCTGTTCGGCTCATAAAGCAGGGCGGGGTGAAGCTGAATGGCGCGGCAGTATCTGATATGAATTTGAGGCTTCAGTCCGGCGAATATATTGTGAAGGTCGGCAAGAAGAAGTTTTATAAGATCATAGTGAAGGCTTAACGAATGGCGCCCGCTGAAGTCATACTGAAACTCCTCCTCGGCACACTCCTCGGCGGCATCATAGGGTTTGAGCGTCAGACCCACGGCAGACCTGCGGGCTTCAGAACCCAACTGCTTGTCTGTGTCTCCTGCGTGCTCCTTATGATAATCTCAGAGGGGTACTATGCAGACAGCCCCCAGGCCGGACTGATGAGAATTGATCCGACGCGCATTGCGGCAGGAGCAATGACCGGTGTCGGCTTTTTAGGAGCTGGCGTTATCCTCAAGACCGGGGCCTCGGTGCAGGGCCTGACCACGGCTGCATGTGTCTGGATCGTCTCTGCCATTGGGCTTGCTATCGGTGCTGGTCAGTATATTGCCGGCATTGTCGGATTTGTGATCGCCTTTGTATCACTCTGGTTTCTGCGGCTTCTGGAGACGAGGATGCCGCGAACGGTTTATAAGTTTGTGACCCTGATTACGGACAGCACCGGAGACGAAAAAACGATTTGTGACGTCTTTGAAGAAAAAGGATTCAGGATCACGAAGATGGATTATGAGATCCAGTTCCCTGAAAAAGAACGGACATTTGTCTTTACCATTGCCGGGAAACACAGTTCGCCGATCAGGCAGGTGATCGAGACCCTCTCTGCGCTGAGTTTTGTCAGGAGGCTTGAGATTAAAAGTTAGTGATGGCCGTGTTCTGCATGGCCGCCGGCGATTACATACACAGCCTCTGAGGAGTCTCTGTTCTCAAGATAGCATGCCTGCTCTCCGGAGAGATGGATTGCTGAACCTTCTTCGATTATCTCTTCAAAATCACCGGTAACACTGAAACTTCCGCGCGCACAATACAGCATCTCCTCGTGCCCTTTCCCCGGCTTTATCTTTCGTCCCTTTTCTCCCGGCATGAGCCTGCCGTATATCATATAGCAGGCATGAGACCCCGTATCTGCAGAGCCAAATACATATTCGTTGTTCTGTTTCTCTGCCATTGTCCTAAGGTCAACCTTTTTCATGACTTTTATCCCTTTTGTCTTTTAAGAATTTTTTCGCCATCTCGATCATCCCGTAAACTTTCAGGTCGATATAGTTTCCGCTCTGCCGCAGTTCTTCAAGTTTGGCAATTACATCATTAAAATGAACCGGGATCACCTCGATATCCTCTGTTTCATCGCGCTGGCCTATGCCGACATGTCTCAACCCTGTGGCAACGTAGACCGAGAGGATCTCTGAAGAGGCGCCTGAGGACATAGGTCCTTCCGCGAGGAACTGCACATCCCCTGCCTCATATCCGGTCTCCTCGATCAGTTCTCTGCGCACGGCCTGCTCGAACTTCTCCCCTGAATCAACAAGCCCGGCAGGCAGTTCTATCACAAAACCGTCTAAAGGCGGCCTGAACTGTCTGATCAGGATCACCTCATCACTGTCCGTAAAAGGAACGATGCCGATAACGCCATCGCAATTAACCCGCTCAAATGCCTCCCAGTTACGTGCCTCGACACTATGGGAAGAATTACAGCGGACATTGTATTTGATCAGAACAGAACGCAGAAATTTCCCTTCCCACAAGGTTTTTTTGCTTATTACACTCATGAGGCTATCTGCAGAGTTCCAGGGCTTCCTTAAAACGGCTGTCCATTGCCACCGTCTCCTCAGCAATCGTCTTCAGGACCGCAGCCAGTTCCTTCTTCCCGAGGGCGTCAGCCTTTTTTGACCAATCTTCGTATGTCTTCGCATGCTCAATGTTGTGTTCAGCCCAGTGGCCTAACAGGTGGTGCAGTTTGCCGATTTCGTTCATAGTTCCTCCTAATGGCAGATCTCTTTTCTGTAATGATAATGGCAGTTCAAGATTGTTATCTTCAAGCAGCTGCCCGTCAGATAGTATCTCTTCTGTCGGCCCGTCAGCAACAACTTTTCCTTCCTTCACGATAATGCATCTGCTGCAGACATCCATAATGAGATCAAGATCGTGAGACGCGATGATCTTGGTATGGTGAAAGTGTTTCAAAAGATTAATCAATGCCCTCCTCGATTTCGGGTCAAGGTGCGAAGCCGGCTCATCCATGACCAGGATATCCGGCTGCATGGCAAGGACAGATGCAATCGCAACCGCGCTCATCTGTCCACCGGACAGATGATGCGGCGGCTTGTCTCTCAGCGCTGAACATCCTACAGTTTCGAGCGCCTCCTGCACCGTTTCGTTGACCCGCTCAACGCTGAGGCCGAGATTGAGCGGGCCGAATGCAACATCTTCAGAGACCGTCGGCATGAAGAGCTGATCATCCGGATTCTGGAATATGAGGCCGACTTTTTTTCTGATCTCCTGCCGGGTCTTTTTATCAAGCTGAAAATCGCCGACGGTAATGGTGCCGGTCTGCGGCAGCAGGTATCCGTTTGTATGCATCAGAAGCGTTGACTTGCCTGAGCCATTGGCTCCCACGATCCCGACTGACTCGCCATGGGTGATCCTGAGGGAGAGTCCGTTGAGTGCAGCGGTTCCGTCAGGGTAGTGATAATGAACATCCCTAAATTCGACGATATGATGACTCATCCATTACCCCAACACTCTCATCGAAACCCTTCCCATAAAGCCGACAATATCCTGCGTCCTGAAAAGGTACAGAAAAAATATCGTAAGACAGACAAACAACGCGTCAGCAATGGTGAGGCAATAAGTCCTTGGGGTATTGAGCCTGCCGGTAAATCCGCGAGAAAGCATGGCCTGATAAACACGTTCAGCCCGCTCAACAGTCCGGAGAAAAAGAGTACCGAAAAGGTTGATTGCCGGCTTTACGCCGAGCCCTCTTCCCCCGAATGACCGCATATCCCTTGCGCGTACGATCTTCATGGCTTCCTCAACCAGCACGAAAATATACCGATAGAGGAACAGCAGCTGGGAAACAAATATTTCGGGCATGCCCATCTTTTGCAGCGCATGGCAGACCCCCGGAAATGACGTAGTTGCGATAAGAAGCAGGGCAACTGTTATGGTCAGAAAAAACTTCAGCATAATAGAAAGAAATGATATCCATCCCCCTGAAACGGAAAGGCCAAAAAAAGAAGTGGCAGTCTGCCTGTCAAACAGAGGATTAAAAACACCGATAAAAACGGCAAAAGACGACACGTAAAGGACCTTTTTCAGGATGAATTTTGCCGGGATGTCGCCGAGGGAAAAAAGCAGCACAGGGAAAAGCAGAAAAGGCAGAAGCCCGGTTATTTCATGCTTTGGAAACGATACGATTGTGACAATAAAGGCCAGCGTGGCCAGCAGCTTTGCTCTGGGATCAAGCCGATGAATGACCGTATTCCCATAAGACAGTGTATCGAGATAGCCGAGATTAAAATATGCATTGTCAAACATGGATCTATTTTACCCGAAAGGGCTTTACTTCAGAAGGATTTCCTTCGCACAGACCTGATCATCATGCCGATCAGCAGGACCACAAACAATACCAGCCCCGCGCCTGCAATCCCTGACACGGATGTTCCGTAGTGTGACGCAGGTCCTGAATCCACGCCCCTGTTCGTCTGTTCGCCGGACTGCCTGAAATTATAGTCAGGGAGAAGGGCGGTTTTCCCCTGCAAGGACGTTAGTGCAGGAGTTGCACTGCGCTCTGCCTCGCGAAGCCCCGGGCTGCCGACGAGTTTCCGGATCGACCATTCAAGTCCGTCGGGGTTCGATGAAGCAAACCAGGAGAGCGCTCCGCCGATGACCACTGTGGCAATCAGGATCCCTGCCAGGAATTTTCTGATCGAAATTGCGGCAGACACCGGTCGTGCCGAATAAGCACTTTCGAGGATCTCCGGGCGGGCTGCCCTGACAAAGTTGATCACCCCGGCGGTTACAAATCCTTCGGCAAGGCCTATAGCCAGATGCACCGGCTGCATCAGCAGAAGAAACGAGTTGAAAGGCAATTCACTTCTTTCGGACAGAAGCGTCTGCAAGACTACGGAAAACGCGCCGAACTGCAACCCTATCACACCGCTTATGACCGATGCCACCATAATCCTGCCTGAGCTGCTGCCTGGCTTGACCAGCGGTTTATAGATCAGGGGATATGCTATGAAACAGGGGTAGATGCCAAGATTCCAGATATTGCAGCCCAGGGCAAGCAGCCCTCCGTCAGCAAAGAATAGTGCCTGGACCGTAAGAACCGATGCCATAACAATAAAGGCAGCATGCGGGCCAAGGACAATAGCCAGCATCAGGCCGCCGCCAAGATGACCTGACGATCCGGTCGCCGGGATCGTAAAGTTTATCATCTGGGCGGCAAAGATGAAAGCGCCGAAGACCCCCATCAGGGGTATTAATTTCTCATCCAGATTTTCTTTGAGTTTCTTTGAGCAGTATGCAATCGTTCCTAATGTTCCTGCCCAAAAAGTCGCTCCGACTGCGGGTGAAAGTAAGGCATCTGCCATATGCACGGTTATGTTTCCTTTTTGCGGAAAATAAAAAAGCCATGAAGGCTTTTTGGGCAAGACTTCTGTCCTGCTCAAGCCTTCATGGCTTGTAAATACTGTAAATAAATTACCACAGGAACCTGTTGGTGTTCAAGAACTTTCTTTAAAACGAATGGTTGTTCCCCAAATGGCAGAGCTGTTTATGGTAGAATAAATCACTTTATTTTCCCGGAGAAAGTGTCCGCTACCCGTGCACCATAAACTGAGGAACAACCAGAAACAGAAGCCTTGCCATATGCTGCGAACCTGCCGGCAGGGTTCCTATGTCCCCTATACAGACAAGTCAGATCCCTTTGACAAGTTCCGTGAAGAGTGCGGCGTTTTTGGCGTGTACGGCCACCCAGAAGCGGCAAATCTTACCTATCTCGGCCTGTACGCCCTGCAGCACCGGGGGCAGGAAGGCGCAGGCATCTGCTCATCTGACGCACGGCAGCTCTATATCGAAAAGGGCATGGGGCTTGTGGCAGACATCTTCAGCGAGAAGAGGCTGAAGAAGCTTCCTGGCCATATTGCGATCGGTCATAATCGTTATTCCACCGCAGGCAGCAGTGTTCTGAAGAATGTTCAGCCTATCGTTGCGAATTTTTCCTTAGGCGCATTAGCGCTTGCGCATAACGGCAATCTTGTCAATGCTCCTG
This sequence comes from Nitrospirota bacterium, assembly GCA_016217675.1. Taxonomy (GTDB): domain Bacteria; phylum Nitrospirota; class Thermodesulfovibrionia; order Thermodesulfovibrionales; family UBA6898; genus UBA6898. Next base: position 14,223 of record JACRHC010000044.1, read on the forward strand.
AACTGAGAAAAACGCTTGAGGATGAGGGCGCGATATTTCAATCAACCTCTGACAGCGAGGTTGTTGTCCATCTCATTGCGCATTCAAAAGGCGATAACTTTTCTGAACGGGTGGCAGAGGCCCTGAGGGCAATCAGCGGCGCATACAGTCTCCTTGTTCTGAGAGAAAAAGAGCTTATCGCTGTTCGGGACCCTTATGGCGTCAGGCCGCTCTGTCTTGGCCAGGTGGATGGTGCCTATGTTGTTGCCTCCGAGACCTGTGCACTTGACCTGATCAATGCCACCTATATCCGGGATATCGAGCCGGGTGAAATGGTCATCATCAATGACGAGGGCATAACATCACGGAAGTTCCTTCTCAGCCCCAGAAAGGCATTCTGCATCTTCGAATTCATCTATTTTGCCCGTCCAGACAGCAATATCTTCGGCGGTCAGAATGTTAACGGGATCAGGAAGGAGTTTGGCAGACAGCTTGCAAGAGAATCAAAGGTAGATGCAGACCTTGTCATCCCTGTGCCTGATTCCGGCGTTCCTGCTGCACTGGGCTACTCTGAAGAAAGCGGCATACCCTTTGATTTCGGTCTTATACGCAATCATTATATCGGCAGGACCTTTATCGAGCCGAAGCAGAGCATCAGGCACTTTGGCGTTAAGATCAAGCTGAACCCGGTCAAGAAGCTCATTGAAGGCAAACGCGTGGTTGTTATTGACGATTCCATTGTGAGGGGGACCACAAGCAAGAAGATCGTTAAAATGCTGAGGGAAACAGGCGGGGCCAAGGAGGTCCATCTGCGGATCAGCTCTCCGCCTACCATTATGCCCTGCTATTACGGCATTGACACACCGACACGGCAGGAGCTCATTGCATCGAGCCATGATGTCGAGGAGACCAGGAAGTATGTGACTGCTGATTCCCTTGCCTATCTTGGCCTTGAAGGCCTCAAGAAGATAGTGGCTGATGCCGAAAACTACTGTTCAGCCTGTTTTGACAACATCTATCCCATTAACTTTCCGGGTGAGCATCTTGAGCAGATGGAGTTTTTCTTTTAGTCCGGAAATACGCCTTCTGCCTTAAACGAATGGCCGATTGCTGGACATACTTAAGGATTGCATAAAAGTATTTATATTTGATTTAACACCCTCTCCCCAGCCCTCCCCCCTCAATGGGGAGGGATCAAATATTCCTCGCCCTTGAGGGGAGGGGATAAAGGGGAGGGTGAACAATAGTGAGTGTCAATACTTTATAAGACTGTTAATAAGTTTCTGCTAACCGTCTCCTGGCGGGGTAAATAACGTAACAATGGGGTAATGCCATGGCAGAATTTGTTGTAGTCCTGATCACCGCTCCAAACGAAGACGATGCTGCAAAGATGGCCAATGACCTTGTCGCTTCCCGGCTTGCAGCCTGCGTCAACATCATCAGAAATATCCGCTCTATATATCGCTGGCAGGGGAAGATCGAGGATGAAGGCGAAGTCCTTATGCTTGTGAAGACAAAACAGGAGTCCTTCAGGGACCTCGAAAAAAGGGTGAAGGAGATCCATCCCTACACAGTGCCCGAGATCATTGCCCTCCCTGTCATTGAAGGCTCTGCCGATTATCTTCAGTGGCTCAGCCAGGAGACGACAAAGATATGAAAAAGAGAAACGACATGCGAATAGGCATCCTGACCGGCGGGGGTGATGCCCCGGGCTTAAACGGTGTGATCAGGGCGGTCGTACGGACGGCAACCATCAGGTATGGATGGAAAGTGATCGGCATCTTTGATGGCTTTGAAGGTCTCATGGGGAAAACAAATACCAAGGAACTCACTCCCTGGAACACGCGCGGCATCCTTTTCAGGGGAGGCACGATCCTCGGCACAACGAATAGGGGAAATCCTTTTGCGGTCAAGGTGATGGAAAAGGGCAGGCAGGCCGAAAAAGACCTTTCCGACAGCGTTATCAAAAACATGAAGAAGCTTAAACTCGATGCGATTATTGTGATCGGCGGCGACGGCTCACTCGGTATTGCGCAGAAGTTTTTCAGAAAAGGGATCGGCGTGATCGGCGTCCCAAAAACTATTGATAACGACCTCTCTGCAACGCATGTAACCTTCGGTTTTACGACTGCCGTTGAGACGGCAACCGATGCTCTGGACAAGCTCCATACTACGGCAGAGAGCCATCATCGGGTTATTGTCGTAGAGGTGATGGGCCGGTATGCCGGCTGGATTGCGCTTGAGGCCGGCATTGCAGGGAGCGCTGATGTGATTCTTATCCCGGAGATACCCTATGACATGAAGCAGGTCTGTGCCAAGATTCTCGAGAGGAAAAAGGCTAACTGTAATTCAAGCATTGTGGTTGTTGCTGAAGGCGCCAAGCCCCTTGGTGGAGAGATGGCAGTGCTTGAAAAGGATTCTTCAGGCTATGCCTTGCGTTTTGCCGGGATCGGAGACAGGGTTGCGGAAGACGTTAAGAAAATGACGGGCATGGATGTCAGAGTGACAGTCCTCGGCCATGTTCAGCGCGGCGGATCACCCTGTGCATCAGACAGAATACTTGCAACACAGTACGGCGTGAAGGCTGTTGAGCTTATCGCGGAGAAGAGGTTTGGCCATATGGTTTCGTACAGGCCGCCTGAGATTACGTCCGTGCCGCTTCAACAGGCGATCAGAAAGATGAAGCTTGTTGACCCTGAAGGGAATCTGGTGAAGGCTGCTGAATCCGTGGGTGTAAGCTTCGGTAGATAAGACTTCCGGCTAAAAATTCAGGAAATAGCTTAAATTATAATCAGAATTTCACGTTGACAATCGCCTCGCCGGTCATTAAAGTTATTTCATAAATATGACCCAATCAAGATTTTTCCAATTATCGCTCTTCTTCCCTCTTGTCTTGTGGTTCTTTGGTCTGCTCATTTTCTCATTCGTAAATAAGGAAGGGTATACGTTCATCGCAAAGCATATGTTCGATTCAGTTCGCGTTTTTGTTCCCTATCTCCTGTTTGCTGCCGGCGCATGGAAGCTGGCAGCGAATAAACCTCACCGCATATTAATTCTTATAGCATTTTTTGCGCCGATCGTCTGGGGACTTTTTTTTACGCTCTGTTATCTTCTCAATGCCTATATTACTGATCAGGTAAGAGACCTGAAGGTTCTTCTTATGATGGCTTTTTGGGCGACCGTGGTCGCATATCTTGCTGAGGCCGTTCCCCATATAGTCCTCACCATATTCAAGAATGATTTCAAGCCTGGGGCAGCAGAAGAATTCGGTGGCGCATCTCAGACAGAGCAGTCATTATCTCCGGAGAGTCGATAGCGTTATTCAGTTGCTCGGCTCTATGGGTTCATCATCAGCGTACGTACCGAAAAAAGACCCCCTATCATCTTCGTCCATAACAACAAAATAATCAGCATCCGTGTAGTCCTGCGTGTCAGTCAGCCGCTTCCAGGTCTCTCCAAAGGCCGCCACAGTCACCGGCACACCCCTGAACCATTTAAGCTCTTCATAGTCCGGAGCCTCTTTCAGCTCTTTTTCGGTCAGTCGTTTCATAAAGATCAGAACAGTTTCTGCTGTCCCTTAGCTCCTTTCATCATATCCAATAGCTTCTCATATGATATCGTCTTTACCCCAAGTTTAATTGCCTTGTCCAGTTTTGAGCCTGCATTTTCACCTGCCACGAGATAGTCCGTACTCGCCGAAACAGCAGACGCTGCATGTCCGCCGTTGTTTTCAATCAGATCCTCCACTTCTTTTCTTGATTTCGGCATAGATCCGGTTATGACAAAGGTCATGCCACTGAAGGGAAGACCACTCTTTATCTCAGCCGCAAAATCCGGGTTTGAGAGATTCAGACCGAGATTTTTCAAGGAATTGAGCAGGTCGATGTTCTTCTGGTCATTAAAAAAGGCGAACACCGATGCTGCGATTTTTTCTCCAATCTGCTTAATTCCAAGAATTGACTCCTTCCTGACATTATAGAGATCCTCCAGCTTCCTGAAGTTCCTGGCAAGGAGTTTTGCTGCATATTCTCCGACATGGAGAATGCCGATGGCGAAAAGGAATCTGCCTAATGTTGCATGCTTCGATTTTTCTATTGCACTTGTCAGGTTCTGTGCTGATTTCCGGGCAAAACGCGGAAGCTCCAGCAGATCTTCCTTTCTGATCCGGTATATGTCTTCAAAATGCCTGATGAGGCCCCGTGAAAACAGAAGTTCCACATTCTTTTCCCCAAGACCCTCTATGTCCATGCCTCCACGGGAAGCGAAATGGATGATCTTCTCCTGAACCTGTGCCGGGCAATGGAGCGACAGGCATTTGATGGCAACCTCACCTTCATCCCGCAAAACCCGGGAATCGCAGACAGGACATCGATCAGGAACTGGCATGACCTTCTCCTGCCCCGTGCGCTTTTCCTTGACAACCATTACAACACGAGGGATGACATCGCCTGCCCGTTCGACCACAACGGTGTCCCCAATCCGTATGTCCTTTCTCTGTATTTCGTCCCAGTTATGCAGCGTTGAGCGTGACACCGTGACGCCGCCAATCCTGACCGGCTCAAAGACAGCAAACGGAGTAATGACACCTGTTCTGCCTACACTTCCCCTGATATCCTTCACAACGGTCGAAGCCTGATGGGCCGGGAACTTATATGCTATGGCCCAGCGAGGTTCGCGGGTCTTCATGCCGAGCTTCTTCTGCAGACCGAAATCATTGACCTTGACAACAACTCCGTCTGTCTCGAAGGGAAAGGTTTCCCTCTCTGTCTCAATCTTCCTGATCTCGCCCACAACCTTTTCCATGCCTTCTGAAATGACGATGCGGACAGGGACCGGAAATCCGGCCTCCTTCATCCATTCCGTGAACTCAGTCTGGCTCCTGAAGCTCAGACCAGTGACTGCTCCTATGCCATAGCATGCGAGATGGAGCTTGCGTTCTGCGGTTACTCTGGGATCGAGCTGCCTGACACTTCCCGCAGAGGCATTTCTGGGATTGGCGAACGCGGCTTCGTTGTTCTGTTCCCTCTGCCTGTTCAGCTTTTCGAACTCATTGATGTCCATGTAGACTTCGCCTCGTATGTCTATCTCTGCAGGGATTCTTTTGCCCCGTATCTTGAGAGGCACTGATCTGATAGTCCTTATATTCCGTGTGACATCTTCGCCCTCGTACCCGTCGCCGCGCGTTGAAGCCCTCAGCAGCAGGCCGTTTTTGTAAGTCAGCTCCATGGCCAAACCGTCGTATTTAGGCTCGACAGTATATTCTATCTCTTCCTGAGAATCAAGAAGCCGCTTGAGCCTTTTATCGAACTCTTGCATCTCTTCATAGGAAAAGGCATTGTCAAGAGACAGCATGGGCTCTGCATGCTTCACCTTTTCGAACTTTTCGGAAGGTGCAGCGCCAACCCGCTGCGTCGGCGATTCAGGCAGGACATATCCATGCTTCTCTTCGAGATTCTTGAGGCGGCGGTAGAGACTGTCGTATTCAGGATCTGATATGACGGGGTTGTCCTGCACATGATAGCGGTAGCTGTGGTCATTGAGCTCTCTTACGAGATTTTCGATCTCTTGCCTGACGGCAACCGGAATTTGCTCATCCATTGCTGACCACCTCTGCAAGGAATCCCAGAGCAGAGAGAACAGCCTTTTCTTTTGCCCGTCCCCTTGTCCCTTTTAATTGAAGTTTTCTTGTAACCGTTCCTTTCTTTGAGCTAACCGCGACAAAGACAAGGCCTTTTGGTTTGTCCTCAAGGACACCAGGGCCAAGGTTGCCTGTTGTTGAGACCGCAACATCTGTTTTTGTAAGTGTGCGAACCTTCTTCGCCATCAGCCTGGCAGTTTCTTCACTCACCATCCCATGTGCTGAGAAAATCTTCCGGGGGATTCCCAAAATGTTCGTTTTTGATTCAGCTGAATAGACAACAACACCTGCCTGCAGAAAACTGCTTGCACCAGGGACAGCGGTAAGATAATGGCAGATCAGGCCACCTGTGCATGACTCCGCAACAGAAAGGGACAGTCCCTTCTTCTTGAAGATACTATGGATAGTTTTTGCTAAATTCAGGTCCATTACTTATCGGCTCTATATTGGAATCAAGCCTTCACCCTTGTCAATGACACTCCAGCTTTTTTTGACGCTCAATAAGGATATCGGTTCCCTGCGGTATATTCAGTCGGAGCGTCTCAATCGCTTATGATGCCATTGCATGCCCTGATCTGCAGGCAACGGGAATCTCCTGGGTGCTCTTAACTGTTTAATATGTCAGCATATTCATGAAGAAAACTTCATTTTCCTTGACAAAGACTGCTCACAACCGGGAAAATAGTAGCCAAATGAAAAGACTCAGTTACATTTTCCTATTACTGGCTTTTCTGCTTTCCATAAATTTACCCGCTGTAGCCTCTGAAGAAAAGATCAGCCAGGAGTCACAGCCCGCTGACCTGTCCCAGAAAGGCGTTGTCCTCCAGGCACCTCCGCTCATTACACCCTATGCTGATAATCAGACAGCCGCAAGGGCTGTTGACAGAAATATCAGTCTTTTTGCAAACAGGATCAAGGACCGGTTTGCCCTGTACCTGAGCAGATCAGGCAAGTATATCGATATCATGCAGAATATTCTCAGGAAAAAAGACGTCCCTGAAGATATTGTGTTCCTGTCGCTCATAGAAAGCGGTTTCAGCACTAACGCTTATTCCATTGCCCATGCTGCGGGTCCCTGGCAGTTTATCGCATCAACTGCGAAGAGATACGGACTCGAGATCGACTGGTGGAAGGACGAGAGGCGGGATCCTGTCAAATCTACCGAGGCAGCAGCTGATTACCTGAAAGATCTCCATGGCATGTTCGGATCATGGAACCTTGCCATGGCTGCGTATAATGCAGGCGAAGGCAAGATCATGAGAGCAATGAAGAGGAGCAATGCTGACGATTACTGGGACCTTCTCGGCACAAAGCATATCAGGGCAGAGACAAAAGAATATGTGCCGAGGTTCATAGCCGCAAGCATGATTGCCTCTAATCCCGAAGAGTTCGGATTTGAAGCCATAGAGTACCAGACGCCCCTGAGCTACGATGAGGTTGAGATAGGATCGCCCATTGATCTGTCAGTTGTAGCTGAATGCGCCGGCATAACACTTGACGAGGTCAAGAGGCTGAACCCTGAACTCAGAAGATGGTGTACACCACCTGATGCAGAGCGGTATATCCTGAAGATCCCGGAAGGGTCGCGGGCAATATTTCTGGAAAAGCTCAATGCCGTTCCCGCAGAGGAACGGTTTACCATTGACCGTTACACGGTAAAGAAGGGCGATACCTTTAAAAGTATCTCAAACAAAACCGGCATGCCGGTGCCGGTAATTCTTTCCCTGAACTCCATGGAGAAGATCATGCCGCTGAAGGCAGGCAGCACGATCTATCTTCCGCCGAAAGACCTTTTCAGTCTTGATAATGTGGACAGGGCGCTTATGAAAAAAGCTTCCTATAAAAAGAAGGTGAAGATATCCTCCGGATCAAAGAAAAAGGCCTTTTCATCAAAGGCCTCTGTGAAGAAAATCTCTGCCAGGAAAACCAAAGGGAAACAAGCCAGGAAAGTGTAAGTATCAGCCTTCCTTCTTCTCGCCAAGTTTTGTTTTAGCTTCTTCAAGATAGGGCGACGAAGGGTATTTTTCTGCAAGCTCCTTATACTTCACCAATGCCTCTTCCTTCTTGCCGTCCTGCTCAAGCATTCTTGCCTTCTGGATCAGGGCAAAATCTTTCAGCATGTCGCCCGCTGCACCGGAAATTTGGTCCAGAGTCTTTAACGCTTCTTCCTTATTCCCCTTCCTGAGCTGCAGGGCAACTATTTTTTGATGGGCAAGGGGGATCAGATTCTCTTCACGCGCAAACCGTTTAGTGAATTCATCCAGTGTCTTCAAAGCGTCATCGTATTTTGCCATCTCCGTATAGGCGTCAGCTATAAAGAGAAGGACCCTTGGAGACTTTTTCTTTTCATATGCCTGCTGGAATAGCGCCAGAGCCTTTTGCGCCTTTTCCTGGCCGGCAACAGGCGTCTTCTGATACATACTGTAATAGGTCTTGTATGCCTCGTATTCAAGCTGCTGGGCATTGCTATTGGCATTGAACCGGTAAGCAGCTATACCGCCGATGACAACAGCCGCGCTGAGCGTTATCAGGCCATATGCAACAAGTGTCTTCTGTCTTTCTTCGAAGACCTTCTTAATACCATCGAAACTGTCCCTTACCTGAATCTCGGCATCGACCTCTTTCTCAGGCAGGGACTTCTTTTTTATCGCTTTGGGCATTGCTCCTCCTTAATACTCTATCTACAAGGGATTTGGAATTTTCAAATACAGAATCTATCCTGTTCTCCTCAACGCCTGCACCAAGCAGGATGTTCCGGGCATGCTCTTTAAGGATGAGGTCAGAGGGGCCATGAGCGTCGGTATTTATGCAAAGAGGAACGCCGAACTTGATCGCTTCCTTTGCGAGATAACCGTTCGTGAATGCATGGCCCCGTCGCGCCGTGATCTCAAGAAGAACGTTCTTCTCCTTTGCGCGGAGCATGTCCTCTATGCTGATCATGCCAGGATGAGAGAGGATGTCTGCACCAGCCTCGATGGCTGCCCTGTTTGTTCCTTTCTTTACCGGCTCGGCGATTGTCTCGCCGTGCACAACAACGATCTTTGCGCCGAGCGCTCGGGCCTCTTTTACCAGTTCAGGGATCAATTCAGGTGGTGCGTGGGTTATCTCTGTGCCGGGAATTACATCGATTGAAACATGGACTTTCAGCTTTTCAATAGCTTTTACAATGCGCGGGATGATGAGGTCAAGATTGGATGCATCCATATGGTCTGTGATGGCAATAGCCTTATATCCCATCGCCTCAGCTCTTCTGATCAGCTCAAAAGGTATCAGCTCTCCATCGCTGAAGATAGTATGGGTATGAAGATCTATCATCCTAAAAAGATACAGGAATGACCGGAGAAATGTAAAGGAGGCGCAAGAGATTTTTCATTATATCATCCTGCCCTTGCGAGGGTTAAAACAGAGACGCTTTTTGCTCCTGCCGCAAGAAGCTGCCTGGAGCATGCATTGACCGTGGCGCCGGTTGTCATGACATCGTCGATCAGCAGCACGTTCATGCCCGGAATCTTGCCTGTGCAGGCAAATGCCTTCTTCACATTGACTGTGCGCTCCTTTGCAGAGAGGCCAACCTGCGGAGACGTTTCAACCACCTTTCGCAATACATCCATGAGAAGCGTAATCTTCTTCGTTTCGGATAGGTGGCGGGAAAGGAGAAGCGCCTGGTTGAAGCCCCTGCTCTTCAGTCCGTGCGGACTGAGCGGCACGGGAACAACAGCATCTATGCCCTCAGTATCCTGAAAAAGCAGGAACTCTGAAAGCGGTTTTGACAGCCGTCGAATGCCCATAAACTTGAAGTGATGAATTGCGGAAGCAATGAGGCCCTCATAATGGGTGAAAGAACGGGCCGCGGCGAAGGCTGGAGGATTTTCAAGGCAAGGTTGACAGCAGTCTGCATGAACTGAAACGAGGTGTGCCCCGCATACCCTGCATGCCGGGCCGGCATATTGCCTTATGCTCTGCCAGCAATGCGTACAGAACGGCGCATAAGAAAGATTGTTCGTTGGTTTGCTGCATGCAGGACATGCAGAGGGGAAGATGAAATTAACGAGACCGGGGATTAGGCCTGAAGCGAGATGGGAGAGCCGCATTTGCCGCATTTGGGGCCGTGAGAAAGTCGTTCTCTGCGGACCTTGTTCTTTACGCCGCACTGAGCGCAGGTGATGATTACGAAGTCAGGGGCAGAGTCTGCAGCCTGTTTGTGTTGCCATAGGTGAGTTGGCTCAGTGTCTTCGCTGGGATCGAACTCCTTGAGAAATTTGATATAATTATGATCTCTGCTGAGAAGTTCAATACCCATGCCATTTTTCAGTGAGACAATGGTTGTCTTCATCGCTCGCCTGACAAGGCCTCTCAGCTTGCAGTCGGTTCCGTTTGGAAGGTGAATGATAATGTCCAGCTCTGTGCCGGGGACAAAGGCATGATTTGTCCTGATAAAGAGTCCGTAACGGGAAAAATCGCTCGAAATTGCACGGTAGTTTTTCTCCTGGCCGACAAATTCAGTTTCGAGCCTTCGAACAAACCGTTCGTGCTTTCGGTTAGTTTTCAAAAAGGTTCCTGAAGCAGTATCAGTTCATCTCTTTTTTGTCCTGTCGAGACAATGGCTGCCTTAACCCCGATAAGCTTCTCAATACGCTTTATATATAACTGTGCATTCCTGGGCAGTTTTCGGAAATCCGTGATGCCGAGCGTGCTCTCCTGCCACCCTCTGATTTTCTCGTATACAGGAACGCAGTTCTCAAAGATCGAAAGTTCCTTTGGCATTTCCTTAATGATTTTCCCTTTGTATTTGTATGCAGTGCATATGTTAAGGGTATCCATACCATCGAGGATGTCAAGCTTTGTAAGAACAATGCCTGAAAGGCCATTGATGCGGCAGGAGTGCTTCAGTATGACTGTATCAAGCCATCCGCATCTCCGGGCCCTGCCGGTTGTTGAGCCGAATTCGCCCCCCTTTTCCCTGATCAGCTCCCCGGTTTTGTCGTGGAGCTCTGTCGGGAAAGGGCCACTGCCTACACGAGTTGTGTACGCCTTCACAATGCCTAATACCTTGTTGATCCTTGTTGGGCCGATACCGAGGCCTGTGCAGGCACCGCCTGCAATGGCGCTTGAGGACGTTACGAAAGGATAGGTGCCGTGGTCAATATCAAGGAGTGTTCCCTGTGCCCCTTCGAGCAGTACATTTTTCTTTGCTGCCATCGCATCGTTAACGATAATGTCTGTGTCGGCAATATGTTTACCTAACACCTTTGCATACGCCATATATTCCCTGAAAACTTTTCCCGCATTAAATGTCGGGGCCTTATACAGGTTTTTCAAGAGAAAGTTCACATAAACAAGGTTTGCCCTGAGCTTTTCAAGAAATGCATCAGGGGTGAGCAGGTCCCCGACCCTTAGGCCTGATCGTCCCATCTTGTCGACGTACGCAGGACCAATGCCTCTGCCTGTTGTGCCAATGTTATTTTTGCCCTTTGCACGTTCGCTTGCCTGATCAAGCGCAATATGATAAGGCATAATGAGGTGGGCATTTTTGCTGATGAGAAGATTGCTGCCTACCTTGACCCCTCTTTTTTTAAGGCCCGTTATCTCATCCAGGAGCGCTGCAGGTTCTACAACAACGCCGTTACCGATGAGACAGAGGGTATTTTTATGGAGTATCCCCGAAGGGATAAGGTGCAACACGTACTTTTCGTCTTTTATGACAACAGTATGGCCTGCATTATGCCCGCCCTGGTATCTGGCCACCACTTCGGCTTTCCTGGTGAGATAGTCGACGATCTTTCCTTTTCCTTCGTCTCCCCACTGCGCACCCACGATCACGACAACTGACATAGTAACTCCTCTCTTATATTCCGTCAGACAGCATTATAGGCTGATCTGCTTAATGGATAAGATGTTCGGCAATGCCTTGAGCTGGTCTATTACCTCTGAACCTGGTTTTACATCAAGGCTTACAACAGATATTGCAATGCCGCCTGCGGATTCCCTGCCAAAGTGCATGCGGGCGATATTGATATTGTTCTTGCCTAACAGATTGCCGATATTGCCGATCACCCCGGGCTTGTCATTATTATACATGAGCAACAGTTCACCCTCAGGAACAATCTCTACCTTAAAATTGTCGATCTCTATAACCCGCGGGTCTTTCTTGCTGTAAAGGGTCCCGGAAACATGACTTTCCCTGTTCTTTGTCTTTATTCTGATCATGATCTTGCTGAAAAAGTCGCCGGCATCACTGCTCTTGCTCTCCTTAACGTCAATGCCGCGCTCCTTAGCTATAAAGGGAGCATTGACGAAATTCACCGTCTCAAGCAGGATGGGGCTAAGATATCCCTTGAGTGCAGCAATGGTGACCGGCGCAGTATTGACCGTGGCAGCATCGCCGCAGTATTCCACGGTGATCTCTGTTGCGCCGCCTTCAAAGATCTGACAAGAGAAGCTGCCAAGCTTTTCGGCAAGGTTGATATAGGGCTGAAGTCTCGGTACCTGATCACTCGGGATCGAAGGGAAATTGACCGCATGTCTGATGGTACCGTGTACGAGATAGTCTGCAATCTGTTCAGCAACGGCAAGAGCAACATTCTCCTGCGCCTCTTCTGTCGAAGCGCCCAGATGGGGCGTGCAGATCAGGTTGTCGAGTGTGAGAAGCGGGTTGTTTTCGGGCGGCTCTTTTTCAAGGACATCAAGTGCAGCTGCCGCAACCTTGCCGCTCTTCATAGCCTCATAGAGATCCTGTTCATTGACGATTCCGCCGCGTGCGCAGTTGATGATCCTTACGCCATTCTTCATCTTTGCAATAGTAGCTGCATTGATCAGGCCCTTGGTTTCAGGCGTCAGCGGCGAATGAATGGTAATAAAATCAGATTCAGCAAAGATCTCATCAAGGGAGCCCTTTTTGATGCCCATTGCCTCTGCTTTTTCCTCACTCAGAAAGGGATCAAAGGCAATAATATTCATCTCGAGACCCTGTGCCTTCTTTGCCACCTGGCTTCCGATTGCGCCGAGGCCCACGATACCGAGGGTCTTGTTGAAAAGCTCTACACCCATGAATTTCTTTTTCTCCCACCTGCCTGCCTTCATGGAGGCTGTGGCCTGGGGGATCATGCGTGCGACCGAAAAGAGCATCGCAATACTATGTTCAGCCGTCGTGACGGTGTTGCCGCCGGGCGTATTCATAACCACAATGCCTTTTTTGGATGCTGCCGCTTTGTCAACGTTATCAAGGCCAGAGCCTGCCCTGCCGATAACCTTGAGATTTGTTGCGGCCTCGATGATCTCGGCGGTTACCTTGGTTGCGGAACGGATTACCAGGCCGCTGTACTGCCCGATGCATGCCTTCAGTTCCTCAGGTTTCATGCCGGTCTTGACATCAACCTCAAGCCCGGCTTTTTTTAGAATCTCTACGCCTTTTGCAGATATGTTGTCGCTGACGAGCACTTTCATCGGA
>JACRHC010000047.1 GCA_016217675.1 Nitrospirota bacterium
AGGGTGAATCACTGCCTGAATACTGGGACTACACACACCGCATCTTCGAATGGCCCGATGGCGGGTACTCGAACATGATTCTGGACGACGGGGGCGACGCAACACTGCTCTTGCACCTCGGCGCCCGCGCCGAGAAGGACAACAAGGTGATAGACAAACCGGACAGCGAGGAAGCCACGGTTCTGTTCGCCAGCATCAAGGAGAAGCTCAAGCAGGATCCGAAGTGGTATTCGACGCGTCTGGCGCAGATCAAGGGTGTCACGGAAGAGACCACCACGGGCGTGCATCGCCTCTACCAGATGCACGAGAAGGGCGAGCTCAAGATTCCCGCGATCAACGTCAACGACTCGGTCACCAAGTCCAAGTTCGCCAACCTCTACGGCTGCCGCGCATCGCTCGTGGATGGCATCAAGCGCGCCACCGACGTCATGATCGCCGGCAAGGTCGCGCTGATCTGCGGTTACGGCGACGTGGGCAAGGGTTCGGCGCAGGCCATGCGCGCTCTCTCGGCCCAGGTCTGGGTCACCGAGATCGACCCGATCTGCGCGCTACAGGCGGCGATGGAAGGCTATCGCGTAGTGACCATGGACTACGCGTGCGACAAGGCTGACATCTTCGTCACCGCCACCGGGAACTTTCACGTCATCGACCACCAGCATTTGGTGAAGATGAAGAACCAGGCGATCGTCTGCAACATCGGCCACTTCGATTCCGAGATCAACGTTGCCTCGATCGAGAAATACCCGTGGGAGGAGATCAAGCCGCAGGTCGATCACATCATTCTGCCGAGCGGCAACCGCATTATACTGCTGGCCAAGGGCCGCCTGGTGAACCTCGGCTGCGCCACGGGCCATCCTTCCTACGTGATGTCGTCCTCCTTCGCCAACCAGACCATCGCGCAGATCGAGCTGTGGACAGAATCGCAGAAGGGCTCCAATAAGTATCTAATCGGCGTGTACACGCTGCCCAAGCATCTCGACGAGAAGGTGGCGCGGCTGCAACTGAAGAAGCTCAACGCACAGTTGTCGACGCTGACGCAGCAGCAGGCGGACTACATCGGCGTGCCGCTGAACGGACCGTATAAGACCGAGCACTACCGCTATTAGCCGGCGGCAAGAGAATCTACCTCCTGGGCGAAGGCAGGTTGATCAACCTTGCAGTAGCAGAAGGTCATCCTTCTGCAGTTATGGACATGAGCTTTGCCAACCAGGCGCTCTGTGCTGAATATATGGCAAAGAACTACAAGAAACTTGAGAAGAAGGTTTACAGTGTTCCGGAGAAGATCGACTCAGAGATCTCCCGGTTAAAGCTGAAGTCCATGGGCATCACGATCGACGTCCTTACCCCTGCACAGATGAAGTACCTCGCGAGCTGGTAGGAAGGCACGTAAGAGCTTTCATCGAATAACAGCAAAGGCCGTATCCTACACGTAGGGATACGGCCTTTTTTATGTCGAACGAATGAAATAATGCGCGGCAACAATAAAGCGCTTATTCGCCGGCATATGTTTGATCATGTCTTGTGTATTTTAAAAACGACGCTAAGGCCTGCGACCAGTTGCAACATTCCAGCAATGAAAACTACCCAAGCAAAAAGTGCAGGTCCGTTATGCTTTATGCCAAAGGCGAGAACGAGTGTAAGAAGACCAAAAAATATTAAAAGAAGCCCCATAGGTCTTTTCGGATATTTCATTTCAGGAGGTATATTGCCCTCAGTGTAAAATCCAGGATTATATCTATTGTCAGTCCAGTTCTGTAAATCTTGCAGGTATTGATTATTAATTTCCGGCGGTGCCTCATTACTTGAAAATTTCTTTTTATTGTGGTTGTGCCGTTTCATCTCTTTACCCTTGTAGCGCTTATTAATTTCTGTATTTATTGTTTATATTTTTGGCCTAACAATTACTATACGAACATCCGGTTTAGTTGAAACATGGTATCACTATATCACAGGCTGGAGATGCGTCAAAGAAAAAAGTCTTTTCGTTGCACTCAGTTGATAACCCGGAATCCCGGCATTTTGTCTCTTCGTATCTTGTCCCCTCCAGAACCTCTGTGTTAGTCTAAAGACATGTCTGCCAAAGTAGTTTCGATAAATATCAGCGAGAAAAAAGGGATGCGGAAGAAGCCGGTCGCAGAGGCAGAGATCCGCACAAATTACGGCATTGAGGGCGATGCCCATTCATCATCCGAATGGCACAGACAGGTCAGTCTCCTTGCAGTCGAAAGCATAAAGAAGATGCAGGATATGGGTCTGGATGTTAAGGCCGGAGATTTTGCAGAGAATATTACTACCGAAGGCATTGATCTTGTTTCCCTGCCCATAGGAACACGCCTGCAGATCGGGCAGGATATCATCGGCGAGGTGAGCCAGATCGGCAAGGAATGTCATACCCGCTGCGCCATCTACTACCAGGCCGGAGACTGCGTCATGCCGAAAGAAGGCATCTTCATCAAAGTCATCAATGGCGGCACAGTCAGAAATGGTGACAAAGTCACTGTCATGGCAGCGTCTTCCGGTTTATGATAACAGCAGCTATACTCACTCTCAGCGACAAAGGCTCTTGCGGCGAACGTGAGGACCTTGGCGGTCCTTTGATCAGGGACATGCTCAAGGCTATAGATGCTGAGGTCTCTTTTTACGAGATTATCCCTGACGAGAAAGAATTGATTAAAGAAAAATTGATAGAGTACAGTAGAAACGTGGACCTTATCATCACGACCGGCGGCACCGGTCTCTCACCAAGAGATGTGGCGCCGGATGCCACGCTCGAGGTGATCGACAGAGAGATCCCGGGCATTGCCGAGGCAATGAGGATGGCAGGGCTTAAGAAGACGAACAGGGCAATGCTTTCCCGCGCTGTAGCAGGCGTAAGGGGAAGGACATTGATCATCAATCTGCCCGGAAGCCCCAAGGCAGTGAAAGAAGGACTGGAAGCGATCATGGATGTGATACCGCACGCTGTAGAGAAGATCAAGGGCAGCACTGAAGACTGTGCCGTGAGCGAAGGAGCCCGAGCATGAAGGATGTCTCTTTTTCTCTTGCGTTTCTTGCAGGCATCCTTTCCTTTCTCTCTCCCTGCGTGCTTCCTCTTGTGCCGTCCTATATCACCTTCATCACCGGCGTCTCATTCGAGGACCTGAAAGAGGGAACTGACCGAAAACGTATCCGTTTCCTCACCGTGACCAATTCACTCGCCTTTATCGCAGGCTTTTCAACGATCTTTGTGGCGCTTGGCGCTTCATCTTCAGCAATCGGCAGGTTCATGTTCCAGTATCAGGACTGGATCAGGAATATCGGCGGTGTGCTGGTCATATTCTTCGGCCTTTTTGTCTCAGGGATTATCAGACTGGATTTTCTGACCCGGGAACGGAAATTCCATCTCTCCGGAAAACCTGCCGGGTATGTCGGGACCTTTCTGGTCGGCATGACCTTTGCCGCTGCCTGGACCCCCTGCATCGGCCCGATCCTCGGCACGATCCTGCTGTATGCGAGTTCCAAAGGGTCTGCTGAATACGGCTTCAAACTGCTTGCAGTCTACTCCCTTGGCCTTGCAGTGCCGTTCTTCATCTCTTCCCTCATGTTCAACTCGTTCCTGAGCTATTCTGCCAGGATACGCAAGTATATGAAGGTCATTATGCTGGTAAGCGGTATTGTTCTTATTGCCTTTGGTCTCCTGCTTCTTACCAATAACGTCCGACAGCTCACCACGCTCTTCCCTGATATCGGCATAAACTTCTAAAAAGTGACTGTTTCCTTGACGGAATTTTCCTGGATAGTCTGATAAAATAGGACATCAGGAGGCAATACCATGCAGGCAACATTACAGAAGCAGGCAAAAAAAGCTATAGACAATCTACCCGAAGACAAATTGAGGGTGGTTCTTGATTTTATGGGGTATCTGCAGGCAAAGGAGAAGATACCCAATGCCTTGACACGGGCAACATTCAGAAAGACCGATGCGGGGAAAGACCTTGTAAGATGCAAGAATGTTGATGATATGTTCAAGAAGCTCGGCATTTGATGTTAACCCCTTCCTATACAAACAGATTCCATAAAGACCTTAAACGTTTTGAGAAGTCAGGCAGCAAGAATATAGAGAAGTTAAAAGCAGTCATTTCCATACTTGTCAATGAAGACCCCCTCCCAGCGCGTCACCGTGACCATGTACTTACAGGCAATTACAAGGGCCGTCGGGAATGTCATATCAAACCCGACTGGCTGCTTGTTTATAAGGTGGAACTCAAGGCAAGGGAGATTATCTTTGAGCGCACCGGCACTCATTCAGATTTGTTCGGCTGAGATTAATATGTTCTGAGAGGTTATGTTATGCAGGGGCAAACCTGCTATAATAGCTGACGTAATTTCTGAATAATCTTTATTGTTCCCTGAACATTTCCGGAGGCAGGAGTCTGTGGAAGAGAGATACGATCCAGCAACTATCGAACCCAAATGGCAGCAGTACTGGGAAGAGAGAAATCTTTTCAGAACTGACAAGGATGACTCGCGCAAAAAATTCTTCTGCCTTGAAATGTTTCCTTATCCCTCCGGAAAGATCCATATGGGCCATGTGCGCAACTACGCGATCGGCGATGTGATTGCCCGGTACAAAAGGATGCAGGGGTATAATGTCCTTCATCCCATGGGCTGGGACTCCTTTGGCATGCCGGCTGAGAATGCCGCGATCAAGCATAATGTTCATCCTTCGCAGTGGACCTATGAGAATATTGCTTACATGAAGGGTCAGCTCAAGAAGCTTGGTTTGAGCTATGACTGGTCCAGGGAAGTGGCAACGTGCAGCCCTGAATATTACAAGTGGAACCAGTGGTTCTTTATAAAGATGCTCGAAAAGGGACTTGCGTACCGGAAGTCCTCGTACGTGAACTGGTGTCATTCCTGCGCAACCGTTCTTGCAAACGAACAGGTGATCGACACAAAATGCTGGCGCTGCGACAGCGTTGTGGTGCAGAAAAAACTTGAGCAGTGGTTTTTGCGGATAACCAATTATGCAGAAGAACTCCTGAGCGGCTGTGATACCCTATCTGGCTGGCCCGAGAAGGTTGTGCTTATGCAGAAGAACTGGATCGGCAAGAGCCATGGCGCTGAAGTGGACTTTCGTGTCGAAGGGATCGATCAGAACATAAGAATATTCACCACAAGGCCTGACACGCTCTTTGGAGCTACTTTTCTCTGTCTTTCTCCCGGACATCCGCTTGCTGAAAGGCTTGCTGCGGATAAAGACGAGCTTGAGAAGGTGAGAGCGCATTACGGCAAGGTTGACGAAAAGGTCGGCCTTTTCACGGGAGCATACTGCATCAACCCCATGAACAATGAGAAAATCCCTGTCTATATCGCGAATTTTGTGCTGATGGAATACGGCACCGGAGCGATCATGTCGGTTCCTGCGCATGACCAGCGCGACTTTGAATTTGCAGAGAAATACGGGCTTCCGATACGACAGGTCATAGTAGGGGCCGGGCTTGCCCCTGCCCATCAGCCTCAAGGTGGGCAACCGCAAGGGTTGCCCCTACAGGAAGCCTTTGTAGACGAGGGCATACTGGTCGACTCGGGGCAGTTTAGCGGATTGAAGAGCGCTGATGCGAAACAGAAGATCGCTGATCATCTCGAAGAAAAAGGGCTCGGCAAAAAGGTCGTTAACTATAAGCTGCGTGACTGGGGCATATCCCGCCAGCGATACTGGGGAACACCCATACCGGTGATCTACTGCGACAACTGCGGCATTGTGCCTGTATCTGAGAAGGACCTGCCTGTGATACTTCCTGAAGATGTGAAATTCACCGGCACCGGAGGTTCTCCGCTTCAGGAATCAGATGCATTCCTTCATACTGCCTGCCCGAAGTGCGGGGGCAAGGCGAGGCGCGAGACCGATACCATGGACACCTTTGTGGATTCTTCCTGGTATTTTATCGCCTACTGCCTCAAAGACAGTAGTGGGTTATCCGTAATGCGTGACCAGTTCAAGGAAGACTCATCACCCATCACTCATCACTCATTACTGAAGTACTGGATGCCTGTTGACCAGTATGTCGGCGGCGTTGAGCATGCAGTGCTGCATCTTCTCTATTCGCGGTTTTTTACCCGGGTGATCCGCGACCTCGGCATTATTAAGGTGAGCGAGCCGTTCGTGAACCTGCTGACACAGGGCATGGTCATCAAGGACGGCGCAAAGATGTCAAAGTCAAAGGGCAATGTGATCGACCCTGATTATCTCATCAACCGCTACGGCTCAGATACATCGAGGCTTTTCTCTCTTTTTGCAGCTCCGCCTGAAAGGGATCTTGACTGGTCTGACAAGGGCGTTGATGGAGCTTATCGCTTTTTGAACAGAGTATGGTCAGTGGTGCAGAAGCACCGTGATGCGTTGAGAAAATCTGCTCCATTAGCAACGGGCACAGACGATCTTTCGTATGGGGCAAGGGCAGTCCTCAGAAAGACGCACCAGACGATCAGGAAAGTCACTGCTGATATTGAAAAGGACTATCATTTCAATACCGCAATTGCTGCGATGATGGAACTGGTGAATGAGATGATCGGCTTCGAGCCTGATAACGGGAAGGAGATGCAGGTCGTTACGTTTGCCGTAGATAACCTTCTCCTGCTTCTTTCTCCCTTTACGCCGCATATTGCCGAGGAGCTCTGGGCGAAATTGGGTCATAAAGAAATCGCCTCAGAAATGCCCTGGCCTGTCTGGGATGAGGAAATCGCAAAAGACGAGGAGATCGAGCTTGTGATCCAGATCAATGGCAAGCTGCGGGGCAAGCTCATGATCTCTGCCGGACTGGCGGACGATGACGTGAAAGAACGCGCGCTTCAGGACAGCAAAGTCGTTGAGATTATCGGCGGGCAGGGGATAAAAAAGGTTATCGTTGTTAAAGGCCGACTTGTAAATATCGTTGTGGGGGCATGATGACTCGTTACAGACAGACGATGGTATCTGTTTTGTTAGGGTTTGCTTATCTGGTTGTATGTATGACTTCAGGCTGCGGATATTCTGTTCATCGCAAGGCAGATCTGCCGTTCGACGAGATCAGGATAGGTAAGATCGAGAACCTCTCGCTTGCACCGAAGCTGCAGGACAAATTGCATAAGGCGCTTGTCCGGGAATTCACCAGGAATGGCATTACCGTAACCTCTTCTGCCGGGAATGTCCTCTCCGGCATCGTCCGTAAATTTGAAATGTCCAGCCTTGCCGAAAAGAAGGACATTACCATTGAATACAGGATTACCGTTGATGCTGATTTCACACACAGGGATGACGACGGAAAGGTAATCGAGATCAAGAGGGTCATGTCACCCTTCATTATCTCTTCATCAGGTTCCCGGGATATGGCTCTGCTCATAGGTTCCCGGGACATGGCTGAAGATAAGGCTGTGGCAGATATCGCCATAGAGATTGTCGGCGCACTTATCTATAAATGAGCTACAAAAATCTTATCGATGAGATTAAAAAAGGTCTTCCTTTGCATAGCTATCTTCTTAACGCATCCGACCGCTTTCTGCATGCAGAGGCGGTTTCGCTTATTAAGGGCCTTATTCCGTCAGCAGAACTGGACTTTAATTTCCAGTCCTTTGATATGCTCTCCTCCGAGCAGGAAAAGACGGCCTTTGACCAGATACTGGACGTATTGAACACGGCACCGTTTTTTACTGGCCGGAAATATGTTGTTATCGAAAATTCCCAGAAGATCGCGAAGAAGGAGCTGAAGAAACTCGAAAACTATCTACAGAGTCCGTCAGGGAGCTCTGTGCTGCTGCTCCTCTATGAGGGGAGCCTGAAGAAGGATGCAAAAGAGAGCCTCAGAGGAGTCAAGCAGATTAATCTTGACATCAGGGAAGGGGATATTCCTTCCTGGATCGTGGAAAAGGCAAAACTGAAGGGCCTGAAATTAACAGGAGATGCTGCTGAATATCTTCTTGCAGTGATAGGCCCAGACCTTGGTATGCTTTCGACAGAGATCGAGAAACTGACGCTCGTTGGAAAGCAACAAATAGAAAAGGGTGACATTGCCGAAATCATAGAAGGCAAGAGGATTTTCGGTGCCTTTGACCTTATCAATGCAATCCGTGATCGGGACAAAGATAAGGTCTTCAGGATCTATAGTATATTACGGGAGACCGAAGAGCCCTATGGACTACTGGGAGCATTGAACTGGCAGTATGCACAGAAGCTGGGGGAAAAAAATTCCCCCAAAGAGCGGAACTATCTGTATGAAGTATTTCATCTGCTGAACAGCGCAGACTTAGGCATTAAGACCGGCGGATTCTATCCTTTTGAGTTACTTCTGGTTAAGCTGCTTAAGCTTTCACCAGCTCGTTAGTCTTTTTTGCCAATCTGGATATCTTGCGCGCTGCGGTATTTCTGTGGAGTATCCCTTTTGATTTTGCGCTGCTGATGGTTTTGATCGCAGCCTGCAAAGTCTTTACAGCCGCGTCTTTGTCATTTGCCTTGACAGATGTTTCAACGGCCTTCACGGCGCCCTTGATCGTGCTTTTTGCTGCTCTGTTGCGGGCATTTCTTGCTTCTGCCTGCCGTGCTCTCTTCTCTGCTGAAAGGTTTCTTTTTACCGGTGCTTTTGCTGCCAATGTGCTGTCCTCCTTGATGGAAAAGTCTTTTTTTATACCATAAAACATCTGATTAAAGCAATGAGGAACGGGGTAACTTATGTTGACCTAATATAGTGGCCTGTGGTATAACAATTAGCTCCTTGCTCTTTCCTTTGGGAAGGGCTTTAATCCTGAATCTTCAGGAACAATCCATAAGGAGGTGTTTGCATGAACATCTACGAGAACGTCGTCATCCTCAACGCCTCACTCCCTGATGAAGAGATCAATGCCGCTGTTGCGAAGATCAAAGATCTTGTCACGAATTCCGGCGGAGAGACCCTCAAGGCAGATCTCTGGGGCAGAAGAAAACTTGCCTATGAGATAAAGAAGCAGCAGAAAGGATACTATGTGCTCTTTGTGCTTAAGACTCCGGCAGCCACGATCAAGAAGCTAGAAGAGCTTTATAAGGTCTTCGACTCGGTCATTAAATACATGGTGATCAAGCTCGGACCAAAGCAGGTCAAGGCACTGGAAGTTGCCCAGGCTGCAGCAGAGGCAGCTGCCCAGGTTGCCGCTCAAGCTGCAGCAGAGGCAGAGCAGTCAACGAAAGAGGGTTAAATGTTTAACAAGGTCATACTTATCGGCAATCTCACCAAGGACCCTGAACTCAGGTACACGCCAAAGGGAACGCCGGTATGCACTTTGAGGCTTGCCTGTACCACGAGATACAAGTCTGGCGACAGCATGAAGGACGACACGCTGTTCATCAATGTTGTCGTATGGGGCAAACAGGGTGAGACTGCAGCACAGTACCTTGCAAAAGGCAAATCTGTCCTTGTTGAAGGTAGATTGCAGGAGCAGCGCTGGGAAACAGACGGCCAGCAGAAGTCGAGGTTTGAGATTGTTGCGCAGGGAGTCCGTTTCCTCAGCAAGAAGGATGAGGCAGGTTCTCATGACACTAATACTTCCGACGACTTCGCTCCCCCGGACGAGACAACGGATCTTGAGCCGTTTTAAGAAAATAACGACTGCATTAAAGAAAAAGGAGATACTATGGCAGCACCACAGAAAAGGTTTCAGAGAAGAAAGTTCTGCAGGTTTTGCTCTGAGAAGGTAGATTTCGTAGATTACAAGGATGTTAAGTTCCTGAGAGGCTACCTCACGGAGAGGGGCAAGATCCTTACCCGCCGCATGACCGGAACTTGTGCGCGCCACCAGAGAGTGCTGAGCGAGGCGATCATGAGGGCAAGGAGTATCGCTCTCATTTCCTTTATCGAGAGATAAGATGCGCATACCGAAATCATGGGTCCCGATCATGGCAAAGAGGATCATCGAAAACCTCATTGCCAAAGAGATGATCACCGCGAAGATCCCTGTTGAAAAACTCATTGAACAGGCGGATGCGATCATCCTTGAGGAACTCATGCTTGAGGACAGGCTGAACAACGAGGTGCGGGAGCTCCTGAAGAAGCACGAGACTGATATCGAACGCAATCGGATGGACTACCGCAAGCTTTTTGAGCTTACCAAACAGAAATTGGTAAAAGAAAGGAATCTGGTCCTATGATGCTCTCTGAAGATAAGGTCTCGCATCTCAGCCATATCCTTCTGAATAAGCTTTATGACCTGGACATCATCGATATGAATGAGGATGAGGAAGCAACGATCAGGAAGGAGATCAAGCGCACGATCGTAGGCGAGCTCAAAATCGGCGAGGAGATCGACCAGATTGTCAGGAAAAAGCTCCTGTCATTTTCAAAGAAACTCATAGAAGGTAGCGCTGAATGGGAAGTCCTCTACAACAAATATTTCCGGGAAGAGGAGATAAAAAAGGGAAGAGCTACTGGCTGAGGGGAGCATCTGTCTTTCTGCTCGTTGTTGCCTGGGCCGGCCTGCTCCTTAATTATCCTGTCCAATTTCCCCGAATCTGGTTTCCGTTCGCCGCTACGACCCTTGTTAGCTGTGGGGCACTGCACCTGCTTGCAAGAAGGCGTGAATATGCTATCGAGTTCCTCTATGCGATCCTTCTCATGTATGCCGGAATAATAGGCATTTCAGGTTTATCGTGGCTCAAGCTTGCCTATTTCCCCTTCATCATCGCCATGACCAGATTTTACAGTTTGAATATCATCATCCCTCTCTCGCTCCTCATACCATTCAATGCATTAAGGTCATTTACGATAAGCAGAGAAAACATTGTATGGGAAACGGCATTTTCTATCTTCCTGGTCCTTACGTCAGTGGTTGCCTCGCTCATCTTCAATAGTTTGCGCAGCGAAAGGGAGAAGGCTGTTAACGAGTTTGAGAAGATCAGGGCCGGTGCTCGCGACAGAACACAGGACACCGAGATGGAGTCCCTGGGAAGCGACGAGCTCATTTCTCATTACTTTGCATCCAAGATAAAGGCAAATGAGGAGATCCAGGAGTTGCTTCACGCTATAAAGCATGCGGTCTTTGCCGATTCCGCACATTTTTTCGAGCCGCATGGCGACACTCTTTCCCTGCGGTGTTCCACAGATGACAGGGGAAAAGTGATAATTACCGGTAAGGGAGTGATGGCGACCTGTCTGAAGGAACGGAAACCTTTTTTCTCTGGCGAAGTTGATGAAAAGAAAATAGAAGTTGGATATATTAAGGATATCAGGATCCTTTCGATCATTGCTATTCCGGTCATGGAAGGCTCATCACCCGTAGGACTTCTCATTGTTGATACCTCGCGTTACCATGCCTTCAGCGAGCCTGAGCAGAAAACCGTCAAAATGTTTTCCGGTCAGATCGCTAAGATATTAGAGCGTGAGAGGGTGTACAACATCGTCAAACATGAGATCACTGCTCTCAGGATCATCAAGGAGTTCAGTTCAAGCCTTGCTGCCTCGATCCATTATGATGATGTGATCAATAAACTGTGCCACTATTCCGGACAGGCGTTTTCTGGGAACGCATTTTTTTTTGAACATGACACGCAGGGTTTCGTGGTGAAGTATTTTCCAAACGAAATCTCCGGGGGAGCGAAAGAGATAGATTTTCGCGGGACACTGGCCGGTCTTGCTATTGAGAACGGGCATATGGAGTATGTGAGTGACGTCAAGCAGTTTGTCATGAAGGTGCTGCCCCCGCAGTTTAGAACAGAGGATGTGCGTTCAGTGATCGCTGTGCCGCTTTTTTTTGAAGGCGCTCTGATCGGCGTCTTCGGGATGCTGTCAAAACAGAAAGAATTCCTTGACAGCAGACAGATTAGCCTTGTTGAGGTTATGTGCAATCAGGCGGCAACGTCGATCGCCAACGCTAAGATGCATGCGGAGATCGAGCGGATGGCCACCACGGATGGCCTTACCGGGCTTTTCAACCACAGGGTCTTCCAGCAGAAACTGACCGAGGAACTAAAACGGTCTGAGCGGCATGAGACACCGCTTTCCCTGCTCCTGACTGACATAGATTTTTTCAAGAAGGTGAACGACACTTATGGCCACCCCGTGGGAGACCTTGTGCTCAAGGGCGTTTCAAAGATCCTCCAGAAAGAGATCCGGGATATTGATACCGCGGCCAGGTACGGCGGCGAGGAGTTTGTTGTCATTCTGCCGGGCACGGACAGCATGGGAGCAAAGAATTTCGCAGAAAGGTTAAGAAAGGCGATCACGGCAGAGACGTTCTCTTCTGAAGGCAGGACCCTGAAGATCACGACGAGCATCGGCATTGCAACGATGCCCGCTGATGCGCGGACCAAGGAAGAACTGATAGAGAGAACAGACCAGGCGCTTTACCATGCAAAGCATAACGGCAGGAATCAGAGCGTTGCCTGGGGGACGATCCGATAAGCGTATGGACTATTTTATCACGGAAGTGAGCGAAGCTGAGATCAAAAAAGAGCGGGCTAAAGCGCGCGAGATGAGGCATTCCCCCTGGTGGAAGAGGAGGCTTGCTGAGGGCCGATGTTATTATTGCAGCCAGCCATTCTCCGTGCAGGAGCTGACCATGGACCACATCGTTCCCCTTGTGCGGGGAGGCAAGTCGACCAAGGGGAATTGTGTGCCTGCCTGCAAAGAATGCAATAACAAGAAGAAGCATATGCTCCCCATTGAATGGGAGGAGTACCTCAACACCATGCGGAAAGGGGAAGAATTGGATTAGCTATATGGTGCGGAAGAGGGGAGTTGAACCCCTACGGATTGCTCCACTGGATCCTAAGTCCAGCGCGTCTGCCAGTTCCGCCACTCCCGCATTCTACTAATTAGTTGATTTTAATCATTTTTTCGACTTTTGACAAGTTAACAACTTCATTGACTGTCGTAGAATTGTCGTAGAATTTATCAAGAGCAACGGCTGACGGCTGAAGCACCTCAAGATTTTCATGCACGTAACGCTCAGTCATCTTTAAGGATTTATGGCCCATAAGCTTTTTGATCGTGTAGAGATCAACGCCCATGTGATAGAGCCTGCTGCCGTAGGTATGCCTGAGATCGTGAAAATGAAGATCAGATATGCCAGCACCTTCCCGCGCCTGGTCAAATGCATATCTGACAGCAGAAGCCGAGACATTAAAGAGCTTACCGGAGATATTTACAACTTTCAGCCTTCTTTCAATCATGCTATAAAGCATGGAAGACATAGGTATTGTTTTACGCCAGTCCGCAATTGTTTCACGCACTGATGCCTATTTAGTTGGAGGCCAAGCCTTGTTCAACTTCTGGCCCACGCACTCATCCTCCATATGCTTATAGATAGCGAGATAATGGATGTCTGTTCTAGAAAATTACGCCACTTGGGGAGCTCGGTCTATAGCGTTCCGTTATAAACAAGGTATCGACAAATCTGACAAGAAGAGGTCGTAGACAAGCTAATACTTAACTGAAAAGAAGGCAGACAAAAATACGACTAAAATTATGCCTTCCTGTGATGAAGTTTTATTTCAAGCTGCATATCAAGAGCATCTGCCACTTTCTTGATCGTCTCAAGGGTGGCCTTGCTGAATGCACCGCGTTCGAGCCTTGAAATTACACTCTGCTTAGTCCCACACCGTCTGGCAAGTTCAGCCTGGGAAACCCCCGACTTTTCGCGGGCCTTTATCATGGCCTTCAATACCTGAAATTCAGGATCAAGGTCATGCCAAGCCTTCTTGAAATCAGGGACTTTCATGTATTCAGCAATGTGTTCATCCAATGTTCTTCCTCTAACATAAGCCTTTTTCATACAGAAGACCCCCTTTCCTTGTCGGCGGTCGAGCGTGATCCTGCTGAGCGAGAATCAGGCAACTCTTGCAACTCTTGGGACTTCCAGATCAACCTTGATGCCAAGAGCATTGCAAACCTTCAGGAAGGTCGTAATATTACAGTTGATCCCTTTTTCGATCTTTGAAACCTGCTGCTGCGTCACCTTGGCTTTATGCGCTACGTCAGCCTGAGACAGTCCAAGGTGCTCACGTGTGTTGATGACACTGAGTGACAGTTCGGCAAGTTGCCGTTCCTCGTTATAAAGCTCCTTGAAGTGCTTGTCCTTAAGTTTCTCTTTCAGGTGTTCTCTAAAAGATTTCATTTCTTTGTCTCCTTAATCTTCTTCTCAGAAAAGCGGGACAGAAAATCTGCCCTGTAAGTCTGCGCTTTCTTAATTTCTCCCTGCGGGACGCTGCTTGTCTGTTTTCTGAATGCATGGGTCAGAATGATATAGTCCTTATAACAGAAAAAGTAGAGTATCCGCACCTGGTCACCCGACAGTTTAACCCTCAGTTCGTGTATTCCATCTGTCAGCAGATCAGCATAGGGCCTTGGAAGATCCGGGCCTTGCTCTTCCAGAAGAGAGATCCACGAAAAGATCTTTGCCTGATCTCTGTCCTTCCGGGAATCGATAAACTTCTCAACAGGGCGTTCTCCCTCTGCTGTTTCGTAATAGAGAACCTGCCATTTGGATTTCATTACCCTTATCTTACACCTGATATGATGTAAAAACAAGTTACGAGGCACTTCTTTTCATAACAAAAATGCAGAGGTATCGGCATATAGGTTATGCTCCGCTATGCCGATTCGACATCAAGATTTTCGTTACTTTTTCCTCTAAAAAAGAACCACAAAACAGATGCCAAAGACTTAGACGACTGTCGTAGAATTGTCGTAGTTTTCTGCGTAAAGGAGAGAAAAGCAAGAATTGAGAGAAGGAATAGAAGGCATAGAACTGTATTAAATCAACGTGTTATGCTAAAACCGTTACCAGAGCCATTTTGCTGAATATGCCTTTTTCGTTTCCTAAGTCCAGCGCGTCTGCCAGTTCCGCCACTCCCGCATGATTGATTTTAAGGGAAATTTCTGTGTGTGGTCAAATGCCCGGGTCGAAAATTGCGTATTTGTGACGAGGCCGACAAGATCTGAAAGCTCTTTCCTGCCTATGTACCTGTACAGAATTTAGTATTCTGATTCACTTCTTAGTTCTTATATAATCTTGCGCTAATGCATTTGCAGACTTATTTCCCGGGACATAGGACATGATATGGGGAGGTCCACCTGTATACTGGGAAGCAGGAAAACGAAAAGAAAGGAGAGTTATCATGTTTTACAGTGTTGCAATAGGACTTTCGGAATTTTTTTTGGTCTTGCTGTCATTAAATCTGGTGCAGGTTATCAGGACTGCACAGAATGGGTACAGGCAGACCATGAGGGCAGCTGATCAGGCAAATATGACCGCATCAGAGATTCAGAGGTCACTTGCCGACAGATCTCTTCGATTTAAGGATAAGGGCTGGCAGTAGGATACAAACGTTTCACTTTTTTGCTCAGCGAGAAGTAATAGTGATGTATGAAATTCGCTGCCGCGAAGTTCTATGAGAGTTCCAATATCACTTGCTGTAGCTTATCTCTTTCATTACCCTCTTTAGTTCATCGAGCTTGTAAGGTTTTGGCAGGAAACTACTAAAACCGTAGTCCCTGAAATTGGCCATGATCGGGTCATTGGAATACCCGCTTGAGACAATTACCCTCACATTAGGATCATACTCGATTAGATTTTTCATTGCCTCCTGACCCCCCATACCGTTCTGTATGATAAGGTCAAGTATTACTGCTTCAAAAGGTTTGCCGGCTTCCTTTGCTTCCCGATATAGCCTGAGCATTTCAGCACCGTCTTTCGTTAATACTGCCTCAAAACCGCATTGGAGAAGAAGCCTCTCAATAACAACGCGGACGATCTCCTCGTCGTCCATAACCAATACTCTTCCTGTTCGGGCGGGGTGGACGGCAAACAATTCGGTTGTGAGCTGCGGTGTTTCTTCCATGGCAGGCAGGAACAGACGAAACATTGTGCCCACGTCAAAATGAGACTCTGCAGTAATATGACCATCGTGTTTCTTAATTATGGCAAAGGCGCTTGCAAGTTCCAACCCGCTTCCCTTCTTGTCTCCGGAACCGAAGGGATCAAAAAGAGTCTGAAGTTCCACTTCAGAGATCCCGTTTCCTTGATCTTCTATTGCTATCATTATGTGTCTGCCCTCTCTGAGGGGCAGGGCAGATGATCGGCTTATGATCATGTTTTCAGCAGATATTTTTATGCGGCTGTTCGGGAGAGTTGTTTTTTGTGCGAATTTTATCAGAGTATCGATTGCCTGGCCCACCTGACCTTCATCAACTTCAACGGTCCAAAGGTTGTCTGGAATCGAAAGCTCGCAGGCGACAGTCTTCGAATCCACTGAAAATCCGACAATCTCTCTGACGAGTTCCTGAATGAATACGACTTTCCTGACCTGAGTGCCTCCTGCCGCAAAAGAGAGGAGCTGAGAGGTCAAATCTTTTGCCCGCAACGAGGCCTTTTCTGCCTCGATCAGGACATCATAAACTTCATATCCGGGTTTAGCATACATTTTAGCAAGGGCAAGATTACCAATTATAGCGGTCAGAATATTGTTGTACTCGTGCGCGATGCCGCCCGCAAACGAGCTTAAAGACTCAAGTTTCTGGATCTTTCGTAACTCTTCTTCCATTTTTCTGCGCCCGGTAATATCCAAAAATGTGCCAATAATGGCAGGGTTGCCATTGATCTCCGTTTTTGTTGCCTCGGACTCGATTTCTATGATAGTTCCATCTTTTCGCCGGCCTTTAAGAAAAAAGTGGACGACAGATGCCTGGTCAGAAAAGAGACTTTGAATATATTGGTCTGCCGCGCAGCGGTCTTCCTCAACAAGAAAAGCTGACAGAGGCATTGCAGCAATTTCATCTTTGGTATATCCAAAGACTTCTGCTGCCTTCGGATTGACGTAGGGGAATATACCGTCCTGAAAAATATAGATGCCGACAAGAGAATGCTCAACAAGGCTTCGAAATTTCTCTTCCGCCTGCCGGGTAGCAGCCTGGACGCGTTCATCATTCGGGTGGATTTCCTCAAGCTCGGCAATGCGGCGCCGCAGTCTGACGATTTCATCAGCTTCTTCCGATTGTTTTTTATGGCGACTGCTCATCTGGATTTACCCGAAAAAAAGGATTGTGAAATCTCCTTCATGATGACTTAAGCTTACCACTTGGCATGTTTTCATTGCAATGGAGAGAAAGCTGCCGGGCGGGTCTTTAAGAAAGACGAAGTGATTATTTGTGCATTGACTGGCGGTGGGAAATTACTGGTCGGGGCGAGAGGATTCGAACCTCCGACCCCCTGCTCCCAAGGCAGGTGCGCTAGCCAGGCTGCGCTACGCCCCGAACTATTTAATTTACAGGAGAGCGGAAGGAAATGTCAACGAGAATGGTGGACCCAAAATCCGC
>JACRHC010000046.1 GCA_016217675.1 Nitrospirota bacterium
AAGGGGGCCGAAAGGGACTCTATGTACATGATCAATGAGCAAGTGAGAATGTCCAAGTGAGAACGATAAATGTTGTCGGGAGAAAATATCCCTCAAATTTGGGGAAAGTGCTCATTTGAAAATGTTCGTGCAACAGACTCCATAATCAGTAAATTTTCTGAATCTGTTTCCCGCTTTTGTCTCAAAACAATAGACTATTAAAGAATCGAGCTCCTTTAGAACTTGCCAGTATGTATCTGCATCAAAGATTGTTGGATCCCAATTTGTCACATCATTAGATGGATCAACCGCTTTGTTTAGATCCAAATAATCGCATATTTCCTCGACACGATCCTGACCCTCATCTGCGATCACAACATCTCCGATAGATAGGATGTCGGCAATGGCAAAGTGCTGTTTTAGATAATGAATTACATGGCCAAACCTCGGAACGTGGTCGACTACTTCGAATGAGTAAATATTATTATTTTTCATGTTTTAACGATTAAACTGTGCCGCCCGGCCACTGAGCTTTGTCAAAAGCAAACCAGCTTTGCTCCGGGGCGGTACGAGTGCCTTGTTCGGCATGTTTTATATCTTCTTATATGAAGCATGAGATTCTATCCACTTTCCCTGTCTTCGGTCTTTCCATGACTTATGTTCTGGAACGAAGTCACACAACTCTAAATGAACAACACCCTGTTCTCCCCATTTTGCACCTTCCCACCGCAGGTCCATAATCAGAATATCTCCGATAGTATTTTCGACTGTTATTTTATTATCCAATTTAATAATGACAGCCGGTTCTCTGTCTTGGCCAGGCATGAAGGATTCCACAGTGCCGTAATAGCCCTGGCTTTGTCCCAACCACTTCAACTCCGGATCGTAACCACCTGATAGCCAAATGCGGTCATTGACTTCCAATTTACCGGTGTGACCGAGGGATATTCTTTCTTGAAGTTTTCTTTCCTCATCCGTCATTGGTCTTTTTTTATCTGTTCGCACCCAAAATTGAGTCCAAATGTTCCCTATAATGATAACCAGCAAGTAAGCACAGACGATAATACCAATAATTTTAATTATCTTCATTTATTGTGCCGAACACGCGGCTGACGCGCCGCCTCATAGCGCGTCGCGGTCGAGCCGCAGGTTGTAACCGTCGTGTTGCGCATTCAACTACTTTGCTCCTGATCCAGGACACATATGAATTTATGTGGATCACACTTTGTCTCTGTAGAACGCTACATTGTAATAACTTGTGAAAATACCTCTGTTGTCGAGTCGCATTAGAATTTCCTTTGTTCTCTTTCTCTTTATCCACCAATATATAGAAGGGGCAAAACGCTGCAACAACCTTTCATAAAAATTGCTCTGTTGCATGAAGTGAGCCCAAAATCTATCATTTTCTTTGGCTCGATTCAAAAGAGCCTTTCCTTCCTCTTCTGTCGTATTGGGGAAATAATACCAAAACATGCTGAGGCCCAACCCATATACCCAGCAGTAATCTGCATTCTCAAGAAAGGCTTCTCTCGTAGTCTTATAAAGTTCTGCAAAACGGGTTGCATACTTTTCGACCGGTAGATTTTTCGCTAATCGGTCATTTTCGACAACAGCATACCAAAGGTTAAACCCTAACCTTATGGCAGTTTCAGATTCATTCGGATAGGCTTTGATGCGCTCCTCCAAAGCATCGATGGCGCTTGGATAATCCTCTTGCATTTCAAGCTTGTTTATTTCATTTAGAGTCATAGGTATAACCAGTTATGTAGTTGCAGATAGGTATCTAACATTAGATGCTTTTGCATATCTTACCTCCCGGCCAAGGCATCTAATACTATATGCTTTGCCGGAGACGACAGGCATGGAACTGATTCTGCGGCGGCTTGTGCAACGACAAAGGCAGACGGAAACATGCGCGGACTGATCTTACTTTTTAAAGCCCTTCTGATTTCCCCAGTCATTTCGGCCCTCCCAAAAGAACTAAACCTAATGTATCAACACAGCGCTCACTTCGTCAATACAAATGCACAGAAAGAAAGATTCCGGATACCCAGCGGGCACAAGCAAGCCGGAATGACAAAACTGAGGTATTTCATTGCCGGTATATTCATTGAGAGTTTCGGGATTCATAAAAGCAAATGCTATAATCGTGCAGCTTCGGAGAGGAGTCTCCATCCCAAATACTCTAAGGAGAAGTTGAGAGTCTGACCGTCTCTGCTGCCTTTCTTTGATGAATATAGACAGAACAAGTTCCCGGCCCTTCACCATCCTCTGCATAACCGGCTTTCTGGCAATCTTCAGTTCCACGATCTCGAAGAGCCCGGTTCTTCCGCTCTTTGCAACGCATCTCGGCGCAGGGCCTTCAGGGGTCGGCATGGTGGCAGCAGTCTCTGCCTTTACCGGAATCATTGCGAGCATCCCTGCAGGCATGCTCTCTGACCGCTGGGGCAGGAAGCGGATGCTGATCATGGCATCCGTGGTATTTGGTACAGCGCCTTTTCTCTATCTGTTCGTAACCAATATTTGGCAATTGGCAATCGTCAGGTTCTATCACGGCTTTGCAACAGCCCTATTTATCCCTGTCTCTATGGCGCTCATATCAGACCTTTTCCATGACGAACGGGGAGAACGACTCGGCTGGTTCTCGACATCAACCCTTCTTGGCAGATTTGCCGCGCCGATCGCAGGAGGGACTCTATTAGGTGTCTTTGCTGCTCATCCTGCCTTCAGCTTCAGAGCAGTCTATATTGTCTGCGGCGCTGCAGGTACCGCAGCATTCGTGCTCGCGCTCAGGATGCCGGCAACTCATGAGGAAAGCGGCGCTCATCAAAACTGGTCTGAGACCTGGCAGGCATTCAGGTCAGTGATATCTCATCGCGCCATACTCATTACTGCTTTGGTCGAGGCAGCAATCCTTTTTGCATACGGCACCTTTGAAGCATTTCTTCCGCTTTATGCGAGAGAACAGGGAATCAGCACGTATGAGACAGGGATCTTCCTCTCCTCCCAGATCCTGACCCTTGCGCTTACCAAGCCGGTCATGGGAAGGTTCTCTGACAAACATGGAAGGCGGCCGCAGATCATCGTAGGAGCACTGTCAGGCGCTCTGTCGATAGCAGTCTTTTCCCTATCCTCTTCGTTCCTGCCCTTGCTCTTGTTCAGCGTAATTTTCGGCCTCAGCCTTTCTGTTGTTACATCTGCGACCTCTGCATATATTGCTGACCTCTCAAAGAGAGAGACACACGGTTCTGCCATGGGTATTCTCGGCTCTGTCATGGACATAGGCCATACCACCGGCCCAATTGCAGCGGGAATCGCAGCCTCAGCCTTTGGCTACAGGATCTCTTTTGTCAGCGCATCGGTTGTTTTGGTTCTGGCCTCTTTATTATTCTCGGTTATGATGTTTCACTCACCGCACGAGACTTCGCCATAATTACTTACAGCTGCCCTGGCAGGAGCAGCTCAGATTGCCCTTTGCCTTTTCAAAGGCCTCACGTCCTTCTTTAAACGAAAGGGCAGCAATGCCGACAGCGCCGAGAGAATCAAGCATGCCTATGCCGGTGAATTCATAGCCTATGCTTGAAATAAGGAGAACTGCAGAAAGATACATGCATGCCCGCGTGCAGTTTGCGTCTGCGATCAATGCCTGTGAATTATACCGCCTGCCGATCTTCAGTTTGTAATGAATAAGCAGCCACATCGAAAAAATCGAAATGCCTGACACCACAATACCCCAAAAGGTAGTTGCCGGTTTTTGTCCCTGATACAGATTGGCTGATGCCGTAGCGATCAGACCGGCAGTCAGGATATAAAAGCCAGCGCCCGTGACCTTTAACGCGGTTTTTTCAAAGGCATCGTGGTTTTCGCTGCCATTCTGCTTCATGCGACGGATCATATGCCAAATGCCGAGCCCTGAGATCACCTCAACAAAGGAATCGAGACCGAAGCCGAAAAGTGCGATCGTTCCGTCTTCATACCCGAAGAAGACAGAGACAATGCCTTCGATGAGATTATAGAAAATGGTAATAAGAGCAAGGGCATTTGCCCAGCGGTAAAAGGTGTTTCGCTGTGTACCAGGTCGGAATGCAATTGTCTCCATGTTTTATGTTAACACACGGCCGTGCGGTCCGTTCAGACGCAACGGTGACCATAGCGTGGATTTGGCTTGGCATGCTGTCCATGCATTGACGGCTTGCTCTGCAATGCGCTAAATTAAAGGATGAAGAGAGAACTGCATCAGAAAACTCCGGCAGCCGTAATGCTGGTATTATTTCTCGTTGCATCGTTCTTCGGTACAGAAGGCACTCTTCTCTGCTTCGGCAAAGACGGGCATGTGGCAATAGAGCTCGTCGATGCATGCAATGGAGAGGGGCTTGGATCAAAGCTTGCGGAAACG
Organism: Nitrospirota bacterium; assembly: GCA_016217675.1. Taxonomy (GTDB): domain Bacteria; phylum Nitrospirota; class Thermodesulfovibrionia; order Thermodesulfovibrionales; family UBA6898; genus UBA6898. Next base: position 4,376 of record JACRHC010000046.1, read on the forward strand.
GAAAGCGATGCCTGCGGACCCTGTATAGATGTCGAGTTTCAAAGCAGCCCGGCTTTCATAAGAAATGCCTCGCATTTCACGCAGCCGCTCCCCATGAGTTCTCTCTCTTCAGTGCCGATATCATTGCCGCTGAAAGAGTCTTCCAACAAGTATAGACATCCGTCTAATTATTCGCACCATAAGTCTCTCGCCAGTCTGCATTCCGTTGTTCTTCTGATCTGAGAAGCCTCCTTTCCCTGTCCCGTTTTATTTGGATGGGGACCTCTGTTTTTATTCGCTTAGTCCACTAAGGAGGCTTCTATTTATGCATCGAATTTATGTTGTCGTTGTTTTTTTGTCTGCATTACTAATAAGTACATCGCCTGCTGCCGGAATTGAAACCAGGGGATTGACGCTTGAGCAGGCAGTCACCCTCGCCCTTGAGAAAAACCCTGACCTTCAGACACTCAGGCTTGAAGAAGAATCAGCAAAGGGTCAGAACGAAAGAGCGCGGCTTCTGCTTATCAATAACCCAACGCTTGAAGGCAATGTCTCGAAGAAGGACAGGCCGGAAGTGGAAGGCGGCGGCAAATTCACAAATTATGGTTTCAAACTCTCCCAGGAATTCGAGGTCGCAGGCCAGCGTAGTGCAAGGATCATTGTTTCTGAAAAAGAGCTTGCCAGAGTGAGGTTGGAAATCAGAGACAGAGAACGGATTTTGATTTCAGACGTAAAAAACGCCTTCACTACAGCGCTCGCGCGGAAGAAGAAGAGCGGCCTTGCGCGGGAAATCGTCCGCTTAAATGAAGAGCTCCTCGGGTACACAAAGATCAAGTTCCAGGCCGGTGATGTCTCGGGGCTTGATGTTAATTTTTCGGAGGTTGAACTGAGCAAGGCCAGAAAAGAGCTTCTTCTGGCGGAACGGGAACACAGGGAATCGCTTCTCGCGTTACAAGGGCTCCTCGGTCTATCACCTGATATGTCCTTTGCCATAGAAGGCGATCTGCCTTCAGAGGCTCCTGCGCTGCCTGACAAGGAAGCACTGAAGATATTGGCCTTTTCCCATCGGCCTGACTCAAAGGCGGGCGCATTTGAGATCGAGAAAACAGAGTTCGCGCTGAAACTTGTGAGAAAGGATGCATTCCCGAATATAACGTTGTCCGGGTTTTATGACAGAGATGAGCGCAGGAATGTCGCAGGCTTAGAGATTTCGATCCCGCTGCCGTTCTTTGACAGAAAGCAGGCCGAAAAGAGAGAGGCCTTTGCAAAGGCAGAAGGGGCAAAGATAAAAGCAGCAGGACTGAAAAAGACCATAGAGCGGGAAATCGATCAGGTTGTCAACGACATCACCTCCGCTATCGAGGAGCTGTCGCTCTTCAGGACGGAGATACTGGAAAAAGCAGCAGAGAACCTTAAGCTGCTGAACCTCGCCTTTAAGGAAGGGAAGATCGGTTTTTTTGAACTGCGGCTCGCGCAGAAGGACACCATCGAAGCACAGTTTGCCTATATTGAGGCGCAGACGAGGACTCAGCTTGCGCTCAATGCGATCGAGAAAACTATAGGAGGTGCGGTGAAATGATGATACGACTTCATAAACTCATACATGGTTACATTATGAACCCCTCACCCAACCCTCTCCCACAAGGGGCGAGGGACCAAAGTTTCCCTCCCTGGCTTAAGCCCCTACTGTTGGTGAGGGGAGGGATTAAAAGGAGGGTGTCAACGCTCTTTGCGATAATCCTTATTGTCCTGGGTGCAGCAGTATTGCTCACAGGATGCGGAAAAAAAGAAGCGCCAAAAGAAGATAAAAAAGCAGCGGTTGAGGAGAAGAAAGAAGCTGGACACGCCGAACACGAAAAAGAAGATCCTGGCGTTGTGACGCTGTCGCCCGAAAAACAGAAGTCCTCGGGAATAGAAGTCAGGCAAGTTGCACCTGAGGATGCGGCTGTCCCCCTCTCCGCAACTGCTGTTATTGAGATAAATATGGACAGGTCTGCGAAGATCAGCCCAAGGGTGACAGGAAAGGCGGTCAGGATTATGGCGTCACAAGGCGACAGGGTAAAAGCAGGACAGGCCCTTGCCTGGCTCGACAGTGTAGAACTTGACCAGACATGGGCAGATTATATCAAGGCACAGGGAAAGGTAGAGCTTGCGAGGAAGAACCTCCAGCGCGAGGAAACCCTGTTTGAGAAGAAGATATCGCCTGAAAAAGATGTCCTGAAGGCGAAGCAGGAATTTGGAGAGGCAGAGGCTGATATTAACCTTGCAAAAGAGCGCTTCAGGCTGATCGGCGTCAATGTCTCGCAGTTCGAAGCAACAAAGGGTAACGGGAACCACCCTCTTATCCCGGTCACAACACCTGTAGGTGGTGTGGTGCTTGAAAAAACAGTCACACAGGGTGAGATGGTCAATTCCGAAAAAACGCTCTTTACGGTTGCCGACCTTTCGACTCTTTGGGTAGTGATCGACGTGTACGAAAAAGATATCTCACGTCTCAGGCTCGGCACGAACGTGAAAGTATCGGTTACAGCGTTTCCTGAGAAGACCTTCAGAGGGAAGATCGCCTATATCGCTGATGTGGTCGACGAAAAAACAAGGACCGAAAAAGCACGGGTAACCATAGACAACTCAAGCGGCCTGCTTAAGCCCGGCATGTTTGCGACCGTGCTGATTGAGGCCACAAGCAGCGGGACTGAACGGCTTATTGCTGTTCCTGAAGAGGCGGTCGTTCTTGACGGGACGAAGAGATATGTCTTTATTCAAACCGCTCCGGACAAGTTCCAAAGAAGAGATATAGAGGCAGGAAGGACGCTTGGGGACCGGCTGGAAATTACCCATGGACTGAAGGAGGGAGAGAGGGTTGCCGTAAAGGGAGCGTTCATCCTCAAATCAGAGCTGAAGAAAGGCGAGATTGTCGACGAACATGGCCATGGCAAATGAATTACAACTGATAACTACACCCTCTCTTAGTCCTTCCCCTCACCAACAGTAGGGGCCTTAAGCCAGGAAGGGAAACTTTCTATCCCTCGCCCTGCCTACGGCACCTACCTCTGGCTGGGGGAGAGGGTTGGGTGAGGGGTATTTGCCATGCGGTCGCTGCCGAGTAGTTTTTTACAAAAAGGAGATAATAGCTCATGTTAGAAAAACTTATCACATATACGTTAAAGCAGAAAGGAATGGTCATATTTCTTTCGCTGCTGATTGTAACCTTTGGACTGTATTCATATCTGAAATTGCCGATTGACGCTTTTCCGGATGTAACAAACATTCAGGTTGAAGTGGTAAGCCACGCCGATGGACTATCTGCCGTAGAGATCGAGAGAAATGTAACGTACCCGATTGAGATGGCAATGCGCGGCCTGCCTGATCTTGAACAGATGCGTTCAGTTACAAAGTTTGGGCTCTCAATCGTAACAATTGTGTTTAAAGATAACGTTGATATCTATTTTGCGCGGCAGCTGGTATTCGAACGCCTCGCCGAGGCGAGAGAAAAGGTCCCCAAAGGCGTTGAAGTTGCCATGGGACCAATCGGCACGGCAATGGGTGAGATCTATCAATATACCCTTGAAGGGGAAATGCCGAAAGATCCAGCTCAGAAAATTGCTTATCTGACAAACTTGAGGACAATTCAGGAGTGGATCATCACGCCGCAATTGAAAAATGTTCCCGGCGTAAACGAAATAAATTCTTTCGGAGGATACTTCAAACAGTACCAGGTGATCGTATTACCGGAAAAACTGCTGAAGTATGCAGTGACAATAGACGAGGTTTATGCTGCAATCGGAAACAATAATCAAAACGTCGGCGGCAATATTCTCGAACGAAATAGCGATCAGTTTATAGTCCGTGGTGTGGGCTTGATAAAAGATGTCGGCGATATAGAAAACATTGTCCTGAAATCTAAACACGGAACGCCTACGTACTTACGTGATGTCGCCCAGGTGGAGATTGGCGAGGCTGTGCGTATGGGCGCAGCCATAAAGAACGGCAAAGACGAAGCTGTTGGTGGAATCGTCATGATGCTGCGCGGAGAAAACAGCCGTGACGTGGTTCGCCGGGTAAAGGAAAAAGTCAAGGAACTTAATGAAAACAATGTCCTTCCGAAAGGCATTAAGATAGCTTCTTATTACGACAGAAGCGATATTGTTAATGCCAGCGTCAGCACGGTAAACAAGGCGCTGCTTGAAGGCTCTCTCCTTGTCCTTATTGTGCTTTATTTGATGCTGAACAGTTTCAGGGGAAGTCTTGTAGTTCTTATTGCCTTGCCTCTTTCGCTGCTGGCGACCTTTATTGTGATGAAACTTGCTGGAATAAGCGCGAATTTAATGTCGCTTGGCGGTCTGGCAATTTCAATCGGCATGATCATAGACACGACCATAATCCAGGTGGAAAACGTGCAGCGGCACTTAAGTGAAGAGGGAGGCAAACATCCCAAATTATTTACGGTGCTGAAAGCGGTGATGGAAGTCAGAAAGCCGAGCATATTCGGCGAACTTATTATTGCAATCACGTTTATACCGATTATTTCGCTGGAAGGAATTGAAGGGAAGATGTTCAGTCCCCTGGCCATAACAGTTGCGATTGCGCTTCTTGCGTCCTTATTCCTTTCTGTATTCGTTATTCCGGTCCTCTGCATACTGTTTCTGAAACCGCAACCGGAAAAAAAGAGCTTTATCATGAAACATGCAAACAGGCTGTATCTGCCGCTTCTCGAATATGCAATGAGTCGGAAAAAAGTAATACTGAGTATAGCCGGCGTTTTATTGATAGTGTCTCTGTTTCTCTCAACAAGATTAGGGACTGAGTTTATACCGACCATGGATGAAGGCTCGTTTGATATGGATGTGTCCATGTTGCCCGGTGTTTCCCTTGCAACGGCCATGGAAGTGAATCGACAAGCTGCCGAAAAACTTAAGCAGTTTGATGAGCTGGATGTGGTGGTGTCCCGGACGGGACAGACCGGTGTTGCCCTGGATACCAGGGGGGCGGATAAGACCGGTTATGTCGGGATATTCAAACCAAAGAAAGAATGGAAGCGGGATATTTCTAAGGAAGACTTGACCAATGAGATGCGTGAGTCTCTGGAGTCAATAGCCGGTATCACCTTCGGATTCAGCCAGCCGATTCAGTGCCGGATTGATGAACTTGTTGCAGGAACACGCGCGCAGCTGATCCTCAAGCTGTTTGGCGAAGATATTGACGTGTTGAGTGATAAATCGGCTGAAATTGCAAAAGTGCTTTCAACCATCAGGGGAGGGACCGATTTAAATGCGGAAAAGGTTTCAGGGCAGCCCTATCTGACAGTAAACATAGACCGAGCTAACATAGCACGGTATGGCCTGAATATCAGCGATGTTCAGAATGTAATTGAAATTGCAGTAGCCGGGAAATCTGCCTCCAAATTTTATGAAGAGAACCGGAGTTTTGATATAACGGTCCGTCTGCCGGAAGAAAGGCGGAATTCCCTCGAAGCGATCAAAAATATATTGGTCACCACAAAAGAGGGCATGAATATCCCGCTCCAGCAATTAGCTGGAATACAAATGATTGAAGGCCCGGTCCAGATAAGCCGCCAGGACGGGGTCAGAAGAATCGGGATCGAGATGAATATAAGCGGCCGGGACATAGGCGGTTTTGTTGCAGAAGCAAAACAGAAGATAAAAGAGAGCGTCAAGCTGCCTGCCGGCTATTATCTTACCTGGGGCGGACAATTTGAGAATCAGCAGAGGGCGATGAACAAACTGATGATCATCGGACCTGTTGCCATCGGATTAATACTGCTTCTTTTGTATGTTACCTTCAGATCGATCCGTCTGGCGCTGCTGGTAATCTCCAATCTGCCGTTTGCTTTAATCGGTGGAATCGTCGCTCTCACCATATCCGGGCAATATTTGTCTGTGCCGGCGTCAGTGGGGTTTGTAGTCCTTTTTGGTGTTGCAGTATTAAATGGCCTTGTGCTGGTATCGCGCATCTCGCAATTACGCGAAGAAGGACTTGATCTGCAGGAGGCGATCAGAAAGGGAAGTCTTGACCGATTACGCCCGGTATTGATGACAGCCTCCATAGCAATTTTCAGTTTGATCCCGATGCTGCTTGCCGGAGGAGCCGGTTCTGAAATACAAAGACCGCTGGCAACGGTCGTTGTGGGGGGATTGATCACTTCGACTCTGCTGACGCTGTTAATCATTCCTTCAGTGTACAGTTGGTTTGAAAAGAGAACCGATGAAGCAGAAATGTAAATGAAGTGGTGTTTGAATATCATGCATATCAACGAAAGCTCATAAGGAGAATTGTATGAAAGAGATAAAAGCAGTAATAAGACCGACAAGATTATTGGAAGTAACTGAAGAACTTCATAGAATTGAAGGCTTGCCTGGCGTGACTGTATCAGAAATCAAAGGATTCGGCAAAAGCCGGGCAAAGAACGCAAAAGATAAGGTTGTCTATGAAATGGTGGAATTTATTCCGCGCATAAAATTAGAAGTTGTCGTAAATGATGAGATGGTTGATGAGGTTGTCAACGTGATTCAGAAATTCTCCCATACCGGCAACACCGGCGACGGTAAAATATTTGTGATCAATGTTGAGGAAACCGTAAAGATAAGAACAAACGAACGAGGAAGAGATGCGATTTAAGAACTCCGGTTATATTCATTGTTGCTCATCTTCACAAGGATACCGACTTTTTTGAAGGGAATAGACAAATATGAGGTGTTCCTCGATAATGAAAAGATCCTGCAAGACTTAATCTTGCTATAATTGGATTGATATGCCTATAACCCGCAGGGATTTTCTTAACGGTACATTACTTGGTGCAGGAGCCCTGCTGTTCGAACTGCCTGCTCCGTTACGGTTGTTTGCACAGACTTCTCAAGGTGAAGGTTTCGGCGGCGGCGGCGACTATGCTGCCTCGTATGGAAACACGGGGTCCGTTCTCAACGCATTTGCGGCCATAGAACGTGGAGAATATAAAACTCTCAGCGGGGACATAATCGATACAAGTGAAGTTTACGATCTCGTCATTGTCGGCGGTGGCCTGAGCGGTCTGGGGGCTGCCTATGAGTTTAATAAGTCCTCTTCAAAGCAGGCGAAATGCCTGATTCTCGAAAACCACCCAATCTTCGGCGGTGCGGCAAAAAGAAATGAGTTCATGGTGCAGGGCGAGCGGCTTATCGGACCGCAGGCATCTAATGCCTTTGGCGTCATAGACCGTCCGGGCATCCCCGGATACGATATTTACACTGAACTGGGCATACCAACAGAGTTTGATTACGCTGAAATGCCGTCAGGACTGAAGCAACTGGACTTTGATACCACAAACTTTGGGTACCGCCTCTGGTTCGATTCAAAAAATATCGGCCATTATTACGGTGATCTGAAAGAGGGGACTTCTGCCAAATGGGCGGCAGGTTTCTGGGAGAGCAGGCTTGCAGGAACGCCCTATCCTGAGAAAATCCGGAATGATTTCCTTCGCTGGCGGAATATGACAGATCGCCAGTATGCGGGTAATGATTACGGCCGCTGGCTCGATTCCATGACCTATAAGGATTATCTGGAAAAGGTCCTGAGGCTCGATCCGGAAATTACGCGATATGCTGATCCTGTTCTTGCCAGCGTAGTGGGGCTTGGCTGTGATGTCATCAGCGCCTATGCAGCCCGACAGGTCTCTATGCCTGGGTTCCCTGAATTTCAGGGTCATCGTTCACTAAAGAACAGTCATTGGCATTCATTTCCCGGCGGCAATGATGGCTTCTCCCGTTGTATTATTAAAGCCCTCCTCCCCGTTGCCATTGAGGGCGGCAAAAGCTTTGCAGATATCCAGAACGGCCGGGTACGTTTCCCGGCTCTGGATCGCGCAGGTAACAGGGTGCGCTTAAGACTTGCTTCCTCTGTTGTACGTGCTGAGCATGAGGATAACTCTGTAAATGGGAAGACCGTAACGGTGACATATCTCCGCGATGGAAAGCTTTACCGCGTCAATGCCCGAAGCGTCGTAATGGCATGCGGCAGCCGCCTGTCGCGAAAGGTTGTAGCTGGACTGCCTGTCAGCCATGCTGCTGCGTATAATAAGTTCCATGTCTCTCCCATATTGGTAGCAAACGTGGCTCTTACTAACTGGCGATTTCTTTACCAATTGGGCCTTACTGCCTGCAAGTGGCAAAGCGGATTCGGCTTCGCTTGCAACATCCGTAAGCCCATGTATGTGGGAGACTACCGTCCACCGCTCCATCCTGAGAAGCCCACTCTGCTTACCTTTTACGTCTCCTTTCATCAGCCTGGACTGCCTATCGAAGAGCAGGGAGCAATGGGGAGGAAAAAACTTCTTGGTACAAGCTATGCTGAATTCGAGTCTCGGCTGATTGACCAGATGAAACAGCTCTTTTCAGAGGCCGGATTTAATCCGACAAAAGATGTTGCCGGGATTGTGTTGAACCGCTGGACATACGGGTATGTAAACCCTCAGCCGGGCTTTTATTTTGGAAAAGATGGAGCGATGGCACCCCGGGATGTTATTCGCAAACCCTTTGGGCGTATTGCCTTTGCCCATGCTGAACTCAATGGACACCAGCACTGGGTTGCCGCAGTGGATGAGGGCAGAAGAGCAGCAAGACAGGCAATGGAGGCATTGTGATAAATATCTTTCCATACCTTGAGAGATTTTTGTAAACTAAGGATATGCTGTTTAAGAGTTCACATAGATCAGGATCTCCTTTAACTCTTAGTCTTGTATTCGTCCTCAGTATTGTATTTTTTGCCCCGCTTTATCACAGCCACGACCACGACACTGACCATCACCCGGAGAGCAGTGTTGCTGATCATGATGTATCAGCGCATGATATCCTGTCCCCAGATCTGCAGCACAATGATTCGCATCTTCATATCAATAAGGTCATCGGCAGGATTGATAGTCACCTGCGTTTGACAGGCAGGTCGCTAACGCTGGATTTATGCGGGGCAACTGAATCGCCTGTTGCTACTCAATATCTTTCATGCACGTTTGTAAGACAGACCCAACCGTCTCTATTCCGAAATGACTCTTACGATTGCCCTTCTGGTCTCTCCCCTCCGGTTGCCTGAACGCTGTAATTGCCAAGGTTTCCATTGCCCGGTATTAATTTGACCGGCAGAATTGCATCTAAGGAGTTATTATGCTTAGAATATTTAGTTTATTATCCTTATGGCTATTGCTATTTCCCCTGCAGGGGTTTGCGCTCGAACCGTCCGAGAAGCTGCTCTTTGAGAAGAATTCCCTGTACCAATATATTCAGGTAATAGAAGATACCGCAAAGAAAGAGCGCTATGTGCGAAACCAGAAAAGGGAATTTACCCAGGGTGGCATTTACGTGAATGCACCAGACAAGCTCCTCCTTGAATTCACGCAGATGAGCTTTGTCTCTCTTGCATTTCTGGACAGAGATCCTAAGGCGGTTCTCTTTGTCGGTCTCGGGGCAGGGGCTATGCCGAAATACTTTGCGAGGCGTTATCCGGACGCCAATATTGATATAGCAGAGATAGATCCTGATATGCTGGCCGTTGCACAGAAGTATTTTTATTTCAAAGAGAACGAAGGAATGAAAGTGCATGTCGATGATGGCAGGCTATTCGTCAAAAGAACAAAGAAGAAATATGACTGGATCATTCTTGATGCGTACCAGAATGACTACATTCCCTTTCATCTCACAACACTTGAGTTCCTCGAAGAGGTCAGGAGCAAACTCAAAGAGAACGGAGTTGTTGTTGCCAATATTACGTCATCCTTCAGAAACAAGTTTTTCGATTCCATGGTCATGACGTACAAGAAGGCATTTCCCCATCTCGCTATTTTCAGGGGCAAGACATCGGGCAATTTCATCTTCGTTGCAACAACGGGCAGTATCATGAAAGACAAAGAGAATGTCGTGGTAAGGGCACGTAAAATTCAGTCTGATCGAAAGTTTGACGTTGACTTGGCGGAAATTGCATCAAGACATGAAGACTCATTGCCATACGAGTGGGAGGGCGCCAAAATCCTGACAGACGACTTTGCTCCGGTGAATCTCTACCAGCACCAGAAGTCAGATGCACGATAAGGAGGAGAGGCTATGATAAGATTTGTGGTTTTCATCTGCGGTGCGGTCGTCATGTCATTTGAAATTCTGGGCAGCCGGGTACTCGCTCCGAACTTCGGCAGCTCTGTCTTTGTCTGGGGCAGCCTTATAAGCGTCTTCCTGACCGGCCTTTCTGCCGGATACTATTTGGGCGGAAGGCTTGCAGACAAGAGCCCGTCTTCCAGAAAATTGAGTCTTATAATAATTGTTCCGGGCCTGCTTCTTCTGACCTTCCCTCTGTATAGCGGACCGCTATCAGACTGGATATTCATGAAGGATCTGGGGGTAAGGATGAGCCCTCTGATAGCCTCCAGCGCCCTCTTTCTGATCCCCTCAGTTTTCCTTGGCATCGTCAGCCCCTATACCGCAAAGCTTATGATCTGCAGTCTGCATACTTCGGGCAAGACCATAGGAACGCTCTATGCCCTTTCCACCTTTGGCAGCATTATCGGGACACTGATCACCTCCTTTTATCTCATCACTCTTGCAGGCGTCAACGCTCTTATTACGGGTCAGGGCATTCTGCTCATCATCCTGGCGATCCCGCTCTATTTCATGAATTTGAGCTGCAGCATAGATCAGACCGGTCCAGCAGCGTGAGGAGGTATACAAACAAAATATTGAGTCACGGGCAAAAGTATAGCAGCGATGAACAACCGCTAATAAACATTGAATATACCCTGGAGGCATCGGCATGTACTTAAAATTGGTTTTCACAATGTTATTTATTCTTTCCGTTGGCAGGACGGTGTTGGCTGATGACTACAATCATCAACATAAGAAGCCGGTGACAATGCAGATGAAGACGCAGCACCGCATAATGACTGTCATTAACAACGAATGGAATGCTGCAAAAAAAGCGATAGATTCAGGGGACTTGAGATCTGCCGAAAAATCATTACAAACAATCCTTGACAAGTCCCAATATATGGAAAAGTTTGTGGGATATAAAAATGCTGACAAGCATGCTGAATTCATTTCTGAGTATCACCTGTTTGTAACGCATGTAAAAAATCTCAGGGACAAAATTAGCGGGCAGGACAGCTCTGCCCCTGAAAGTTTGAAGAAAGAGATACAGGATAGTTGCATTCGCTGTCATGCAAAGTTTAAATAACAAGGATCAATAAAATAGCCGGGGGTAAATGGGTTGTATACCTGTTCCACGGCATCCTTGCCTTTCTCTCAGTTCATGTCTTAACCTATCCCTATGCAGCTGCGCATCGGCCATCTATCCACCTTCTATCACACTGCCATGCTGCTCATGGCGGACAAGGGCCTCTGCTCAGGGATCGATGCTGAGATCGAATGGCAGCTCTTCGGCACCGGGCCTGCGATCGTGAATGCCTTTGAGAAAAAAGAGATCGACCTGGCGTACATAGGTCTGCCTCCGGCGATCATCGGCATAGAGCGGGGAGTGCCGATAATCTGCATTGCAGGCGGGCATATTGAAGGTACGGTCATCTGCAGCAAGGCTCAATACAGCGGATATCCCGAGATCGGTAAATTGGAAGATATCCTGAAACAGTTCAAAGGCATGGCCATCGGCGTACCCGGAAAAGGCTCCATACACGACGTGATCCTGCAGGACAGCCTTGAGCATGCAGGACTCAGTGCATCTGTTACTGTCCTGAACTTCGCATGGGCTGATCTGGTCCTGGAGGCGCTCATCAAAGACAAGGTCGCGGCAGCCTTCGGCACCCCTGCCCTTGCTGTTTCTGTAAAACACTATGCCGGCGGGAAGATCCTCTATCCTCCTTCAAAACTCTGGCCAAATAATCCGAGCTATGGCATTGTCGTTGACAAACAGTTCCTTGCTGACAACCCAAAGCTTTCAGAGCAGTTTCTCATTGCCCATGAAAACGCAGCTGCATTGCTAAGAAATGAGCCATCGCAGGCTGCTGAAATCATAGCGTCCCATGTCGGCTTTATTGAGCCTGGTTTTGTGCTCGAAACTCTGAAGGTATCACCGAAATACTGCGCTCAGCTTACAGAGCGGTATATTGCTTCGACCATGTGCTTCGTGTCAGTATTAAACGACCTCGGGTATGTCAGGAGAAGATTAGAGGCTGATGAGATCTTTGACCGCACTCTTATCAGCAAAGTCCATCCTGAGACCGATCATTACGATAAGGGGATTCGATTATATTAGAGCTGCAGTGGTGGTTACTATTCAGCAATCCCTCCCCTTACCAAGGGGAGGCCAGGTGGGGTTATGCTTATTTGTCATAACCTCCCCAACCCCTCCTTGGTAAGGAGGGGCTAAAACATAATTCAAGGAGACATATCATGTCAGATAATGAAAAACCGTTACCAAAACCGCCGAAGACACCGTTTGGGAAAAGGCGGGTGAGCGGGGAGGAGAGAGAAGGACAGGCTCCTCTCATGGCAGATCAGATGGCAATGGCAGCAGCAACAGGAGATCTCGACGAGTTCATGCAGAATAATATTCCTGACAATGAACATGCCCGCAAGCTTGCCATGATGATGATGGGCATGACCGGCATGATGCCGCCCGGAGGTTTTCCCGGAGCAGGGGCGGAGACTATGCAGCCGCCTCTGGCCGCAGCACAGCCGGAGCAGACAGGGGAGGCGTCTCCTGAGACAGAGGTGCCTGAAGATGTGAGGCAGGCTATCATGTCAGGCAATATGGAAGAGCTGAAGGGACTGCTTATGCGCGAACATGCAAGGAGGACCGGCTCAACCATCGCAGAAGTTCCTCCTGCACAGGAGGCCGGATTCAATACTGCGCCAACTGGCATCGAAAAGGAAGTGCTTGACGAACTGATCCAGATCGCCTCAGCCAACAGCGTCAGTCTTGACTGGCTGATCATGCGGGCGCTGAAGATCTATATAGGGGAATATCAGAAAACCGGCAGGCTGTAATAATGAGAGGGCAGATAATACCCTGCCCTCCTGGTTCAAACCATCAAACCGAAGCGTTAGATCTTCTTCATCTCAGTCTTGCAGGTGCACTTGCCAGGGTTCTGGCTGATCGTGTCACACTTGCAGGCCTCACCGCAGTTGCACGTGTACTTTGCGGTCGTCTTGAATGACCTTTCCTTCTCCCACTTCTCCGCCTTGAGCATAGCCTTGCCGTTTTCGACCTTTGTCACCTTGGCCTTCACCATCTCTTTGTCACAGGTGCAGTTGCCTGCATTTCTGGACATGGTCTTGCATGCACAACTGTCGCCGCAGTCGCAGGCAAAGATCTCGTCACCGACCTTCAGATCCATCTTTGCCTTGGCACCGGCAAAAGAAAGGGCAACAAAAGCGGCCATTACCATAACCGTCGTAATCAGTATCAGTTTCTTCATCTGTATCACCTCCTTTGGTTTGCAAACTCTAAATCTGTGATTAGCAGATTATAGGTAAAATGTATTCCATTTCGACCTCTCTGTCAATAAGTTTTTCCGGCGGCCAGGCCAGCCCTCAAACTTATCTCAATATCTCCCACATATCTTCGAATGTCGCCTGAAGGGCTGCGTCAAAACCATGGATTTGACCGCCATGATCTCTGGTGTATTCTTCAGCTTCCTTTCTCTTTTCAAAGGCCCACTTGCCCCTTATGGACATGACACCTTGCCTGTCTCCGCCGATCACCCAATAAGCCTTCCGGGCATTGATCAACTTTCTTGTGCCATAATCTCCGACCCCGATCCAGCGCGGCGGCTTCTCATAGTTGAGCGCGCGGTCCAGGGCAGTGCAGTGAATACTGCAGGTTCCGGTCTCGCTTGAGTCGTCCTGCAGAACAAGCATTCTGCTGAAATCGAATCTTCTTCTGTCCATGCCGCAATATTTGCAGTCCGGGTGAGTCTGAACATCGTTTTTTTTCGTATAGACCGGCGTCTTCCTGGTCTGCGGCAACGTCACATCGCCCGCCATATCACCAAATGCCGCCTTCATCGCCTCGTCATATACAGCCAGTTTCCCGCCATGCTCCCTGACGAATTTTGCAGCAGCATCCTTCTCCTCAAAGGCCCACTTCGCCCGCCTTGTCATAATACCTGTCTTTGCCCCACCAATCACCCAGACAGCCTTCCAGGCATCCACAAGTTTTCCTGTGGCATAGTCGGCGACCAGCATACGGGTTATTGTCTTTTCTCTGTGCGCAGCCATGTCCACTGCAGTGCAGCGAAGGCTGCATGTCCCGCCTGTTGAGCCGCCATCATAAATAAGCAGCATGCGGCTCAGTCTATGCTTCTGCCTGTCCATTCCACAGGTCAAACAGGTCCGGTGCTCCCTGAGGTCATCAGCAGGCTTGCCATAATCTGCAGCGATAAGGAGGCAAACGATCAACAGAAGAAGCGCGATTTTTCTCATACATTTTCCTTTCGTCTGGTATATTCCTGCAGGATCAGGGCATATTGCTCAGGCGTGTCCATGTCAAGCACGACACCACAGTCCTCCACCTCAAGAAAGTCTATCAATGCCTCATGGCGGCTGACAACCTCCCTGAGGCTGCTGCTTTCAAATATCTCCTGAATGATCTCACGGGGAAAAAGCGTCGGATGTCCCCGCCGTCTGTTGTGACTTGGAATAATTATTGCCTTCGGATTATTCTGATGTCCGGCAAGCAGTGCTTTTATCGTATCAGGCAGGACAAGAGGATGATCAACGGGAAGGACCAGCACAGAAGATAAACGGTCTTTCAGAGAATTCAGGCCAACACGAACTGAGGCTGCCATGTCACTGCCGCTGTCAGGGTTTTCCACTATCGTGACAGACAGATGAGCAATCGCAGAAGAGACGCCCACGCAATCAGGTCCTATAACCACAACAACATCCGAGACTCCGCCTGAAAGAATGGAGTTGATACCGTGCTCAATTGCTGTGAGACTGCCCAGGGGAAGGAGCTGCTTCAACTGCCCCATTCTCCTGGCCGAACCTGCTGCAAGAAGAACGGCTGATACCTGATGCTGCATTCTCCCTCCTCTTCTGGATGATCTGGGCCATAATGCTGACCGCTATCTCCTGGGGCGTGACAGAATTGATCGGCAGGCCTATTGGCATATGCACCCTGCTGATCTGGTCATCGGAAAATCCTACATCTTCCAGTGCCTTGAAGAGCAGCGCCTTTTTTCTTCTGCTTCCAAGCAGGCCGATATAGCGGGCAGATGTTCTGAGCGATGCGATGATTGCATCGAGGTCATGGTTATGTCCGCGCGTGGCAATTACGATATAGGCACTGGCAGGGAGGACCATCTTGGAAAACATGTCGGGAAAATCATGCACCACAATATCATGCGCATCCGGCAGGTTCTCAGTATTGGCATATTCCGGCCGGTCATCACAGGCCATCACACGGAAACCGCTGAACCGTGCGACCTTTGTGAGTGCCTTGCCGACATGACCTGCACCGAGTATGACCAGCGTCGGATCAGGGATAACAGGGTCAATGAATATCGATACCCTGCCGCCGCAGACAAGGCCGCCCTGCTTTTCGGTCAGATCAAACGGCAGGGTCATTGACTGTTCATCGCGGATCGCCATAAGCGCTGCCTGAACAACCTCAGCCTCAAGACAGCCGCCGCCCAGGGTCCCGACAATCGTGCCGTCATCGCGGACCAGCATCTTTGAACCGGTCTTCTGCGGCGCAGATCCCGAACACTGCACAATCGTAGCAAGCGCAGACGACCTGCCCTCATTTTTAAGCCTCAGCAGTTCTTCATATAGTTCCATAAGATGCCCCGCACATTTTTTAAACCTCACCTACCCTCCCCTTGGTAAGGGGAAGAATATTCTACCGACCTGCCCTCCGGACTGGTCTTGATTCTCCCTGCCCAGACTATACTTGATACCAATATCTTAGCGTCACTTTTCTACTCCCCTCCTTACCAAGGAGGGGTTGGGGGCGGTTATGATATAAGCTTTGCGATCCTCAACATAACCCCATCAATATTCTCCATTACTTCTGCATTAGTAAATCGCAAAAAAGTAATGCCATATGATTCTATAATCTGTTGTCTTTCACTATCGTATTCTTCTGCCCCTTCTGCAAAATGTGTATCTCCGTCAATCTCAATAGCTATCTTTTGTTGAGGACAGTAGAAATCCAGAACAAACTTGTTCACACTGTATTGTCTTTTGAACTTATGTCCCCACAGTCCTTTACCTCTCAGTTTTGACCATAAACGCAATTCGGGTTCAGGCATATTATGCCTCAAAGCCCGCCGCTTATACGTTTCGGTTGATTTGTTAAAGACTATTGTCATGATTGGTAACCCCACCTAACCTCCCCTTGGTAAGGGGAGGGATCAAGACTGCACGTAATCCCCCTATCCATCTCAGAAGGTCTCCCCTTCTTCTCCCCTCCTTACCAAGGAGGGGCTGGGGGCGGTTATGATCAGCGTCTTAACCCCACCTAACCTCCCCTTGGTAAGGGGAGGGACCGTGAAGAAACAATAAGGGTCCCTCACGTCTTCTTGCCTTTCAATGCCTGCACCACCGCTTCAGGGGTCATCGGCAAACTCCGCATCCTCACTCCTGTTGCATTGAAGAGCGCATTTGCAACAGCAGGCGCAACAGGCGGCACGCCCGGCTCTCCGATGCCGCCGAGCTTATCATTGCTCGTCACAATATGGACCTCGATCTCGGGCGTTTCGCTCATGGTCAGAAGAGGATATGTATCGAAGTTCTCCGTCACTGCCTTGCCCCTTGCAAATTCTATCTTCTCTTTCAGGGCAGAAGAAAGACCCATGACAATCCCGCCCATCATCTGCGCCTTTATTGTGTCCGGATTAACCACACTGCCGCAGTCAACTGCACAGACGACCTTCTTCACCTGTATGGTCCCGTCCTTGCTGTTCACCGCTATATCTGCCACCTGGGCAACATAACTGTCAAAGGAGAGGTGATAGGCAATACCCCTGCCTATGCCCTTCTTGAGCGGCTTTCCCCAGCCCGCCTTTTCTGCCGCCACCTGGAGCACCCTTTGAGCCCTTGGGTGCTTGCCCAGAAGGCCCAGCCTGAATTTGAGGGGGTCTTTTTTTGCGAGATGGGCAAGCTCATCGATCACGCTCTCAACAGTAAAGGCATTGTGGGAACTGCCTACAGACCGCCAGAACCCGACCGGCACAGGAGTGTCGATACGAACATATTCGACCGAGAGGTTAGGTATCTCATATTCCATATTGCTCAGGCCTTCGACGGCGGCATTGTCGATGCCGTTTTTCATCATGCCGGGAAATACACGTGCGAATATCGAGGGGCATACGATCTTATGGGACCACGCAGCAACATTTCCCTTTTCGTCCAGTGCCGCCTGTATATGCGAGAGGTTTCCGGGGCGGAAATAATCGTTCTGCATATCCTCTTCCCTTGTCCAGATCACCTTCACCGGTCTGCCCACTTCCTTTGAGATCTGCACTGCCTCCTCCACAAAGTCCTGCTCAAAACGCCTGCCGAAACCACCCCCAAGATAGGTGGTATGCACATGGATCTGTTCAGGCTTCAGGCCGGTAATCTTCTGCGCGGTCATGAGCACACCTGTCTGGTTCTGGGTCGGAGCCCAGATATCGCAGCGCTCCTTTTGAACGTGGGCAGTGCAGTTCATCGGCTCCATGGTCGCATGGCTGAGATAGGGAAGAGAATATTTCAGGTCCAGCTTCTGAGGCGCTTTGGCAAATGTCTTTTGGGCATCCCCGTCTTTGCGCGCAATGATACCGTCCTTTACCAAAGAGGTTTCAAAGGCCTTTTCCAGACTTTCATTGGTCATTGCCGGCTCAGTGCCCTGACCCCAGACAATATGCGTTGACTTCTTTGCCTGCCAGGCAGCTTCCAGGGTGTCGGCGCAGAAGGCAACACCCCTGTCTATCTGGAAGATCTTCTGCAGCCCCTTCAACTTATGAGCTGCGGCATCATGGACCACAACGACCTTGGCCCCATAGTTGTAAGGCCGCGATACCGTGGCATAAAGCATATCAGGCACTATGGTATCGATGCCGAACTTCGCAGTCCCGTCTGTCTTCTCCAGGATATCGAGTCTCGGCAGGCTGGTGCCGATGTATCTGAACTGGCTCTCTTTTTTCAGCTTCGGCTCCTTTGGCAGATCAACGGCAGCAGCCTTCAGGCTAAGCTCTCCATAGGTGGCAGTGCGGTTGCTCGGCAAATGTTTCACCAGACCCTGACTTGCCTCGCACTCCGCAGCAGGCACCTTCCAGTTGCTGGCAGCAGCAGTAACAAGCATCTCCCGCGCAGCAGCCCCTGCCTTCCTGAGCGGCTCGTACATATGTCTGATGCTCGAGCTTCCGCCTGTGGCCTGAGAACCCCAGACCGGGTCCTTGTATTGATCAGCCGCAGGCGCCACCTCAAACTTCACCTGCTTCCAGTCAGCTTCAAGTTCGTCAGCTATGATCATCGGCAGGGCAGTATAGATACCCTGCCCCATCTCAGACTTGTTCACCGTAACAACTACGTGATTGTCCTGTGTTATCTTTATCCAGACATTCGGATTAACGCCCTTCGTCATCTCCTCAGCAGCCTCTGCCCCTGACAGAATATCAAAGCCTGAGGGCGTTGAAACAACCGCAATGGTCAGTCCGGCTATCTTGATAAACGTCCTGCGTGTTATGGATGTGCTCATTTCCGGCCCTCCTTTGCGGCAAGCATGATGGCGCTCTTTATCCTCGGGTACGTGCCGCAGCGGCAGAAGTTTCCGTCCATCGCCTTGATGATCTTTGCCTCAGAAGGGTTCTTGTCCTTTGACAGCAGTTCTGCTGCCTGCATGATCTGGCCCGGCTGGCAGTACCCGCACTGGGCTACCTGCTCCTTAATCCAGGCCTTTTTTAGCGGGTGGGTCTCAGGCATGCCCTCAATGGTGGTGATGCTCTTGCCCTGCACATCACCTACGGTCATCTGGCAGGACCGTTCGGCCTTGCCGTCCACCTGGACCGTGCAGGAGCCGCAGAGCCCTTTGCCGCAGCCGAATTTTGTGCCGGTCAGTTTGAGATGGTCCCTGATCGTCCAGAGAAGAGATACCTCAGGGCTGATGTCTAATGAATGCGATTTCCCGTTGACCTTGAGCGTTATCATGCAGTCCTCCTGTAATGGAAAGAGTTGATAATAATGTAAGTCCTGGAAAGTTTTTGAACCAATAAGAGAATGCTACCCGATGACAAGGTCACTGTCAATCGGAAATGTGGGGATTATGGAAGGCTTCAGTGGACAGGGGGTAGCCCCTCCTTGGCAGTAGGTAATTCTCCTCCCCTTTCCAAGGGGAGGTCGGGTGGGGTATTGAAAAATCATCCAAAACCTCTGCCTAAAGCGCCTACTTCTGGCCCATGCCCCTCCTGGGTAAGGACCAGAAGTAGGTGCCTTAAGCAGGGAATTTGAAATCCGGCCCGGGCACTAAATGATCACACGGTTCAGGCTTCGAGGATCAGTTCTTCGCTCGTAATAACACCAATGCCTTTGCGCCGGTATCGCTCCAGGACATCTGCCATATTCTTGCGTGATAAGACCGCGTCCTTGATCACCGACACCTTGTACCCTCGGTTCAGTGCGCCAAGGGCAGTGTAGTAGACACAGTATGCGGCATCAACGCCCACGAGATATAGCTCGTTGACATGGTTGTCGATCAGGAACTGCGCGAACTGCCTGGACGAAAATGCATCAGTTCTGTTCTTCTCGAAATCGTTTTGATTGATCACCTTTATCCTGCGGTCGATCATGACCCTTCCCTGCCTCCTGCCACCATGAAGCCGCACAAAGAGGTTGTTGCTGAAGACCTGCCTGATGTACGCCACCTCCATGCCCGACTCTGCAGCCTTGTCTATGAGAGAGTTGACGATGAAGAGCATCCCGCCCGTCGGCGGTCTCGTGACCGGCTGCCTTGTAGTTGTTCCCACATAACCTTCCTGAATGTCCAACACTACCAGCGCCTTCCGCGGCGCAGGATACGCAGCTATCTTCCTTCCCCTCGTGGCCATGAACATGCTGCGAAGCATCATCATGCCCGCTAAAAGAGGAATGGCAGCTATTACCGAAATGACTATGATTACTATGACTTTTAGAGACATGGATTAAATCTTCGAATAATTGCGCACGGAGCGCTCCAGATAAGTCGCGACTTTAACTATGTTCATAAAAAACAAAAAATACTTATTCACCGTCGCCTTGATTTTGTTCTTAAATATTCAGTTTGTCTGAGTATTGCTTTCTGTCTTCCTACCGGATATGACAAGTAGGGCAACGGCGATTGCAATGGCCACAAGGCCCGTTAAGTTTCTTTGCATTAGTTTGATGAAGCCCGCGAGCAGGAAAAGACAGCCGGGCAGTTGCAGCCATAGCGAGTATGGAGTGAAGAGATTTCCTTGCCAACCCTTTCTGACTTTAAGTAATCGCCACCCCACGACCAACAAAAAGACACTAAGGCTCCCCGAGAAAATAGTTGCAAGCATGACCTGCCATTTCTGCGCTGGATCTGTTACTGAATCAAGTAATAGCCCGAGTGTTACTAATCCGGCTATCGGGACGAGAATCATAGATATCAGACCAAAAGCAAAAGCGGTATTTCTTTTCAGCTCAATTGTATCGGCCTTAATTACTTTACACAGCAGGTATGCACCACAAATAAAAGGAATAAAAGAAATGACATTCAAAATTCTGGCAAACGCCGGCATATTTGGGAGAATGAAGTGCAGCTTAGGGATTAGCATTGAAAGAGAAAAAAGGAATGTTCCTTTCCAGAAATTTATAAATGATGCCTCTCTCTGTCCTTTTATGCGGGAATACACGAGCATTAAAATACTAAAGATCGACAGGAAGAATGGATAGACGGACATTATTGCTTCAGTATATTTTTGCATTTTTATATCGCTTGTGTCTTTTTCGTGATTATAGGGGCAAAGAAGGGCATCGTCAAGGAAAATCTATAAATCGAGAAGGGCTATCTATTTAATAAGAAACGATAATAATTATATGCGGGCACCGATTCTTCGTTATGGATCATGTCGGCAACAACATTCTTCACAAGCTTACGGATTCCTTTCAACGCTGCATCCGGAGAATGCGCAAGCCAGCTAAGGCTCGGGAATTCAGCACAAAGCCCGACGTATTCGCCGCCTTCCTCTGACCATGCGACCCGATAGGTATACTTATCACTTTTCTGCGCCATGTTCAACCTCCTAACCCCCAAAATCACACCATATGCCTTACGAGGGAGCCGAAGGCAGGCGGGATAGGCGTGGTGAACTCCATCTTTTTCTTTGTCACCGGATGGCTGAAAGAGAGGCTGTATGCATGGAGCGCGATGCGGCGGATCGGGTTGGTCGCTGCCCCGTATTTTTTGTCGCCGACTATCGGACAGCCCAGATCGGACAGATGCACACGGATCTGGTGTTTGCGGCCGGTATCGAGGATCAGCTCAAGCAGCGCATGCGTTTTGTCGGCCTTAAGGACCCTATACCGCGTAACTGCATGCTTGGTCTCATCAGACATGGCATCTGAATAAACCTTGAATGCCTTGGTCTCATTCAGATAGCTCTCGATCTTCCCTTCCCTCTTTTTCGGCACGCCCTCAACAACCGCATAGTATTTCTTTTCGGCATGCTCCCAGTCATCCTGGAGCTTTTTCTTTATCGCCTCGTTCTTTGCAAATATGAGAAGGCCGGAGGTCTCCCGGTCAAGCCGGTGAACAATGAAGATGCGGTCAGGTCTCGACGGGTTGCGCTCCTTGAAAAAAGCGTTCAGAAGGTAGTAGGCAGTCTCTCTCTTTTCGCTCTCTGTCGCAATGGTAAGCAGGCCTGAAGGCTTGTTTATGACCATAACAGCGTCATCTTCATGCAGGACCTCTATGTCATATTTCTCGAGGATATCTTTGCCCGGCTCTGGTTTGGAGTCAAGGGAGAGGAGATCGCCAGCCGACAGAAGGTGATCAAACCCGGTCACGACCTTATTGTTCACTGCTATGGCCCGGTGCTTCAGGAGCTGCTTCACCTTGGTCTTTGAATAGCCCATATGGACAAGAAGATCCATAAGGCCCGTGGCTGCTTTAACCCTGATAGGTTTCATCATGCGTTATTCTCCCTGTTCTTCTCTCTTCCTCTCAACTGGCCGCATGCAGCGAGGATATCCTGGCCCTTGCTCTCCCGGACCAAGGCTGTCATATGGGCAGCCTTCAGCACTTGCTGGAACGCAAGCACTGTCGCCTGCTTCGGTCTTTTCAGCCTGCTCCCCTCATGCGGATTATAAGGGATCAGGTTCACCTTGCAGGGTATGTTCTTGAGAATTCTCGTTAGCCTCTTCGCATCTTCGAGGGTATCATTGACCCCATCGAGCAGCACATATTCAAAGGTGATCAGTCGCTGCGGCTGAAGCGGATACATCCTGCAGGCGTCAAGGAGCATCTTGAGCGGATATTTTTTATTGATCGGCATGATCCTGTCCCGCACCTCATCGGTTGTTGCGTTCAGCGAGACAGCGAGATTCACGTCCGGGGCCTTCTTCGGCAGCTCCAGCATCTTCGGCACAAGGCCTGAGGTCGAGAGCGTGATTCTGCGCTTTGATATGCCGAGGGTCTCCGTGATCTTTTTGAGCGCCTCCACCACCTCGTCAAAGTTGGCCAGCGGCTCGCCCATACCCATGAAAACGATGTTCGAGATCCGCTTCGGGCTTATAAGCCCGTTCACAAAAAGGATCTGATCAACGATCTCGTGGGCCTTCAAATTTCTGACAAGGCCAGTCTCTCCGGTCAGACAGAAGCTGCATGCCATGGCGCAGCCGACCTGGGAAGAGATGCAGAGCGTGCGGCGGTCATCGTCAGGGATCAGCACACTCTCGATCGTCTGGCCGTCCTCAAGGGCAAAGAGAAATTTCCCGGTGTTGTCCTTTGACGTCTGGCGTGAAACAAGCTCAAGGCTGCTGATGCAGACAGTCCTGGCGAGGTCCTCGCGCAGGGACTTCGAAAATTCGGTGATCTCCTGAATGTCCCGGGCATATTTTTCGTACATCCAGTGCAATAGCTGGTCGACGCGGAATTTGGGCAGACCCTGTGTCTTTGCAAAACTGGACAGTTCTTCCCGCGTGAGGGACTTCAGATTTATCCTATCCGGCATATCAGGATATAACTATTCTACTTGTTATTGCCGTGGCAGCGCGGACAGAAGAACTTTGCAGTAAACCACGGTGTCTCATGGGAAAAGTCAGGGATCAGATCGAGGAGCATCGGAATATTGCAGGATGCACAGACAAAGCCATTGAGCTTGAAATCGCCGGAAAGCTTCTTTGCGTCATACAGATTTTCTTTTATCTCTATGGTATAGTGCGTGACCGCCTGTTCAACAGGTCTCTGGCTCAGGGCAGCTCGTATCCTCTCTACGACCTCGTTGGGCTTGGTGATGGACTTTATAATATACCCGGCAGCGCCCAGGCTCAGCGCCTTTTCAACCTCATCAGGCTGGCCCTTGGCCGAAAAGACAAGCACCGGGATATCCTTGAACTTCTGGTCGGTCTTGACGACCTGGAGCACCTTGTATCCGTCCATGATCGGCATCATAAGATCAAGGAGAATGATGTCCGGTCTGCTCAGGGAAAGGGCCTTGATCGCCTCCATGCCGTTGTCAGCGGTGACCACCGCAAACTGCTCCATCATAAGTTTATTGCGATACATCTGCTGGATCGCCTTTGAATCTTCGACAAGAAGGACCTGGTATTTCACGTTTTAAATGTAATATTCCCTATTCGCTGCTGTCAAGATGAGGCTACGCCTCTTCTGTTACGATCTCTTCGAGAGTCACGTCAAAGATCAGGTTTTTTCCTGCCAGGGCATGGTTTGCATCCATGATATAGCCGGTCTCGGTCTTTTCCAGGATCTTAACCGTGATCGGCATCCCGTCAGCACGGTACAGCTGCATCTGCTGGCCGACCTCAGGCGTTATGCCCTCGCTGATCCTGTCCTTATGGAACTCAAAGACCTTCTCCTTCACGCACGGGCCATACGCCCTGTCAGGGGTCATCGAAATCGACCGCGTCTCGCCCGGCTCCATGCCGATAACGCCTTCTTCGAGACCTTTAATGAATTCACCCCTGCCGATCTTCATCTCGAGCGAGGCGCCTCCCTCTGAAGAGTCAAAAACCGAGCCGTCCTCAAGCTTTCCTACGTAGTGTATCCTTATGGTATCGCCTTCTTTTACCTGTGCCATCTGTTTCCTTCCTTTTTGATTGATCCAGTATTTTACCACAGCTGCCCGTAAAAGGCCTTGCGGGTTTCCATTGATTGGCTAATGGCCTGACGGCATGGCATAATATGAAGTCAAATCATGGAGAAATCTTGTTAAAAGCAGCAGCCATCTTCCCCGGTCAGGGGTCAGGGTATTCGGGAATGCTCTCCTGCATCAGGAAGGCCCCGATAACCGATGAGGTCTTCGGCAGGATCATGCATGTTGCCAAAAGGGATATCCTTGATGCTGCAGAGGGTCATGCAGCCTATGGCCTTAATGATCCGGTAGTCTCCCAGCTCGCAGTCTTCGGCGCAAGCGCCTCTTACTGGCATATGCTCAGAAACAAAGAGAACTTTCAATACATTGCAGGCCACAGCCTCGGCTTCTATGCAGCGCTCTACGCTTCAGGCGCTGTTTCGCTTGAGGACTGTGCAGGTATTATCATGAACGTGCAGAAGGCCATAGAGTCAGTCTCCGGCAACAAGTCAGGACTGATGGCATCGATCATGGGACTCAGGACCGAACAGGTGGAAGAGATCTGTTCGCAGCTTGACGGCGTCCATGTTTCAAACATCAATTCCATTACCCAGACGGTCATTTCAGGCTGGAAAGATGCAGTCCGCACAGCATGCAGCCTGGCCCTTGAAGACGGCGCGCTTGCCGTAAAGGAGTTGGCCATAGCCAATCCCCTGCACAGCCCGCTGATGAACGGTATTGAAGACGTGATCAGCCATGATGTCGCTTTGCTTGAAATCAGAGAGCCAAAGGTGCCTGTCATGAGCCATATCGACAGCAGCCCCCTGGATGCAGAGGGCATTGCCCGCGTCCTTTCGATGCAGCTTACGAAGAAGGTACGCTGGAGTGATACGGTAAAGGCCATCAGACAGGAGGGCATAAACCGTTTTATTGAAGTGGGCCCCTCTGATGTTCTCTCAAGGCTGGTGAGATGGATAGAACGCGACGCAGAATCTCTCAGGGCAGAGGAACTGGTACCGTGTCAGACCTCGTAGCGCTCGTCACCGGCGGCACAAAAGGCATAGGCAAGGCCATTGCCCGCTCCCTGGCAAAAAAGGGCATACGGGTCTATATGAACTTTGCTGCTGACGCGCAGGCGGCTGAGACAGCGCTCGGTGAGCTGAAGGCTGAAGGCATGTCCGCTGCTGTCATGCAGGCTGATGTCTCTGATCAGGAACAGGTGAATACCATGATCGGAACGATCGTGCAGAACGAAGGCAGGCTCGATATCCTGGTGAACAATGCCGGCATCATCAAAGACGGCCTCCTCATGCTGATGCCGGACAGGAATTGGCACAAGGTGATAGAGGTGAACCTCAACAGCGTGTATTACTGTTCAAAGTCAGTGCTGAGGCCCATGATCGGCAGCAAATGGGGCAGGATCATCAATATCATTTCGCCCAGCGCTCTTATGGGCAGGGCAGGACAGACAAATTATGCGGCATCAAAGGGAGGCGTGCTCAGTCTGACCCGGTCGTTGGCACGCGAGGTCGGACGATACAACATCACCGTGAATGCTGTCTCTCCCGGCGTGATAGCAACAGAGCTCACCAAAGAGATGGACGAGAAGATCAGGGAAGAGTTTATCTCGATGATCCCGGCAGGCAGATTCGGAACGCCTGAAGAAGTGGCGCATGCAGTTTCATTTCTTGCTTCGGATGAGGCAGGATATATTACCGGTGAATATATATCAGTTGACGGAGGACTTACCTGATGGAAACGGCAGCGCTTGTTGAAGAGCTAAAGGCATTGATCATAAAGAACCTGAAACTGGAGGATATAACGCCTGAAGATATTGATGCTTCTGCGCCGCTCTTTGGGAGCGGTCTGGGCCTGGACTCGATAGATGCCCTCGAACTGGTCGTCGGCCTCGAAAAGACCTACGGCATCAGAATTCCTGACGAAGATGTCGGCAAAGAGGCATTCGCCTCAGTACATGCCCTCGCTGACTACGTTATCAGGAGCACAAAATAGCATTTCCATGCGGCCTTATGAGCAGCTTCCCCACAGGCATCCTTTTATCATGCTCGATGCTGCCGAGGTCCTCGAAGAGGGCAGGCGCGCACGGGGTTCCCGGCAGATCACGAGCAATGATCCGATTGTTCTTCCTGACGGCACGCTGCCTCAGGTCTATATTATCGAATCCATGGCCCAGGTATCAGGCATTGCAAGCAGCAGAAAAGACAGCTCTCTCTTTGCAGGCATTACCGGTCTGACCTTTCATGGGATTGTCAGGGCAGGCGATACCCTGGAGGTCGAAAGCACGGTTGAGCGCAGCATAGGCAACATGTATATCTTTACCGCCCGCGCCCTTGCAGCAGGGAAAGTCATTGCTGAGGGGGGTATCGTTCTTCACTTCGATGAAAGCCATGGAGGATAAGCTTCCGTTCATCCGGGCTATCGCCAGGAAGTTTCCGATTATCACGGTGCTGGCATCCGCCATTGCGGTGCTGGCATCGGTCGGCGCCATACTCGGTGCGAACTTTAATACTGACGTCACGCGGCTGATCCCTTCAGATGCCCCGAAAACCTCTCTCTATTTTGATCTTGTCGAAAAGACCGGGGGCATGGACAAGGCCTATATCGTCTTCAGTTCTGACAGGGTCATGGACCATGTTGCAGAGATAGAAGCGATCGGCCAGGAGATCGGGGCATCTCCTCTGGTGACAAAGGTTTCCTGGAAGATATCCGACGATACAAAGATATTCCTGAGGGATGTGTACGCAAAAAAGGCCCCCCTGCTCCTGTCGCCGGGCGAGATGGAAGAGCTCGTCAGGAGACTCAGTCCTGAGGGCATGAAGCGTGAACTCGAAAAAACCCGGCAGAGGCTCCTGCTTCCCGGAAGCCGGCAAAACCTGGCAATGGCCGATCCCCTTAACTTCTACGAACTGTTCCTGCCTCATATGCGCCTTGCTGAGGGGTCCTTTGACCCCGGCTCAGGCTTTTTCCTGACCCCTGATAAAAAAAATCTGATCATGATAATCACACCGACCGGCTCGCCGCGCGATATTGCCTTTTCGGAGAAGTTCATCAAAAGTATGGAATCCGTATTGGCAAAATACAGGGGTCCAGACTTCTTTGCAGAGATAACCGGCAGCCACGCCATCACGCTCCATGAGGCATCTGCCATGAAGAGAGAAATCGTAATGAATACGGTTTCATCACTCGTAAGCGTAATGCTCGTATTTCTCATATTCTTCAGGTCGCTGAAAGGACTGTTGTACGTGATGTTTCCGGTCGTCACCGCGATGGTCATGACCCTCGGCATAGCGCTCCTCTTGTCCAACTCCCTTTCAGAGGTGACCGGAGCTTTTGCCGGCATGCTGGCCGGACTGAGCGACGATCTCGGCATTGTGCTCTACGTCAGGTACCTCGTGACCATGGAAGGCAGTACAGACCATGTCGAACGCATGGACAGGACCATTAAGGCCGTGTACCGGGGCATAACAACAGGCACCCTCACCACAGCAATAACTTTTTTACCGATGGTCTTTTCGTCCTTCAGAGGGATCCGTGAACTCGGCCTCCTGACCGGCATCGGCATGCTCCTCTGCTGGCTCATGCTCTTCACCCTCACATCGCTCACCATAAAGCCGTCCTCTGGCAGATTTATCGAAATACCAAAGCTTAGAGATCTGGCCGTCTATTCCTATCAGAGGCCTTTCGTTGTACTTGGCGCAGTCCTCTGCTCGACGCTTGTCGCTCTTCTGTTTGTCCCGCGTATCCAGTTCCTGGGTGATATCACAAAGCTCGGCACGGATGACAACAGACCGCGTCAGGCATTTGAGCGGCTGAAGGACACGTATATCAAAGAACAGGGCGTCTTTATCACAGACATGTCCATGGAGATGGAGACCGCCCTCATAAAAAGTGTTGAGATAAAGGAAGCCCTTGCAAACGATTTCGAGCATATAACAGCAGCGGGCGATATCCTGCCCCCCCAAGCAAGACAGCAGAAAAACCTCGCAGCACTCGCCGCGCTCGATCCGCAGAGAGTCATTCGTGATTTTCAAAAGATCGCTGCTGATAAGGGGTTTGATGTCTCAGAGTTTCGGGTCTTCACGGAGGGTATAAACACGATGCTGCGCAACAGGGAGATGATCACGCTCAGGGATATTGAACCGATCAGAGATGTGTTTGAAAGGCTCCTGATCAATGAGGACGATCAGTGGAAGATCATTGTTTCCGGCAATCTGAAAAAGGACAGGCCTCTGTCAGCGCTGGACGGATATACCCATACCGGACCTGCCTTCATACGGCAGGAGCTCTTTTCGATCCTGAAAAAAGATACGGCCCTCATCGGCCTTATCGCCCTGGCATTTGTGAATATCATCCTGTACCTCGATTTCCGAAAATTGAATCTGGTGCTGCTCTGCCAGGCGCCGGTTGTTGTCAGCATCCTCTGCACCCTCGGCATCATGGGCATGACCGGCATCAGCCTGAATTTCATGAATGCTGTCGTCTTTGTGCTGCTCTTCGGCATCGGCACGGACTACACGGTGCACCTTCTGCATCAGTATCTTGCTGATAAGGAGATCGGGACAACCTTTCTCCAGACCGGCAAGGCAGTGCTCGTTGCAGGTCTCACAACCGTTGCAGGAATAGGTTCTATCGGTTTTTCGACCTATAAAGGGCTTGCAAGCCTCGGCCAGGTGGCAGCCATCGGCACAACCCTCGCTGTTGTCCTGTCGTTGACCCTCATTCCGGCACTGCTCGGGCTGCATGAAAGGCGGCCTCTGAAATGAGCGGGAAATTCTGCTGCATCATCCCTGCCTTTAATGAAGAGAAGAGGATCGCTGAGGTGATCGCAGGAGTCCGGGAAATCATCCCTGACGTGCTCGTGATCGACGACGGGTCCCAGGATGCAACGGCAGCATTGGCCGAAAAGGCAGGGGCTCAGGTAATCAGGCATGAGCAGAATTGCGGCAAGGGTATGGCGCTCAGGACCGGGATCAGCCATGTGCTCAAACAGGGATATGATGCAGTCATGACCGTTGACGGGGACGGCCAGCATGCACCCGCCGAGATCACCAATTTTCTTGCTGCATATGCGTCCGACAGAGGTGATATAATAATAGGTACAAGGCTCTGGGACAAGGCGGCAATACCGCTGTACCGGTATATCCCGAACCAGATCGGTATATTCTGCATATCAAGGGCTGCGGGCTGCAGGATCGATGACACGCAGTCAGGTTTTCGCCTTTACAATAGGAAGGTGCTGGAGAGTGTTCAGATCGAGACGACCGGCTTTGAGACAGAGACTGAGGTACTGATCAAGGCAGGCAAGGCAGGGTTTCGGATTTTTAGCATGCCGGTCTCGGCGATCTATCACAGCGACTATAAGACAAACTTCAGGCCAGTAAGGGACTTTTACCGGATCAGCATACTCTTTTTGAAACTAACCATCTTCGGAGGTGCAAAATGAAAAAGGTCTTCTTCCAAACAGTAATCGTGCTTGCAATTGCGTTCGGACTCACAGCCACAGCGTCATGGACAGCCGGAACTGCTGACAAAGGAGCTTATGTCTATTTCTGCGACTGTGAAGAGGGCTGCCCCTGCCCTTCGCCCTATCTTGAACCGGGCACCTGCGACTGCGGCCTTGCCCTTGCAAAGGGAAAGGTGCTCAGGATCGACAAAGAGAAGGACAAGATCTATCTCTGCAAGTGCGATGACGACAAGTGCCCCTGCGCGTTCGACCCGAAGGATGCCACGAAATGCGGCTGCAACTACAAGGTCAAGGAGTATCCGCTCAAGGGCAAGTATGTCTGCAACTGCGGGCCTGACTGCAGATGCAATACCGTTTCGGTCAATCCCGGCAAATGTTCCTGCGGCGTGCCGATGAAAAAGGTGGAGTAGGAAGTCTCATCTGGCCGCAAAGAGCGGATAAGGAGTTTCGTTAAGACCGGGGACAAAAACTTGTTCAGAAGAGACAGGTGACGTCACATGTAACCCAGTGCCTTCAGCTGTTCTTCGATCTTTTCTTTCTCGCTCTCATCTGCCTGGCGTTCAGGTCCCTTATCAGCGGGAACGACTCCCTGACCGGAAGAGCGCTGGCGGTACAGGGATGGGTCGACCACAGAGGCCATTTTTTCTGCGTCCCGGCCGCTGCCCAGGAACCGTGCAACCAGCCCGGCACTTTCCAGGGGCTTATCGAGGATATCGCGATAGTTCACATAGATAACCTCGATATTCGGCTGCTCACCAAGCCATTTTTTTATCTCGGCCAGATGTTTCCCGAAGATGGTCTCCATCTCCGGGTTATCGGCAGCTGCCTGTTCGCCTCTCCTCTGAAGCATAACCCTCTGTGATGCAAGGATCTCGTTGAGGTCCCTCTTCATGAAGATTATCTTATACTTCCTGTCCGACGGCAGATCGAACAATAGCATGGAGATCATCTTTACAACCTTGCCGCCGAGTTCATCCAGCCAGGCGTTGTCTTCTCTGATCTGCTTTACCTGTTCCAGCTCATAGTACCCGCACGGGTTGTCCTCGTCAGCCTTCCGCTCATTATCAACAGCAACTTCCATACCGTCAGCACTGAGCATCCGCATCATCATTGATGTCCCGGACCGCGGCAGCCCCGACACGATAACAATTTCTCCAGCCATATTCTCTATTCCCTTTCTGTGGTAGTTTAGCAAATTATTATTTTTTCGGCGGCCATATGAATAATGCCGGTTTAGTTAGAGCATGCTTATCTTTGAGATGGTTTTCAATAATTCTCTGATTGTATTTCGGTTTCTGCCTCTGGTCCATTTGTGCTGCCGTGATATTACCAGTCTCGTCCGTGATTTCTGGAACTCTTCAGCCTGGCTGGACCATGATCGTATCCAGCAACTGCGAAAATGACTTCAGGACCTCTTTTTCAAAGACATCGGGGACGCGGTCTTTTTTCATTTCCAGCGACTGGTTCATAATCACCAGGCTGTCAAAATCAAAGCCCTTCACCCGCAGATATTCACGGCCCATGAGTACCGCAGTCTCTTTTTCGATCTCCTGCACTTTCTTGCTATCGAATAGTCTCCGGATAAAGCCGAGCTCTTTTTTTCTCTTCTCGACTTCATGCCGGATCGATTCTGCCTTGCGTTTTATCCTCTTCTTCACTTCCCTGAAACCCTCGTATCCCCAGTCCGGAAGGGTCATGCCCTGAGGCACTTCGATGCCGAAATTCCGTTCCATGGCCGAGGGCTGCCTGAACTCGTCCGTATCGCGCAGGTTTCTCTTTTCCATGTTATCGCAGAGCACTGTCCAGAGCTGAGAGATATTCTTGTATTCAGAGGTCAACTTTGCAATCAGAGGGTCTTTCTCGGTCTTGCGGGCTGCGATCCCCTGTAATTTATCCCGCTCTCTGAACTCAGCGGTCTTCTCCCTGACTATCTTTGCAATGTCACCTATCAAAATGACCCTCTCCTGGACAAGGACATTGTTCAGACTTACCCGCCGTTCAATGCCCTCTGCATCCCTGATGTTCAGGTCAATATTACAGAGTGAGGTGGCAACGCTCAAGGACTTGCCCAGATACTGTTTGGCATAGCCATAGCCCCGTAGTGCCTTTCTAAGATCAGTCCCGGGCAGAGCAGCCTTCACAACCACGCCATCCAGGGGGTTGGAAGAAATACGGTCCTCAGAAAGTCTGTAAAAGACCATGAACTTCGTCCCTTTTTTCCAGAACGTGAATGTCCCTTTATTCAACATCTCTTCCACGGTGCGATTTCTTGATTCGAGGAGCAATTCTTTCAATGACGTCTTTTGTTCTTCGCTGAGTTCGATATCCGGAGCTGAAAAATCTGCAAGGTCATTATTTGCGATAAAATGTGCAATCATATTCTTTATCAGCAGTTTCCTGTTGACGCCCTTTGGGACCACAATCCCGCCATATCCCGAGCCTACCGGCGGCTTTTCCTGCCTGCCTGCCTCCTCGACATTGATCTCATCCCGCAACTGTGAAACAGCAATCTTCATTTTCTTATAACCGGCCCCTTGAGATAACCTCTGTTTTTTGCTTCATAATGAGCAATAGTATTATATCATGCACCGGAGCGGGATCTTGCCCGGAGATTAAGCAGGGTCTTTGCCAGCAGCGCTGTACCCACGCCGAGATGCTCTTCCGGATTAAGCGTCGGGCCAAGGAGTGCGACCTGGGCAGGCCGCGTCAGAAGGCGCTCGTCGTATTGAGCATCCGGACATCGCCTGCGCAGTTCAGCAATCAGATAGGTGAAGTTAAGGGCGCGTGACGGCTGAAGCGCAGTACCGAGCGAATCATAGAGAAGGGCGTTCTCCCGGAATATGAGTAAAGGAATCCCTTCTGCATAGAGATTGAAAAAAGCCGTGCGTTCCTCGGTAGCCACTTCCTGAACCGTCTTCGTGGTCTTGGTAAGCATCAGTCCTCCGGAGAGCACTGCGCGGCCCAGGCTGACTGATCGGTTCTTCACTGTCTCTGTGGAAGTGCCTCTGACAATCCCTATGCCCCGCAAGATCAGGCTGACATTCTGAAAAGAGATACGCAGGCTCTCGCCGGTCTCTGTTACCACAGCAAGTTCATTCTCTTTCAGTTCAAATTTCCTCACGATCAGAGGAGAAAGCTCTGCATCAATCTCGCCCTGCGTAAGTATAAGAGCATTAAACCCTGCTGACCGCAGCTTCTCTTCCATCTGGACTGCCCGATCCTGTTCAGCAAAAACACCGATTGTGAACGGTCCATTTCCGGGTGACCGGAGACGGGACAGCGCCTCATACATGGTCATGCCCAGGGCTGAGGCAAGGGCAGGAGCATAAGTTTCCCTATCCTTCTCCAGACTATGAATTGCAACAATATGCATCGCTTATAGACAGGTCATGCAATAATTATCTCATGACCTTCGAATGCAACCCTGTCCCCTTTGCGGAGCTTGCAGCGCTTGCGCAGTTCCAGGCTGCCATTGACCCTGACATGACCTTCGGCTATGGCGGCCTTTGCCATGCCTCCGGTATCGCAGAGTCCAAGCACCTTCAGAAGGTTGTTCAATTCGATATATTCCCGATTGTTCAAAATAAACTCTTCCATTCAGGCTCCTTTACCTCAGCGGATTATCCGGTGCGTATACAAGACTTCTTCTGACCCCTGATGCACAATGCTCCGGTCAGCCCATTATCTCTTTCACCCGTCCCACGTCGCCGCTTTCGAGACGGACCTTTATCCCATGGGGATGGGTCGGGGATTTCGTCAGGATATCCTTCACAATACCTTTGGTAAGCGCACCGGTGCGCTGGTCCTTTTTCATGACAACAGAAACCGTCACGCCAGGCCTTATATCCGCTCTTTTCATTCCGTCCATGATACTCTCCCGCATCCTATGTATTCAATGTCTGCTGCACCTTGCGCAGGAGGTCCCCCCGTGCAATCGGCTTCAGTATGCCCATTGTGCTGCTGCCCGGTCCCGTAAACAGTTGCCGCCTATACCTGTTCCTTTACCGACCGGCTTTGTTGTAAAAAAGGTTCAAATATCTTTTTCTGTATCTCTTTTGTCATGCCTCGCCGGTGTCAGAAACTTCTATGCTCACACCACGGCCTTATTATGTTTCCAGTATCTCCCGGATCTTCTTTTGGAGCAGTTCGACCCTAAAAGGTTTTTTGATAAATCCGTCAGGAGAAACAGCGTCCATGCCGGCAAGCGCCACTTTTTCATCATACCCGCTTGAGATGATCACCTTCAGCCCCGGCTTCAGGGCCTTCAGTTCTTTAAAAAGGTCCCTGCCGCTCATGCCGGGCATCTGGATATCCAGTATGGCCAGCGTTATTGCCTCTTTTTCTTTCCTGAAGAGGTCAAGGGCTTCGCTGCCGCTGGCCGCAGCCACCACACGGTAACCGAAATGGGAGAGCATCTCATTAAGCAGTGTGGTTATCTGGGGCTCATCATCGACCACAAGTATCGCGGATGCAGAATCCTTTTCACCGGACAACCCGGCTGCTGTCTGCGAGACATCACCAACAGACCTCGGGAGATGAATATGGAATGCCGTGCCCTTTCCCTGGTCGCTCTGCACTGATATGCATCCCTTGTGGCTTTGAATGATGCCGGCGGCAGCGGCAAGACCAAGCCCCCGGCCGATAAACTTTGTCGAAAAAAAAGGATCAAAGATGCGCAGATGAAGGTCCCGGGCGATCCCCGGCCCGGAATCGGTTATGACAAGATGGATATATTCGCCGGCCGGATGCTCATGTCTGAAGGTGGAACACTCCCATGCAGCATCTATCGTTTCATTGAATGCCTGGACCGTCAAACGTCCGCCGGTCTGTTCCATCGCTTCAAAGGCATTGGTAAAGAGGTTCATCAATGCCTGATTCAGCTGACCCGGATCTGCATCAACAGGCCATAAATCCCCCGGCAGATCAAGGTCAATAACAGCCTTCAGGGCATTCCCCTTGTGGACCATGGACAGCGCTTCTCTGATCGCTTTTTCGACCGGCATGACCTGCTGCCTGTACATGCCCCCTCTGGCATAAGCAAGGAGTTGACTGGTAAGCGCTGCCATACGTTCTGACGACTGGACAATATTTTCAGCAAGGGCCAGCTCTTTCTCTGACTTGCCCAGTCTTAATTTAAGCAGCTCTGCATTGCCTAACACGCTCATCAGGATATTGTTAAAATCATGCGCAATGCCTGCGGCAAGGGTCAGGATAGACTCTTCTTTTTGCTGCTGGGCCACTTTCGTACCCAGTCTGTCTTTGAGCTCCTCAAGCCTTATTTTCTCGGTAATATCCCGGCTTATTTCAATTATTCCTGAAACGCATCCTATCTCGTCAAAGATCGGTGATGCAAGGATCTCAACAACGAATTCTTCCCCGTCTCGTCCCTTATGCTTATGGGTAACCGTAATGGGCTGCTGCTGTTCCGCTGCTGCCCTGAGCGGGCAGGGATGCTCTTGTCCTGAACAGGGAGCACAGCTCTGGTGAGATATCTGATAGCAGAACTGCGCTCCTGTGCCCGGACTGCCCCTGCTGCTCTTCTCACGGGCAGCCCTGTTCATCAGCTGCACCTGGTAAGAGGAATTGATTACCATAACCGGATCAGCTATGCCATCAATAATCGTCTGCAGGAAGGCCCGCTCATTTTCAGCTTCGA
This sequence comes from Nitrospirota bacterium, assembly GCA_016217675.1. Lineage (GTDB taxonomy): Bacteria > Nitrospirota > Thermodesulfovibrionia > Thermodesulfovibrionales > UBA6898 > UBA6898. The sequence continues at coordinate 39,716 of JACRHC010000046.1, forward strand.
GTTGGGCCGCCTTCTGGGTAGTAATGTCGCGAGCAATATGGATAGATCCTCCCGGCTTCCCCTTCTCATTGAAATACGGCGTTACAGAAACAAGAAAATATTTACCCGAGCTCTCCTCAAATATCTCTGAGGTCCTTTCCATTCCATCGCCAAGCATTATGGTATGAGGACAGAACGAAGGCGCTTTTTCCGTTTTATGTACAACCTTGTAGCAGACCTCCCCCACGGCGTCCTCTTCAGAAATTCCAAGGTCCTCGGCCATAGTCCTGTTCATACGCACAATACGGTACTGGTCATCGATAATAGCGATCTTGTCAGGGACAGCATCAAAGGTCATCTTCCACTCATCCCTCGCTCTCCTGAGCATGAGCATATTCGTGGCATTCCTGATCGCTATAGCCGCCAGATTGCCCATATTCTGATAGACAAGCAGTTCATCTGCTGAAAATTCTCTCCTCTGAAGGACATGACCGATAAGCACGCCGAAAGGCTCCCCTTCCAGCATCATCGGCACGCATATGGCGGAACGGATATGTTTTTCAAAGACAATCGGTGGCACGGAAAATCTTGTTTCAGTATTAAAATCAGATACGGTCTCAGGCCTTTTGGCTGTAATGACATGTGTAGAGAGCCCCTGCCCTTCTGTGAGAGAAAAAGTCCCTACGTAGGATTCAGGAAATCCGACCGTATCACGAACGATAAGTTCTGATTTATCCTCGTTGAGAAGCATGAGTGTAGAAAAATCAAGGCCAAGGATCTCCTTTGCATGTTCCACGATTTTTCTGTAAAGAGGCTCCAGCTCAGTGGTTGACGTAATCTCCCGGAAGAACCTGAAGAAATCGTCCATCTGTCTTCCCTGCATTTCATTCATGGTCTGGATTGCCCTTCAGTTCAGCCTTATCAGAGGGAAGTTTGCCCTTCAGCTTCTGAATCTCTTCCTGCAGGTCAGCCATGCGCTGGGAGACCTCATTCTGCAGGCCGTCTATGATCTCCCTCGATATCTCATGAAACTCCAGTTCCCGCTTGCGTGTCTCAGTGAACTCCCTCCGAATGTGCTGCACCCTCACAATAAGCTCCCGAAAAGAGAACGGCTTTTTGATAAAGTCCGCAGCGCCGGCATCTATCGCTTTTTTAAATGAATCGTCTTCACTGTACCCGGTCATCACAATGACCGGCATGTTCGGATAGGCATTTCGTGCCTCTGTTGTCAGTCTGAATCCATCCATGCCGGGCATCACAACGTCCGTGATCATGAAGTCAAAGGAATTCGTCTGCAGGATTCCGAGTGCTGCGCCGGCACTCGAAGCGATCTTGCAGGAATAGCCTTCAGAGACAAAGCAGTCCTTCAGCATTCCCAGGATCGAATCATCATCGTCAACAACCAGCACAGAGAGTTTTTCCTCCATTGCGCCCCCTACGTGACCGAAAAACCTGCATCCTCAAGATAGAGACGGCGAATGAACTCTTTCAGTGATACCCTGTCCGGTTCGGGCATCTCGACAAACTCAATACCAACCTCATAGCGGGAAAGATCAGCAGGAGATACGATGCAGGACGCAACCCTTCCGGTGAACGAAAGATGCAGGTCCCCCGGGAGGGTTATCCCCATATGAAGCCGGGTGTCAGACTCAAGGCTGTGGCTGCTCTCTATAAGCAGGCCGCCCAGACTCAGCTTTATTACCCGGTATGTCTCGGCAATGTTCAGCACAGCCGTTTCCTTTGTGTCCACGTGAAACCTGATGTTGCACCTGAGCCCGCTCATCTCATGCACCTTCACCTGCTTATGCGTTTCAAGGAGGTGAGAAGAGATGAATTTAATCAGATCTGTTATGGTTTCCTGCTGCAGGTCGAAGAACTGCAGACCTGCAGCATATTTCAGATGGCCATGCTCATCCTCTGCCCCTGCTGCTTCGTTCTCCATACACCAGATAACGGTCCCCCGGATCGGCAGGTCCACGTCATTGTCAAGGATCCTCAGAGAATATTCCTTTCCCATGTCCAGTTTTCTGTCCGTGATCAGGGAGGCCCCGGTTATGCTGATGTCATTGATAACAATCTCGCTGGCAAAGACAGCGTTGCCCCTGATATCCATGACATCTACGCTAAAGCGTCTATGTCGTCTCTTATTGCTGAATGGTGTCATACGTGTATTCTCCCATGAATTATGAAAACGCTCAATTATTATTTTCTGAAGGGGCCTTTGCCCTCAAATAACGACTTCCTGTCCAGATAAGGACCGCGGCAAAAACGATCCGCAGGGCTGCTTCGGGCAGATAGTGCGCAAGAGTCCCTCCAAGATACGTGCCGACCAGGATTCCGGGGATGAGTCCTGCAAGCAATGCTCCCTCAACATTGCCGAGCTTCCGGTGTGTATAGGCGCCTGCCCCGCCTGCAGGCACCATGGCAAGAAGCGATGTGCCCTGGCTGACATGCTGGCCCATCCCCGCAAGCAGGACCATTGCCGGCACCATGATCGTGCCGCCGCCAACTCCCATCATACCTGAAAGGAAACCGGTAAAGACACCGGTCAGCAGCAGGATGACCGCCTTATACCAGCCCGCATCCGACAGCACAAGACCGGGCAGATAGGGTTTTATGAGCAGGAGGAGAGAGACAATAATCAGAAAGCCGCCAAAGGAGCGCTTCAGTCTCCACTCCGGCAGCGCATGGGCAAACTTCGCTCCTGCCCTTGCCGTAAAGACAGCAGTGACGGCAAGGAGGGCAGACGCAGCCACATCAACAGAACCCTTCAGGAAATAGGTCATTGCACCTGCGATGCCGGTAAAGACCAGTGCAACAAGACTTGTACCATGCGCCTTGTGCTGGGTGAGCTTTTTGATACTTACCATCAGCGGGATCATGATAACGCCGCCGCCCAGGCCGACCAGCCCGCCGAACATGCCTGCTATGAGACCGATAAGAAAATTCATCATATTGCCGGAAATTATAACAGAATGGCATTCCGGATTTTCTCCCGACTGCAGCCTTATGATATGATTCGTCATTGTGCGCAGACGAATTTATATCATCTCTCCCTGCCGGAAGGAAGACATCTGGAGAAAGCGGCGGGCAACCTTTGTGCTCCCCCAGATGTCCCTGGCCATACTCGCATCCCTGACACCGGACAGGTTCGAGGTCAGGGTCACGGACGAGCTTGTGGATGACATTGATTTCGACTATCCTGCCGACCTTGTTGCCATCTCGACCAATTCGACCAATGCGCCGCGCGCGTACGAGGTGGCAAAGCAATTCAGGGAAAGGGGAACGAAGATCATTATGGGAGGCATCCATCCATCGGTCATGCCTGATGAAGTACTTCAGCATGCTGATGCCCTTCTCATCGGCGAGGCAGAGGAGATCTGGCAGAAGATCCTCGATGACTTCCTTTCCGGCAATCTGGAACAGATCTACCGGTGTACGACCTATCCTGCCCCTGAGAGCATCCCATCAGGCAGGTGGGACCTCATTCATCAAAAACGCTACTATGTGCCCCGCACGTTTCAGACATCGCGCGGCTGCCCTTACGGCTGCTCCTTCTGTTCATCAACCCAGTTTTTCGGCACAAAACAGCGCTGCCGTCCGATTGGTAATATTATCTCGGAACTCAAGGCTTATAAAGGACGGCTTGCCGTATTCATTGATGACAACATTGTTGGAAATACCATGTATGCCAAAGAACTCTTCAGGGCACTGAAACCCTTAAAGCAGAGATGGGTCGCCCAATCATCCATAGACATTGCACAAGACAATGAGCTATTGCGGCTTGCAGCAGAGAGCGGCTGCGCAGGCCTGCTCATAGGCTTTGAGAGTGTTAATGCCAGAAACTCAACAGACGTAAAAAAACTGAGGAAGGCGGAACAGTATGCTGAGTATGTGAGGGAGATCAGGGCAGCCGGCATCGGTGTGCATGGCTCCTTCATCTTCGGCTTTGACCATGACACGCCTGATATCTTCGACAGCACCATCGATTTCGTCATGAAGAACCGGCTCGAAGTCGCGAACTTCTGCAAGCTCACCCCCTTCCCCGGGACAAGGCTTTTTGAAGAAATGTCAGCAGAAGGAAGGATCCTGCACCAAAACTGGGAAAAATACGACCGGTATCATATCGTCTTTAAACCAAAGAACATCTCGGCAGAGGAACTGCACCAAAAGACTCTTGAGGCATACATGAAGACCTATTCGCTCGGTTCTATACTGAAGAGAATGCCCCCGAAGTTACAGAACATCCTGCCTTATTTTGCGATGAACATCAGCTACCGGCTGGGATCAAAGCGTTTAAGGAGATCCTGAAAAGGCAGCACCTTCTTATCAGTATGTTCGATCTCTTTAAAATATTCGGAAGGGATCTCCGTATCATATTCCGGCTCCTGAAGCGTAATATGCATTTCCGTGCTGTTGCCAAATGATAGTTTTGTCTTTTCCGGCACCTTCCTGTTAAAACCGTCAAAATCGATCGTTATGACTGCCTCACCTTCCTTGTAGACAATGATGCGCCTGTTCAGGAGATAGGTCCTGTCAAAGAAATATTTCATTACAGGCATTGCTGTCGTTTCAGCAACGTCGAATGCAAGAAGGGCGTAAGAGTCCCCTTCCTCCTGCATGGTGTACCGGAACTTCCCATTCAGCAGCGATGAGAACGATATCTCAGGAGACCTCATCTCGTAGAGCATATTTTTAGGCGGCAGGTAGACCTGCAGCATATCTTTTGCGATCAGGAACTCCATCATGGTAATGCCAAAAGGACCGAAGAAGCTGGTCTTCAGTGAGTCAGGCGTCTGATAGCCAAAGACACCGCTGAAACTGCCTGAAGGCTCCCCGTCTTTGAATATCCTGACGTCAGTCAGTGCCTTGAGCGTCTTTGTGTCCCTGAACCCGATCGAATTCTTCAGGACCTGAATAGTTACAGGGCCTGTGTAGGGCTCAAGCTCAGGCTGGCGGACAAGCTCTTTTGGAGCGCAGGCAGTGCCGAGCGTCATGGCGAGGACTACGCCAAACAATGCCGGCAGCCATGACCAGGAGCGATACAGGGAGAAGGGCTGCATCCAAAACATGGTTGATAGTATCAAAGTTCCCATATATTAAGAAAGTCATACAAAATATTTCGCTCCTCCCCCCCCAGAGTCAGCCCAATCAAGGAAATTGACCATGACCAGAATGATTTGTCATTGATTAAGGTACTGTTTATGGGATATTTTAGTAACACGACATGAAAATAAGCCGCAGACTGCTCTCAGGAAATATCGTCATTATCGTGCTGGTCATTGCTATCGGCATTTTCGGTCTTCTCTCAAGAGGGGATATTGTAAGGTCTTTCGAAAGCGCAGAGAAACATTTCAGGAGCATCATTACTTCTGCGACCGAAGTCTCGAGCTATGCCAAGAGGGCAGAAGGCCATCTGCTCCTTTTCCTGACCTTCCATAACAATGATGACAGGGAGCGCTTTTTCGAGCGCTATAATTCTCTCATCGAGGAGATCAAGGTCCTGGATCTTGCGGTGAAGGTGCCGGTGGCGAGGGAGTTGGTGCAGAAGATCGGGGCAGGAGCAGAAAGGTTTCTTCCTGCAGGGGAGTCTCTGCTGAAGGCCTATGACAGGGACATGGCGCTCTCCGGAAGATTCGTTCCGGATAAATACGAAACAGAAATCAGGTCGTTTAATGAGATCGCCTCTGAAATACGTCAACGCGGCGTGGACCTGGCAATCGCTGAGGCTGTGTTGAGCGAGAACGCCCATAGGACTGCACTGAAGAAAGCGGCAAACTTTCAGTTATACGGCCTTGCGATCATTCTCGGGGGGGTCATCATTGCGCTGATCCAGGGCTACGTGTTTTCGAAGAAGATAGCCCTTCCCCTCCTGGAACTGAAGGATAATGTCGCTGAAGTATCCAAAGGAAACCTTGACGTGATCATGCATTATCACTCAAAAGATGAGATCGGTGAACTCACCTCCTCCTTCAACACTATGACCACTGCCCTGAAGGAATCGCACCATGCCCTCATCTCGGAAAAAGAGCGCCTTCTGGTCACTCTCCGATCGATCGGTGACGGCGTCATCACAACGGATATTCAGGGGAAGGTCGTTCTCATCAATACCGTGGCAGAGGCCCTGACCGGCTGGACGCAGAAAGAGGCTTCAGGAAGACCCCTCACGGAGATATTCTCCTCCATGAATAAAAAGACCCGGGAGGTTTGTGAAAACCCGTTGGAACGGGTATTACGATCCGGAAAGATTACTGAGCTTAGCGACGATACGGCCCTGATAAGCAAAGATGGGAATGAACGATCGATTGCCGAAAGCGGCGCGCCGATCCTGGATGAGGAGGGGCAGATCATCGGTGCAGTTCTGGTGTTTCGCGATATTACAGAGAAGCGAAGGATGGAAGATGAACTCTTAAAAGCAAGGAATATAGAATCCCTCGGCATCCTCGCAGGCGGCATCGCCCACGATTTCAATAATATCCTCGTGGGCATACTCGGCAATGTGTCCCTGGCAGTAAGGAAACTCGAGAAGGAGGATAAAGAAAAGGTCCGGGAAAGACTGACAGGAGTCGAACATGCAGCGCTTCGGGCAAAGGATCTGGCCTATCAACTGCTTACGTTTTCAAGGGGCGGTGCGCCATTGCTGAAGACGACCTTTATCAGCGGGCTGATCATGGACTCTACCAAGTTTGCGTTGGCTGGCTCGAACATGATCTGCAGCTACTCCTTCCCCGAGGACCTCTGGCCTGTTGACATTGACAGGGGCCAGCTCAGTCAGGTGATTCACAACCTGATCATCAATGCAAAGTGGGCCATGCCTGAAGGAGGCACCGTTGAACTAAAGGCAGAGAATCTCGTTATCCCCGAGGGAGCAGCGGCGCCTGCGCTTCTGCCCGCCGGCGCGTATGTCAAAGTCTCCATGAAAGATGAGGGGATAGGTATTCCGGCCGAAAATCTCCAGAAGATATTCGATCCCTATTTTACCACCAGGGGAAAGGGTTCAGGCCTCGGCCTTGCAACTGCGTACTCTATCATGAAGAGGCATCATGGCCTGATCACTGCCGATTCTTCTGCAGATCAGGGAACAACATTCCATCTCTATCTGCCTGCATCTGACAAGGCAGTAAGCCCTGAAGTTGAGGAGGCCGGATTCGAGGCCGGCAACGGAAGAGTTCTCCTTATGGATGATGATGAGGTCGTCAGGGATGTCACCCAGAATATGCTCATTGATCTTGGATATGAAATAGTGCTTTCAACTAACGGCACTGAAGCGATAGAGCTCTATCAGGAGGCAATGAGGACCAGCCGGCCTTTTGCTGCGATCATTCTTGACCTGACGATCCCGGGCGGAATGGGGGGCAAGGAGACCATCCAGGAAATCCTCAGGATCGATCCGGGTGTCAAAGCCATTGTAGCAAGCGGGTACTCTGCAGACCCGGTCATGGCGGATTTTGGTAACTATGGCTTCAGGGATGTGCTGAAAAAACCCTATAGTCTTCAGGAGATCAGCAACGCGCTGCAGAAGGTCATCGGCTGACAATATATTATTCAATTACCTCTCTCTCACTTAATCAGAATATTACTGCTTTTTCAGGGGCAGACAGTTTAAGATAACCTCGTTCTCATGGCACTTCAGTCGAGGGGATATAGACGATGAAGAAAATACTGGTAGTTGAAGATGAGCCATCCATCCTGGACAATGTTTTGTACGCCCTCCAAACAGAGGGCTTTGAGCCCCTCTCAGCCGGGACCGGCCAGGAGGCCAGAGAAATCCTTCAGAATACCGATGTCTCCCTTGTAGTTCTTGATATTGGCCTTCCCGATGTGAGCGGTTTTGATCTTCTTCGTGAGATCCGCAGCAAATCAACAGTGTCGGTAATAATTCTGACAGCCAGATCCACAGAGATCGATAAGGTCGTCGGTCTCGAGCTGGGTGCAGATGATTATATGGTGAAACCCTTCAGTCCGAGGGAGCTCACAGCCCGGATTCGAGCCGTAATGAGACGGCCATCTTCCCTCAAGGAGGGAACCTCCTGCAATAATGCGGAAGCGGCCTGTCCTTTTGAACTGGACGAAAGCCGCTGTTTGATTCGCTACCATGGTGTGGGTCTTGATCTTGCGCGGTACGAATACCGGCTTCTCGGTGTGCTGATACGGAACCCCGGGCGGGTATTTTCGCGCGAGCAACTTATCCAGCGAATATCGGAGGACCCGGACATGAGTCTTGACCGATCCATCGACACCCACATCAAGACTATTCGCCAGAAACTCAAGTCCCTGCGTTGCGACGAAGATCCCATCATCACGCACCGGGGGATCGGTTATTCGCTGAAGGAATAATAATGAGCATTGGGACCCGAATCTTTCTCGGCATCCTTATGGTGATCGTAGTGGGATTTTCCTTTTTTCTGTGGTGGCTTGTCGATGACCTTGAGCCGGAATATCGCAAGGCCACTGAAGAGCCTCTCATTGACTCAGCCAGGATACTTGCCTCGACAGCTGCCTCAACAGCACAAGGGAACCGGATAAATGCCGAGATCTTCAAACGGACATTTGACGATTTTTCCTCTCGGAGACAACTCTACGCAAAGATCTTCGATCATGTGAAGAAGGAGTCTGATATCCGTGTATATCTGACAGATGCATCGGGCATTGTCCTCTTCGATTCCTTTGACCCTGAAAACATAGGCAAGGACTTTTCGCACTGGCTGGATGTATATAAGACACTCAGGGGAGAGTATGGAGCACGTACTACCCGTGATGTCCCTGGCAACCCCACCTCTTCCGTCATGTATGTGGCAGCGCCGGTCATAGTCAATGACAAGATCGCAGGAGTGCTCTCCGTCGGAAAGCCGACCATTACTGCACGGCTCTTTACCGAAAGAGCAAAACGGAAAATCTCTGCGGCTGCAGCAGGCGTGATCGGCTCGATGCTTCTTGTGGCTATACTCCTTTCTGGCATGATAACACGACCGCTCAGAAAACTTTCCGCCTACGCCCGGTCTGTGAGAGACGGGAAGAAGGTGAGCCTGCCGCCGTTCGGTTCAGGGGAAGTGGCAGAACTTGGCACCGCATTCGAAGAAATGCGGGATGCCCTCGAAGGAAAGCATTCTATAGAACGGTATGTCCAAACGCTCACCCATGAGATTAAGGGGCCTCTTTCTGCGATAAGCGGTGCAGTGGAGCTTCTCAGGGAAGAATTACCGCCTGAACAACAGCGGCGTTTTCTTGAGAATATCGGTACTGAGTCGGAAAGAATCGAGTCCATTGCCGACAAACTTCTCCTTCTGTCATCTCTTGAAAGCAGAAAAACGCTCGTCGAATCGGAAATGATTGATATGGGGGAAATTGTTCGTGACCTGCTTCAGAGTCTCTTCCCGCTCATCAAAAGCAAACACATTCAGATGGAGGCAGACGGTGCTGCAGCGTGCGTCTTCTCCGGAGATGCCTTTCTGGTGCAGCATGCCGTTTCAAACGTCCTGAGGAATGCCATCGACTTTTCGCCGTCGGGTGGCACGATAAGGGTCCATACCGTAAAAACTTCCGATCATATCAGCCTCGCCATTGAGGACAGCGGCCCGGGCATTCCTGAATATGCCCGCATAAAGGTATATGACCGCTTTTATTCACTGAAGCGGCCTGATTCTGGAAGGAAGAGCTCGGGATTGGGCCTGAGTCTGGTGAAAGAAATTATGGAACTCCATCACGGCAAAGTCGAGATTGGCGCTACACCTGACGGTGGAGCACGCGTAATCCTTCGATTTCCTGTCGTGCCTGTCTAAAAGGCCTTTCTCCTTTTTTCACACGTTTTTCATTTCACACACATTTCACGTTTAGCTCACAAACACCTCATTACGCGCTCACATGCGCTTTGTATAGTTATAGCCAGTAAAGAATTTCGGCAAAGATTAACAAGGAGGATTCGGCTATGACAATGAGATGGAGAAATTCTGCGGGGATGCGCATTGCGGTGATGGTTCTGGTGAGTTTTGTTCTTATACTTCCCACGTTCATGATCCAGAACCTTGTTAGAGAAAGAGAAATGACGAGAAACAGCGCTGTTGCCGAGGTCAGCGGAAAATGGGGCGGCGGCCAGGCAGTTGCAGGTCCTATCCTCACCGTGCCGCTCAAAAAGCAGATAAAAGATGACAAAGGCAAGGTAACGGGGACATCCATGCGCTATGCACACTTCCTTCCGGACAACCTCTCTGTTAACGGAACAATTTACCCGCACGTCCGTCATAGGGGGATCTATGACATGGCACTTTATAACAGCAAACTCGCCTTCAGCGGCATTTTTTCCCAACCTGACTTTGATGGGCTGGGGATTGACGGGGAAGAGATAATATGGAAAGACGCCTCCCTCGGTATCGGTATCACCGATATGAAGGGCATCAAAGAGACCATAGCAATATCATGGAACGATACCTCCCTGACCGCGGGTCCGGGCATTGAGTCCCCTGATATCCTTTGCTCTGGTGTCAGCACGCCAATAGTCCTGGACAAAACTGCACGCCTCTACCCCTTTTCCTTCGCAATGGACCTCAACGGCAGCCAGGAACTGAAATTCCTGCCTCTGGGAAGAGAGACTAAGATTATTCTCTCATCAACCTGGAGCAACCCGAGTTTTCAGGGAAGCTTTCTTCCGGAGAAAAGAGAAGTCTCGAATAAAGGATTCACTGCTGAGTGGCAGGTGCTGCAACTGAACCGGAATTTCCCTCAGAGATGGATAGGGAAACAGCATGATATTTATTCCTCAGCCTTTGGGGTGAACCTCTTCATGCCGGTTGACCAGTATCAGAAGACATCGAGATCTCTAAAATATGCGCTCTTATTCATCGGACTCACTTTCACTGCCTACTTTATCATAGAGCTGCTGAACAAACGATCCATGCACCCCATTCACTATATGCTTGTTGGCCTTGCCCTTGTCCTCTTCTATTCGCTTCTGCTGTCGCTCTCAGAACATATCGGATTCAATTACAGCTATCTGGCCGCTTCATTCTGTACGATCTTCATGATTACCGCATACACAAAGAGCGTGCTTGCAGACAAAACTATCGCGGCTGCGGTCTTTGTCATTCTGTCGCTTCTTTATGGGTTTCTCTATGTGCTTTTGCAGATCGAAGATTATGCGCTCTTGCTGGGCAGCATAGGCCTATTCGTTATTCTTGGGCTTGTTATGTATCTAACGAGGAAGATCGACTGGTTTTCGGCCATGAGATCCGAAGAAGGCATTTTGCATGAATAAAGAAGGCACGAAGATCAGATCGGCTACCCTGACGGCATTGATTGCAGTGATCCTGGCCGGATTTGCGTTCTCCGAAAAAGTGATAATCCCTGTTGCAGGCGCCTCGGGAAAAGACTGGAATCAGCAGACATTCTGGTCCTATCCCTGGGGCGTCTCAGGGGTGCATAAGGGAATTGACATCTTTGCTTCTGAAGGAACGGCAATTATATCCTCAACACCGGGCATTGTGGTATACGCCGGATATCTCGAATTGGGAGGCAATGTCATAGCAGTCTTGGACTCCAGATGCAGAATACATTACTACGCTCACCTGAAAACAGCTTTTGTCACGCCGCGGGCCTATATCCGGAGAGGTCAGCCAATCGGCTCTGTGGGCGCCACAGGCAATGCAATGGGAAAGCCGCCCCATCTGCACTACGCCGTTATCACAACACTTCCATACATCTGGAAAATGGACAGAGGGCGACAGGGGTGGAAAAAGATGTTCTTTCTAAATCCGGCTGAACTGCTGACAAAGACTGAAGGGCCGGCAAAACGGCCCTTCAGATCAAAAAGACATTACTCTTTCTTCTGATAGTTTTCTGCCCAGGCCTTATCAGCAAGCCTGCCCCACTTAACCGAATAGTCATCGATCTTTTCGGCGAACCCCTCGACAATGTTCTCTGCTCCCTGATGCGTGAAATAAACACCCGGCATCTTGCAGACATCGCGATATACATTGGGGTGATCAATGATCATGCAGGGCCTGAGCTTGTTCTCATGAGTCTTCTGATAGGACTGGATCTTCTTGAAGAGCGGCGAAGTGACCGCCTCCTGAAGACTGACGTTCTTGATATTATGGGAAGCGAAATGGCAGAAGACGCAGGGCTCAACATCTCCCTTTGAATTGATATGGAAATACTTTCTGCCGCCTGCAATACAGCCGCCCACAACCGGCCCGTCATTCCAGAAATCGCCGAAGAGCATCTCCTTGGTCGCGCGGAAATAGGCCACACGCGCCCTCAGCAGCTCGCGCTGCTCAGGCGTCGGCACCAGGTCCCAGTTCGGCTCCCTGCCGACCGGCGTGTACAGGAAATACCAGCCTACTGTTGTGCCCTGTGCCATCCAGTGGTCCACGAACTTGTCAGACACCATGATATCTGCATTCTGACGGGTCATGGTCGCTGAGTACCCAAAGAGCACACCTGCTTCTTTCAGGAGCTTCATTGCCTTCAGTACCCGCTCATAGTGGCCCTCGCCTCTGCGTTTGTCCGTCTCTTCCTTAAACCCCTCAACGCTGATGGCAGGGAGGACATTGCCCAGCTCTGCCAAACGGGCAACGAGCTTCTCGTCAAGCAGACCGCCGTGGGTAAAGACATGAAATGCCATATCATTATGTTTCTCAAAGAGGTCGAGCAGGTCTTTTCTGAAGAACGGCTCTCCGCCGGAGACAACGATAAAGTAAACACCCATCTCTTTTGCCTCGGTCAGCACACGGTCGATCACCTCATAGGGAAGGTCCTCGTCCTTTTTGTACATGCCTGCATAACAGCCAAAGCAGTTGAGGTTGCATTTCATGGAAGGGCTGATCACCAGAAGTCCGGGAGGATAGAACCCCCCTGCGCCGTCCGAAAAGGCCTTGCGCTTGGTGCTGCCCACCAGAAGCTGGTTCATGATAAAGCACCTTATGATCTGCTTTTTGTGGCGCGGACTGGTGCTGCGCAGCACCTTCATCGCAACGTTCAGCGTAGGATGGCCGCTGCGCCACATTTCCCGTATGGACCTGATAGCGCGCTTATAGTGATCGCGTGTCGTCGCCTTCTCTGCAATGTTCAGATAGGAGATCAGAGCATTTTTGCTGCTGAGGGCCATCACCTGAACAAGGCCGTACAGGAACCGCGACATAAGAAATGGTTTCAGTGTCTTCAACATTTATGCACTTGCCTCCGTTGCATACTTTTTTCTTACCGAATCTACCCACTTGGCTCCGCGGTAGTTGTCAAGATCGCCCTTGTTCATGGGGAAACAGGCATAGGTCTTTATCACAAGCCCCTCATCAGTCATCTCATGGGTATCTTCAGGATAGAACTCCTTCCACGCCCGGCTGTATCCCTCATAAAGCTCCTCAGGCGTCATGTTGGCAGGCGTAAACACAACAGATGATGCTGAATACTTCGAGAAATCCCGCGTCAGCAGCCGTCCCTCTGCCTCAAGCCGTTCAGCGAGTCTGGTCTTCGGATAAGGGGTCAGAATATGGAATTCCGCCTCTTCGATACTATTGGATTTAGCGAACTGCACCGTGCGCCCGAACACATCCTTTTGGTCATGGTCAAAGCCAAAGACAAAGGAGGCTATAATCTTGATATTTCGCTCCCTGATGCGCTCAAGAAACATGTTCGCCTTCCCGATCTGGCTGGCGCTGATCTTCTCGTTCAGGCCGGCAGAGATCCAGGGGCTCAGATCAATGTACATGGCCCAGCAGTTTGAGCTTTTCAGCAGATCAAGATAGGCAGGATCTTCAGCAATAGAGAGAGGGGCCAGCCCGACCCACGGCTTGCCGGTCTGTGACAGACCCTCAAAAAAACTTTTCACCCTCCTCTTTGCAAGGTGCAGGTTGTCGTTGATCAGAAAAAGACACTGGTCGAGCTTTTCAACATCCCGAAGGATCTTTTTGGTATCAGCCATTCTGAACTCGGTCCCATAGGTCTGGGGCACAGAGCAGATCTCGCAGTTCACCGGGCAGCCGCGCGAAACCTGCAAAGAGTTCATCGGAAGATAGACCGAGGTATCGAAGATAGACCAGCGCGGCAGCGGGATCTCCTCTGCCGGGTTCCTGCAGGAATAACTTTTTTTCAGGTGATCGTTCCTGAAATCCCTGATAACATCCGGCCAGGTGTTCTCGGCCTCGCCGATCACGACCGCATCAGCATGCTCTGCTGCCTCCTCGGGCATGAGCGAGACATGAACACCGCCAAGAACGACCGGGACACCCTTTGCTCGGTATCTGTCCGCGATCTCATACGCCCTGTTTGCCTGGCTTGTCATCAACGAGATGGCAACCAGGTCGTAATGCTGATCAAAGTCTATTTTTTCAAGCCGCTCGTCAGTGAAGACGAGCTCGATATCAGGAGGTGTAAGCGAGGCAACGATCGCAGGCCCCATGACCTGAATGTATCGCCTGTACACAAGAGGGAAATGGCCCCAGTCAGGATAGATAAGATGAATCTTCACGTTTTTTTCCGAAACTCCTTTTTGTCCTCTTCCCAGAATGGCATGAAGGTAAACCACTGCGTTGGATAAGCGCTTATATAGTTCTCCAATATTTTAATTATTTTTTGAAGATTTGTCCTGAGTTCATCTGAGGAGCCGCTGCGGTCCATCATGACCGGCTCTTCAATGATGATCGTGTACGTTTTATATCCTGTTATCGGGATAAAGATCGGCAGGATAATACTGTCAGATACCATCGCAAGCTTTGCCGGGCCTTTCGGGAAAAGCGCCTCATGACCGAAAAAGGGTACGGCAACGCCGCTGTCAAAGGTCAGCCTGTCCCCCTGCACCCCCACAATACCGCCCTCCTGAAGGATCCTGAGAAGTTTCAGAGAAGAAAAATTGCCTGCCTTCAGCGGCAGTTCCTGGACACCCTCCGCATTTCTGAGATAGCTCAGCTGCGATCCGAGAAGAGATGAACTGTCAGGCGAGTATACCACATGGATCTTCCGGTCTTTGAAGGAAAGCTTCAGACTTCCAAGTTCCCAGTTGCCGAGATGTGTCGCAAGGAATATGACACCTCTTCCGGTTTGCAGGGCCTTCTCCACATTATTCATGCCTCTGATTGTAAAGGTATATTTTTCGAGCCGCTCAGGACCATGGCTCAGATGAAACAGGTCAATGAGATAATAGGAATAATACCTGAATACTTCATGGGCCATGTATGCATATGAGATAGGAATACGGCCGGGCCGTATCTTCGCAAGGTTTCGCATGATCGCCCGGTAATTGTCAACATTGAAAACAATGAAGATGACCACGAACAGGCGGCCGATGATCCTCAGGAGCCAGACAGGCAGATATTTGGTTGCGATCAGAAATCCCCTCACCAGAAGCCTGAACGGAAGCGTATGCTGGAACTTCCTGAAGACGCTCTGCGCCTCGGCACGGTTCTCTGCATACTCTTTTGCATTATCTGCGTTTGTCATAATGGTATTGTACGGATGCCATAAACTTCTCTGGCTAAAGCATACGATATTTTCTATAATATCACCCTCATGAAAAAGAAAGCTCCGACGAAAAAGAAACCGCATATCAGGCCCAACTGGGATGAGTATTTCATCAACATTGCAAAGGCTGTGGCCACGCGCGCGACCTGCATCAGAAGGAGATACGGGGCAGTAGTCACAAAAGAGAACATCATCGTAAGCACCGGTTACAACGGTGCAGCTGCCGGCGTGACCGACTGCCTCGAAGTCGGCAAATGCACGAGGATGGAACTGCAGATACCGCATGGACAGCGGTATGAACTCTGCCACAGCGTGCATGCAGAGGCAAATGCGATCATCAGGGCATCGGTTGACGAACTGAAGGGCGCGACGATTTATATCTCAGGTGTTGACGGCGACGGAAACGAATGCGATTCCGGCCCCTGCATGATGTGCAAGAGGATGATCCTGAATGCCCGGATAGCCCGCGTTGTCTATTCCGACGGAAAGGCCGCATATCACATCATCGACCCTACCGACTGGCTGAAAGACAGAATATAGTTTTTCTCGCCCAGCCATCCCCAGTATAGGAATTACGCTCCGAAAATTCGGAAGCAGCTATGCAACTCTTGACAGTCATCCACTATTGCATTACCATAAAGTAAGGAAATTATTTATAAGTAAGGAGATAGGTTATGACCATAGCGACCATAACGACAAAGGGACAGACAACAATCCCCAAGAACATCAGGGAGCACCTGAAGCTCCATCCCGGAGACCGGCTCGATTTCATTATTGAAGAGAGCGGGAAGGTGAGCGTGCGGCCGGCCACATCTGATGTAACTGAATTAGAGGGCATACTGCACAGGCCAGGCATGAAAGCTGTGTCAATAGAAGAGATGTCGCGGGCGATTAAGTCCCGTCATAGGAGAGTTTGAGCAATGAAAGGCCTCGACACCAACGTGCTCGTCAGATATCTTGTCCGTGACGATCAGAAGCAGGCCCAGAAGGCGGCTTCGCTTATCAATAGCGTGTCATCATCGGGCGAGTTCTGCTACATTAACGCCGTCGTGCTTTGCGAACTGGTATGGGTTCTTGAATCAGCTTACCGCTATTCAAAAAAAGAAATTGCAGACGTGATCGACAAAATTCTTGTAACACGGCAGTTTGAAGTGGATCGCAAAGACCTTGTTATCCACGCACTCAGGGAATACCGTGAGGGCAAAGGCGACCTCGCCGACTACGTTATCGGCAGAAGCAACCGCGCCTCAGGGTGCGATTCCACGGCAACTTTTGACAGGGCGCTCAGGGGAAGCGCATCTTTCGAACTTCTGGATTAAAACTCGTCATCAGCCTTTTTCCCCATCACCCATTACGCATCACTCTTCACGGTCATTAAGCCACTTCCTGAGCAGCCACTTCGCGCCATGCTTATCCAGAGGCTCGTTCCTGTTTCCGCACTGGGCATCCTGCACGCATGAGGGACAGCCGCTCTCGCATTCGCAGTCTTCGATGATCCGCAGCGTGGCTCCAAGCCATTCAGGGATGATATCTAATACCCTGCGCGTAAGTCCTACACCGCCCTCATGGCCGTCATACATGAAGATAGCTGGAAGGCCAAAATCAGGAAAACTGGTATGGCTCAGGCCGCCGATGTCGCCGCTGTCGCATAATACAAAGAGCGGCATGCAGGCGATGGCAGTATGTTCGACTGCGTGTATCGTACCGCCGAGATCAAAACCTCTTGCCTCGATCTCCCGCTCGATCTCCCTGTCGAGGACGACCCAGAGCCCTTCGGTCTCGAATACATGGTCCGGCAGTTGCAGCGGCGTGGTCGATATCCACTTGTTGTCAGAGACGCGCTTGGTATCGTAGCCCATCACCTTCTGGACGATCCTGAGACGCCCCCAGTCAAAGGTCAGCCGGTTGAACCGCTTCGTCTCCTGCTTCGCAATGATCTGGGTCGTGTCACCGCTGACCGGCTGCGTATAGAACGCAAGATTGGCAGACCTGCAGACAGCCCTTTTCTTCGAGATATCAAGTTCTACAACTTTATACTGCTTGCCGCGGTGGAGGTACACAGCTCCGGGGAAGGCCTCCCTGAATACCCGGGCGCCGCCTAATTCTCCAATGGTCCGGCCGGACTCATTGACCAGCATAAAGCGCTCGCCGGCAGCCCTGATGCTGACATCCCTCTGCGGCATCTTGAGCGGCGAAAACCAGATACCGCTCTTTTTCCCGGGAACCAGCGTGTGATCTGCAACAAGCTCTTCAATAAGCGTCAGGGCAGCCTCCATATCAAATGCAGGATCGTCCAGCGTCAGGTTCAACTCAGCTGCAGCGCAGAGCAGATGCTTTTTCATGATATACGCATTGAAAGGATCAATGACCGCAGCCTCATGACTCTTTGAAAAGAACTCTGCAGGGTGGCGCATGAAATAGTGGTCAAGGGCATCCTGGATCGCTACCAATATCACAAGGGATTCCTGCCCCTGCCTGCCGACACGGCCTGCCCTCTGCCATGTGCTCGATACTGAGCCGGGGTACCCGCAGAGGATGCAGCAGTCGAGCCCGCCGATGTCAACGCCCAGTTCAAGAGCGCTTGTCGAGACCACACCAAGCAGCTCTCCGCTGAAGAGCCGTGCTTCGATCTCGCGCCGCTCCGCAGGCAGAAATCCGGCCCTATACGGGCTGATCCTGTCTCTCAGGTCAGGGGCATAGTTCACGGCCCAGTTATGGATCAGCTCGGTGATCTTGCGCGCCCTGGTAAAGACGATCGTCCTCATCCCCTGCTTCATGCACTGCACAAAAAGCTTTGTCGCAAGCGTGTACGGGCTTTCGATGGGGCTCATAAAATAGAAATGTTTTCCGGCTATGGGCGCACCGCTCTCGTCGATCACGCTGAACTGCAGTCCTGTCAGGTCCTCTGCAAGTCTGCCGGGATTGGCAATCGTGGCAGAGGCTGAGATGAACTGAGGGCTTGACCCATAGTGTTCACAAATACGCCTGAGCCTTCTGATTACCTGGGCAACGTGGGAACCGAACACCCCGCGGTACGTATGGATCTCGTCAATGACTATGTACCGCAGATTTCTGAAAAAGTTTTCCCATTTTTTATGGAACGGCAGAAATGCCAGATGGATCATATCAGGATTGGTAAAGATCACATTTGGGAGGTTTGCGCGTATCTCCTGCCGTTTCGTGGCAGGGGTATCGCCGTCATAAACCTCTCCGACCCTGCCGAGGCCGACCTCTGCAGACAGTTCGTTGAGGTTCTTCACCTGGTCCTGTTCGAGTCCCTTGAGCGGGAAGATGCAGAGCGCCTGCGTGTTCCGGTCAGCAAGGATAGCTTCGAGGACAGGGATATTGTACGCAAGGCTCTTGCCGCTGGCAGTCGGGGTCATCAGGACGATGTTCCTGCCGAGCCTGATCTGGTCTATCGCCTCTGCCTGATGGCTGTAAAACTGCGCAATCCCCCTGTTCAGAAAGATCGTTCTAAGCCGCTCATCAAGCTCTATAGTGCGGTAGTGTTCAGCGACCGGACGGATATGCCTGTGGCCTGCGCACTGGAGCTGCATCTCCCTGTCATTGTCGAGAAAACCGATGATTTCATGGATCATGATCTATGATTGTAAAACACCAGGCTCGTTTTATGCTGACATGTGGCGCAACCTCATAAGGCTTCATAATCATGAAGACAATTTCATATCGCAAGCCTGTAACCCTGTGATAAAATATAGCAGGAAGAAGTAAAGAAACTGCGTGGAGGTCTATACCATGAGAAAAATACCATTGCTTGCAATACTGTTTGCATTTCTGCTGATCAGTTCGGCCTTTGCCATTGGCGGGGACGTCAAATGGAATACGCTGAAGGACGGCGTGGTTAAGGCAAAGGCAGAGAAGAAGCCCATAATTGTCGACTTCTTTTTTGGCAAGGGCTGCCCTCGCTGTGAAAAACTCGAAAAACATGTTTACAGCAATCCCCAGATCTCAAAAAAGATCAACGAGAATTTCGTGCCGATCTTTATAGACCTCACCAAACCTCTGACAAAGGAAGAAGAAGGTCTGGGCAACAAATATGATTACAAGAACGACTGTCTCATGCTCTTCCTGGACTATGATATGAATCTGCTTAAGGACCCAGCCGACAAGAAGATGTGCTTTGTTGACCATATCGAGCCCGAGATATTCATTGACTATCTCGACATGATCAAGGGGCAGATGAAAAAATAGTCTCTGCACAGCTCCTGTTCGCGAAAAGGACATCGCTCATTTTGATTTCCATTCCACGTTCGCCTTATACTAACCGCCATGAAAGGCATCATCGATTTCCATACGCACGCATTCCCTGATGCTCTGGCTGAGCGGGCTGTCCAGGTCCTCCTTGAAGAAGGCCGGAAGAAGTTTGACGTCAAAGCCTATCTGGACGGGAAGATATCATCGCTCCTGGCCTCCATGGATCAAAACGGCATCGAAAAGAGCGTTATCTGCTCGATTGCGACAAAGCCATCCCAGTTCGATCCGATCATGAAATGGTCAAAGCAGGTCATGACCGACCGCATCATCCCATTTCCCTCGCTGCACCCTGAGGCAGAAGATGCAGCTGATCAGGTTCAACGAATAAAAGCCGAGGGCTTCAAGGGTGTGAAGTTCCACCCCTATTATCAGGATTTCACGATTGACGAGGAGCGCCTTTCCCCGATATACCGGCAGCTTGAGCGCGAAGGCTTGATCGTTGTGATGCATACCGGCTTTGATCTGGCGTTCGAGCGCGCCAGAAAATGCGACCCGGAAAAGATCCTGCGCGTTCTCGACACATTCCCTGACCTGAAACTGGTAACGACACACCTCGGCGCGTGGGAAGATTGGGACGAAGTCGAAAAGCATCTTTCCGGCAGAAAGATCTATATGGAGATCTCCTTCTCCCTTGACTGCATGCCGAAGGAGACCGCGCGGCGCATCATCCTGAACCATCCGAAGGACCACATTCTGTTTGGTTCGGATTCGCCCTGGGCTGATCAGGGAAAGGCGATAGAACAACTGAAAGGACTCGAACTCGGCCAGGAGACGGAGGATCGAATCCTCCGGGAAAATGCATTAAAACTGCTTGAAACCGCCTGACACAAAGTTCACGGTGAGATGGCGCAGTTTGCAACCGGTCCCGTGATTCAATTCGTTATGCCATGATTTCATCTGTTGGCAATATTTGCTTGACGTGCCGTATCGTAAGAATAGATATCAGCTTTTCTCCTGTCCGGTATATAATTCTGTAATTGCCATATAGTAATTCTTTTATTTTCGGGTTATTGATTTCCGGAA
>JACRHC010000049.1 GCA_016217675.1 Nitrospirota bacterium
GAGCATTGAAGGGTTATGGGTTATTGCAGAATGTTTACGAAGAAAAACAGTTTGTCGACGGGATTATGAAATGCGAATCGAAGGTGCTTGAAAGGATGGCCGCCTGATGGCTTTTTACACACCTATTGACAAGACCTCAAAGCCGATCCTCGAAAGGCTTATCAGGAAGAACCCTGCTGTCTCTGAATATCACAGAATATTAGGCCAGATATACTCTGACGAAGGCAGACAGGACGATGCCATAAACTGTCTGATCGACGCCCTGCGCTGGGATCCGAAGAACACCCATGCTCTGACCATGATGGGCAATATCTTTGCCCGGTCAAAGAACGACATCTCAACCGCGATGTCCTATTACGAGCAGGCCCTTGTCGTAAAGCCTGATGACCACATAGCCATGAATAACATCGGTGCCAATCTCATTCAGTTGGACCGGGTAAAGGATGCGCAGCGGTATTTTGAAGCAGCGCTGGCCATAAACAGCGACTATCCAAACACCCTGTATGCCCTGGGGATGATACATGACGCAAAGGGCGACCACCTCAAGGCCTTCGACTTTTCGATACAGGCGCTGAAGAAATCTAAAGCAGGTCACCCTGTATACAGTAATGCCTTTGAGCTGGCACAGCAGGCAGGTTTAAGATCAGTTGAAAACATTGATCCGGCTGAAATGTTCAATCAGTATTCCGGGCAGTTAGCTGTTGAATCCGGAAAGGTAATTGATGTCATACAGGACGACAGCATCCCGACACCTGCCAAGATCGAGATAGCCGAGAACTACGGACGGGACAAGCACATTATCCGATTCAAGAAAGACAGATTGGCCGTAGCCCATCTGATGATGCACGAGCTTGTCCATCTTGATTTAGCCCTCCAGTGCCGCAAAAAAAGCGCTAATTATCTCTTTGTCGCAACCAAGGCACAGAAAGAGCAGTTCATCAGGGACAATGAACCGACGCTTCAGCGGCTCAACAGGCAGGGTCTTGGCGACAAGGTCATCGCTGACTATATCGACGCGCTGTTTAGCGGAACCAACAGCCAGATCTACAACACACCGCTCGATCTTTTCATCGAGGACTTTCTGTATAAGACCTACCAAAACCTCCGGCCTTTTCAATTTCTTTCGCTTCTGTCTTTGCTCAAGGAATATATCGATGCGGCAACAAACAGGCAGATACTTGAACACACTCCTGCGAAGATCAGAAATGCCAATATTATATTAAGCCTTACCCATGCCTTTCAGTTTAGAGATCTATTCGGCTATGACATGAGCCCGCTGTTCAAGGCGACTGCTCCTCAAATGAAAATTGCAAAGGAGTTCTATTCTGAATATCTGAAGTATCAGAAGAACGCTAAAGCCGTTGAGGCGCACGAGCTGATCCGGAAATGGGCAAAAGAACTTAAAGTTGATCCTTATTTCAGCCTTATTGAAGAGAGCGAATACCGGAGCAGGCCTGCAACGAGTGCCGAGAGTGTCGTAGACAATGAGTTTGTCAAACCCTCGCCCCTTGAGGGAGAGGGCATGGGTGAGGGGTCATCTTCAGACATCCAACAAGAGCCCGCCGGTCAAATGGCGATCACCATGTATTGTCTCAGCGCACTGCAATATTTTGAGGACAAGGAACTGCCGGAGATACAGAAGGTCGGCTTTGAGATTGCGATGTTGGGCCAGCAGGGGATAGACCCGGCTAATCATGACAAGAAATACACGTTAAAGAGCATCCCCGGCAAAGAGTTCTCTGGCCTTCAGCTCCTTGCCTACATGTACGCAGCCTTTCAGGTGATAGATCCGTTTCTGGATACAGGTTTAGCCTTCAAGAAGGAATATGAGGAAGCCAAGAAATTGCACGAAAAAAGCTAAGACTGAAATAGAAGAAATAACTGATCTCCTGATCAAGTTCAGGGACGAACGCAACTGGGAACAGTTCCACAATTCCAAGGATTTAGCACTGGCATTGTCTATCGAGGCCGCAGAACTCAATGAGCTGTTTCTCTGGAAAACTGCAGAAGACGTCAACGTCGAAAAACTGAAAGAAGAACTGGCCGAAGAGGTGCAGGTGTAGTGGAATAGATTGTATAACGCCCTATATTCTGCAGATACCTGAACTGAAGAAACGGGTAATTTTAAGGCGTGAGTGAAAAAGGAGCCGTGCGGTGAGACGAACAGATCGCGCAAGTGCATCGTGACGCCGTAAAGTGGCGCACTCCAACAGTCTGGCCTCCAAAGCGATCTGCGCGAGGGAAAATCAATCTAAACAACTCTTCTTCCTGATTTTCGAGATATCTCCGAAGCACATAAGCACATAGGTCTGCGATCTGGATCATGCTCGTAAGCTCCGAGTTGACAAAGAGAGGAGTCTCGATGATGTGCTGAATACGTGTCCAAAGAGTTCCATTATTGTGAAATGACTTCATAAGATCGGTATGTTTCTTTGCGACAGTTTCATTATTATCATGAATAAGGAGTCCAAAAGAAGTCTGCAACTGCCCAGGTGGCAGTTGCCCCTGTGATGGGGATATGTTGTCCAAGTATCGCTCGTATCTTGATACAAGTTGCTCAAAAGCCTGCTCGTCCGGCGTACACGTCGCCCTTGTCGGATCGAAATGGACTTTGTCTATACATTCAGCAAAAAGTCTTGCGAATCTCCAATTACCGACAGCCGTCGCAATATCTTTTATAAGCCTACGCCGCTCATCATAGGACAAATGAATATAGGGTCGAGTCATTCTATACGTTTTATCGACCTGTTTAAACCGCTTCCGATTTGGGGCTGCCTGAAGCCTCAATAATTCTGCTCTTCTGATTTTCTCGACTTCGGATATGCGCTGGGTGTAATTCAGAGACTCAAAATTCGGAACACGGATTTGTTCCTGATAGCGCCTCATTATCCAGCCTGTATGTATTTCTGCGGACTCCAAGGCGTATCTGCGCTTGATTAAAGCAATTTCATCCTCACATGTACGCCAAAACCAAATAGGTACGGATATCCCCGCAAGAACATAGTGTGAAGTAGTCCCCGGAACTTCCGGAGTTCCAGACTCATCGATATAGCAGATGTACATGGTCTTTTATCTCCCGCCCAAAAAAAAAGCGACTGGAGTGAGGTCCTGAGACCTCTCTGGGAGACGCGTGGCGACTCCTTCCAGACGCAGATTTATGTTATCAATAAACAATTACCCTGTCAATCGATTTTGCGATAAACCTTCAAACATCCTATCCCAGGCCTCAAGGACGAGGCGGCGGGTGCGGTATTCGCCGAACTCTTTCATTTCCTTATTCTTGAGGACGCGGAAGGTCTCGCTGGGGAAGTCGTCGCCGTAGATTAAAGGTCGAGAATATAAGATTTGCTCACCACCCACCCATCAACTCCCGCATGGCATCAGCCTGATTGAGCACCTCAGCGGTGCCGTCCCAGTCGGCATCCAAGGATTCAGTGGTCTCCTTCAGAGTAAAAGGGTTCTGTTCCCGTTCGGCAATGACGGTAAGGACAGTGTTTTCATCCCACTCTTTATCCTCCAGCATATCGGTCACCCATTGGTCAACGATAAAGTCGGGGATGGTGCCGAAGATTGCGGTGATCTCCTGGATGCGACCTGAGAGGGTTTGAAAGAGTTTCAGCTCCGCCCCTTTGTCGTAGCGCATGTTGTAGAATGGAATCCGTTTGGCCAGAGTGCCGCGCTGCACGCGCCCCTTGCGCTGCTCCAGCATAGTCGGGTTCCAGGGCAGGTCCAAGTTTATCAGGCAGCCCAGCTTCTGCAGATTGAGACCTGTGCTGGCGGCATCGGTACCGATCAGGAGCTTTAGCCGCCCCTTCAACACCTTTTCCAAGAGTAGTTCCCGTTTGACGCTTAGAACCTTGCCCCCTTCAAACAGTTTACTGGCGCTGCTGTTGGTGTAGAGACCAATCGGCTCGTCGATGTGCTTCACAAGATACTCGGTCAGCGCGTAGGCTGAATCGTAGAACTGGCTAAAGATCAGCACTCCACGGTCGAGCCATGCAAGGAGACAGAGCTTATTATTTCGGCTGAAGTTTTATAACAAGCTTGGTATCCAGGGCGTCTGCAATCTTCTTGAGGGTTTCGACAGTGGCCTTGCCGTATCCGCTACGCTCCAACCTTGAAATTGCGCTCTGCTTAGTTCCCATTTTTCTTGCAAGCTCTGCCTGTGAGAGCCCCTTCCGCTGTCTTGCCTTGAGCATACTCTCCAGAAGTGCAAACTCAGGATCAAGATCGTGCCATGCTTTTTTGAACTCAGGGGCCTTCATATGTTCAGCAATATGCTGTTTTACGGTCCGGCCCCTGATATTAAAACTGCTCAAGAAACCACCCATTCGCAGTTTTGTTTCATGGCAGTGTGCATGGCATCCGGCGCAAGATCAATATCGCCTGGCCATGTCACCACACCAAGCTCAATACGCACTTGTCGAAACAAGCTATCATCACGCAGTGCAGAAAAAACACCTGCATCCTCACTCTGCACCAGCTTCGACATATCCACCACGCCCTTTAGTCCATCAGCAAAGCACACCTCAAGCCGATAAGTAGATAAAACTTTAACATCGGTTACGCGCCACGGAGCGCGCGGCACAATCGTTTTTATTACGTCAAGGGGGCGATCTTCTTCGGTGACTGCATGTGAGTGCATAGTTCCCAGTCCTCCTTAAGTTCATTTTGATGCAGTTCGGCCCAATCCAGAACTAATTCCAATGCTCGCCGTGGCAACTCGCCTTCTATAATCTTCAAAGTATCGATACTTATCTGAGCCTCAAATTCCCCATATAGTGCATGGAAGTGTGGTGGCGCGTGCTCCTTCCAAAACATCTGAATTACAATACCAAAGAAGATGGAAATAGTTGGCATACTTTATACCTCCAGCGGTCGTGACGATCAAGGGTTTCACCCTCTTTGCCTACTACCTGCCCCAGCCACTTGCGAATCTCTGGGCTTTTTACGTTTCATTATAAACCCAGTTTTCACTGACGTTATTTTATCACAGAAAAGATAACAAACGATGGTGGCTTTTGTAAGAACAGGAATATCCTCTGCGTGCAGGAATTTTTCGAGATCACCCATACACTCCATGACCTTTTCCGGCGGCGGAGGCACAAATCGGGCATTGCCGGGCCTTGTGCCGCAGATCCCTGTAAGCTTCGTATTCTGCCCCTTAAGTGCACGCCACTTCCCAGCTAAATACTGTGAGCATGGTTACACGATGCAGAGTGCTTCGTACAGGGCCTTGGTAAGAAGGGTAAGCCGGTCGTAGTCCAGCGTATCAGGGGTGTCGCCGGGATCATGATAATTTGGGTTGCGGTAAAAGGCCGTGTCCGTGATCATGAAGCCGGGGTATCCGAACTTCCAGTAGTTCCTGTGGTCAGAGAAGTCCACGCCAGGGATGATCGAAAAACCGTTCAGGGATTCGATCGGGAATGACGAAACAGAGGTGAAGGCAGACTTGAAGCAGTTCGAGAAGTCCCGCGAAGAGAAGTTGCCGACAAAGGCGATAAAATTGCCTGTGTCTGGATAGAATGGCTTGAACAGGGACGAAGGATAGTATTGAGAACCTTCTTCATCGTTGTAATAGCCAAGCATTTCGAGCGAGATCATACCAAAGACCTTTGCGTCTTCCTTATGCAGGCTCTCTGCATGCAGATAACTGCCCATGTGGTGTGTCATGTATGCCGGCGGTTCTTCGAGGCAGTAGGCCACATAGCGCACGGTCCTCCTGAGCGGCTTTTCTTTTGTCAGGCGTGCAAGCTCAAGCAGCGCTGCCACAGCGCTTGCATTGTCGTCAGCACCGGGTGTGCCCTCGCAGGAGTCGTAGTGAGCTCCGACAACAAGGATGCCGTCTTCAGCAGGGTCGCTGCCCCGTATTTCTGTGATAATATTGTGATAGGTGTTTCCCCTGAAAATGAAGGGCTGGCGTACTGTCTCACATCCGGCAGCTCTGAGCCGATCTTCGATATAGGCTGCTGATTTGGCGAGCTTATCCAGATCCTGCCAGCTTCTCTGGCCGATTGTTCCGGCAAGAAAAGCAACAGTATCCATGACATTCTTTTTTATTGTTTCCATCGATCAGTATTTTAATTTCTTTCTGAGGGTCAGTCTGCTGATGCCCAACAGACGGGCTGCTTCTGACTGGTTCTCATGCACGTGACTGAGCACATAGGAAATAAGCGCCCGGTCGACTTCGTCATGGACCCTGTCATAAATGCCGCGCTCTTTATTGTCTATCGCCTGTTTTGCAAAGGAAGTGACCGCTGTTCCGAGCGATTCTGCCTCAGCCTGCTGGGTGACTGCGTGGGTGCCGAGTTCGCTGAGCTCATGGGTTGTAAGGTAAGGTGTCCTGGTGAGTGCCAGCGCAGACCTTATGGTGTTTTCAAGCTCGCGGATGTTCCCCGGCCAGGCATGGGCAGTGAGCCTCCTGGAGAACTGCCTGGTAAATCCCCTGATCTGGCGCGGAGCAGTCTGCTTATATCGGTTCAGGAAGAACTGGACCAGCGGAAGAATGTCTTTTCTTCGCTCACGCAGAGGGGGGATATGGATAGTCGTGACGCGGAGCCGGTGATAAAGGTCCTCCCTGAATGTCCCCTGCTTTACCATTGATTCAAGATTTCTGTTGGTTGCCGAGAGCACCCGCACATTGACCTGGACCTCTTTCGTGCTGCCGATGGGATAGAATGCCTGCGTCTGGAGAAATCTGAGAAGCTTTGCCTGCAACGGCAGGGGCAGTTCGCCCACCTCGTCAAAAAAGACGCAGCCCTCATCCGCGATCTTGAGCATACCTTCTTTTGATGCGACAGCCCCGGTAAAGGACCCCTTCTCAAAGCCGAAGAGCTCTGATTCAAGAAGCGCCTCGGGCACTGCAGCGCAGTTCACCACAACAAAGGGTTTGCCGAAGCGCGATGAAAGCTGCGCTATCGATTCTGCGATCAGTTCCTTGCCGGTTCCTGTCTCCCCGGTGATCAGCACCGGCGCGTCGACCTGAGAGAGCCTCGCCAGTTTTTTGCAGACGTCCATGATGATGGGTGAGTGGCCCACAATAGCGCAGGTCGGCGTGGGCGGCAGAGGCGCAATAGGGATGTTGTCCCTGATCTCGTCACGGAATGTCTGTAGCTCATCAAGGATGCCAGTAAGCGCCTCCTGGGTGAGCGGCCGCTGTATCACCTCATAAGCGCCGAACGTCGCTGCTTCCATGACCCGCTCTGTCCGCTTCTGCCTTGTGACTGCCATAATGTAGTGGCTGCCGGTCAATTCCCTGATCATGCCGGGTCTCATGGTATCGATATCGAAAAAGACGAATGAGCCTTCGCTCTCCGGTATCCCCTCAATAAGTTTCGCTCCCTTTGGCAGAACCCCTGAAAGTTCCTTAAAGAGCGACTTGTCCTTGCTGATAAGTGCTATCTTCTCCATATTCTGTATATAAAGTATACCTATTGGTAATATATTAATCAATATCACGCTCAGGACAAATGCTAACCGCTTGTTTTTTAAGGATAGTATTGTTGGCACGTTGGTTGCTCATAGAAGGAGAACACCGTGGCAGGTGTCATAAGCAAAAGAAACCATCAAGGAGCAGGATCATGGATGATGCAAAGATATACAACGTATGCCTCATGAGGGTGAAGTTCCAGATCACAAACGCAAAGCAGAGGCTGGGCGGCACGGTCCCTCCAGGCGGCAGACTGGCACTTGAATCCTATAACACCGGCGACATTGACGACATTATCGACATCCTTGAAATATACGACCTTGAAGACCGCACACAGGAGGGGCTCAGTCAAAAACTCGAAGATCTCGCCTATACGGTCTCGGTGCTTGTAAGGGAAACAATCGCCTTTGATTACGATCTGAAAGGGAACCTTGGGCTGTATCTTCTGCTTAAAGAAAAGCGCCCTGTGCAGGAGATTACCGTGGCAGATGCAGCGTTGTCTGCAGCCTGAGCAACGAGCGGTAATCTACATGAGCCAAAATTGACCAAGGGGGATGAAAATATTCATTCCAAAATCCCTCCTAACCTCCCTTTTTCGAAAGGGAGGAAGAATGCCCCACTTTGGAAAAGGGGGGCGAG
The DNA here is from genome assembly GCA_016217675.1 of Nitrospirota bacterium. Taxonomy (GTDB): domain Bacteria; phylum Nitrospirota; class Thermodesulfovibrionia; order Thermodesulfovibrionales; family UBA6898; genus UBA6898. Next base: position 8,069 of record JACRHC010000049.1, read on the forward strand.
GGGGGATTTGTATGAATAAGCAATAAACGCTATTTTTGAGACAATATCAGAACTGCCATCTGCTGATCTTGCGGGTGTCGATGCCGCGGTATCTGCCCTGTTTCAGCAGGGCAAGGTAATTGTCGTAGGTGACGACATCAGAGAATTCAGTGTAGCACGACCCGATCTCCCCGGCAGCATGCGCATCTGAGCCTCCTGTGAAAGGGAGGTTCAGTGCCTGTGCTGTATCAATTGCCTTTTGGTTGAAGAAATGCATGTTACAGCCATTGTATCCCTCCAAAGCGCAAAGCCCGTCCAGGTTTCTGATCATGTCGCCGATACTGTTTGCTCTGCGAAAAGGATGTGACGGGATTACGATGCCGCCGTGTTCGTTTACTATTTTTATCAGGTCTGCAATCGGAGCATATTTGATCGACAGCCTGTCGGTGTTTACCCCAAAGACAAGGCAATGGCCTTCAGCAGCAGAGAATTCAACACCCCTGAAGATCATGATCTGGCTGCCGTATTTCGAACGCAAGAGGTCAACGCCTTCAGAGGCCTCATAATAATAGTGCTCAGTGAAGGCTATGCCGTCTAATCCGCGTTTGATAGCCTGCAGAACCACATCCTCAGGGTCGGTCGGATTGTCTCCGCTGTTTATGGAATGGGCATGAAGATCGATCTTGCACGACATATCTTAGAATAACTTTGAAAGCAGGGCAGGCACAACTGTTTCGACACGCAGTGTTCTCTGCCCGAGGCTGACCGGTCTGAACCCGATAAATGCAAGCTTTTCGATCTCGTAGGGAATGAATCCTCCTTCAGGGCCAATAGCGAGAGTGGCTGGTTGGGTCAATCCCCGTGGGCATCTTTCTTCTGCTGCAGGATGGGCCACGAGGGCGAGGGTATCCTTGATCACAGCCGGCAGTTCGTCCTCAGCAAACGGTTTAAACAGGGGCCTCAGATGAACTTCAGGCATGACCGTATCTTTTGCCTGTTCGAGCCCGAGGGTCAGGAATTCATCCATCTGCTCCCTCCCGAGCAGGGGGCTTTTCCAGAAGCTTTTTTCGACACGAAAGGAGTTTATAAGGAAGATCTTTTTCACACCCATGGATGACGCAGCAATAAGTACCCGCTTCAGCACCTTGGGACGGGGCAGGGCGAGGACGAGTGTGACCGGCAGCGGGGCAGGCGGTAGCTGGTCAAGGTGCAGTTCAAGAGTTATGGAGCCAGATGTCAGTGTGGTTACTCTTCCTTTCCCGAGTGGTCCGTTTAAAAGGCCCACAGAGAGCAGGTCGCCCACAGATGCCCTGTGGACTTCGGCTACGTGTTTGAATCTTCGGCCCTGCAGCTGGACGCAGTTCGCGCCGGTAAAATCCTCTTCAGAAAGAAGGAGGAGGTTCATGGCCAGGGGTAGACCCTATAGATTCCACTTCTCACGGGAAACAATCTCGCTGAGCGGTCTCCTGGCAGGGCCTCCGGTTTTTTCTTCGAAGGGATAGCCGAGCGGGAAGAGGCCCACGACCCTGATCTCAGGCGGGATGTCAAGAAGTTCCCTGAGCTTTGACTCGTCGAACACGCCGACAAAGACTGTACCAAGACCGAGTCCACGAGCCGCAAGCCAAAGATTTTGGCAGGCGATGCCAAGATCGGTCATGTAGTACGTCTGGTCCCACAATACCCCGGACTTTGCGGGATCTGCACAGGCAACGATTACAACCGGGGCTTCAGCAAGGGCCTTCTTTGCAGGATTGACCTTGTACCCCTTTGGTGCAAAGAATGACTCGACATAGGAGAGTTCGCTGATCTGCTCTTTAGTTGCCTGTTCCTTCACCAGGATGAAACGCCAGCACTGCATATTGGCCCATGAGGGGGCCATTCTCGCTGCCTCAAATATCTGCTGCAGTTTGTCGTCCTCTACAGGTCTGTCCGAAAATTTCCTCACACTTCTTCTTGTCTGAATTGCCTCGAAAAGTTCCATAATACCTCCTTAAAATGGTTCCCGGTCTATATCTTGAGTTCTAAATGGCAAAAATAAATATGCAAAGCTCGGCGTTCACTCCCCGGGTTATCCTTGCCGACCATCCCTTTGACGGTGTCCTGCTCATGAAGAAACTATAGCATATCAGTCAGTTCCTCTAAAGCAGCCGGAGCCGGTATGGAGCACGGGAGTTTCATCGGCAGATTTGGTTGTAACGATCGCAGGTAACATTATTGTTCGTTGGAAGACATTAATGTCTCCAATAAAAAACGTGCAGTCTCAAGAAACCGCGTAACTGCACGGTTTTCACCGTTGGCATGTCTATTGCTCATATAGTCAATATCGCTGAAATGCAAAATATCATCATCTAAGGAGGATTACATGAGACAGATAGCAATTTACGGCAAGGGCGGCATCGGCAAGTCAACAACAACACAGAACCTGGTGGCGGCACTCGCAGAGGCGGGCCGCAAGTGCATGATTATCGGCTGCGACCCGAAGGCCGACTCAACGCGGCTTATCCTCAACCGCAAGATGCAGAACACGGTCATGGACATGGCGCGCGAAAAGGGCACGGTAGAGGACCTGGACCTGGATGAAGTGCTGCTTACCGGGTTCAAGGGCATCAGGTGCGCTGAATCGGGCGGCCCTGAACCGGGAGTTGGTTGCGCAGGCCGCGGCGTTATAACTGCCATAAACTTCCTTGAAGAAAACGGCGCATACGGCGATGATACGGAATTTATTTTCTATGATGTGTTAGGCGACGTGGTCTGCGGCGGGTTTGCGATGCCGATCCGCGAAGGCAAGGCAAAAGAGATCTACATCGTCACCTCTGGTGAAATGATGGCCATGTACGCAGCGAACAATATTTCACGCGGCGTTCTTAAATATGCCCAGTCCGGCGGAGTTCGCCTTGGCGGTCTGATCTGCAACAGCCGTAAGACGGACATGGAGTTTGAGCTCATCTCAGAGCTGGCGAGCAAGCTTGGCACCCAGATGATCCACTTTGTACCGCGCGACAACGAGGTGCAGCGAGCAGAGCTTCGGAGAAAGACTGTTATCGATTATGCACCCGATCACCCTCAGGCGGACGAGTACCGGGAACTTGCCAGGAAGATCGCGGACAACAAAAACTTCGTGATTCCGACACCAATCACCATGGACGAACTGGAGAGGCTGCTTATGGATTACGGCATTATGGAAAAAGAAGAGGCAGCGTAGGAAAGAAGCTATCAGCACTCAGCAATAAGCTGACAGCTTTCGGGTGAATATATACAGGCATTCTTGATTTTGCTGACGGCTGAAAGCTGACAGCTGATCGCTAATACGGAGGAAACAATGAGCACCGCAATTAAAGATACTCAGAAGATGATAGAGGAAGTCCTGGATGCATATCCGGACAAGTCGAAGAAGGACCGGGCAAAGCATCTTGCGGCGAACGATCCGTCTGGTCAGTGCAGCACCTGCCAGGTAAAGTCGAACGTCAAGTCCCGGCCAGGCGTTATGACGGTCAGGGGCTGCGCATACGCAGGGGCAAAGGGTGTTGTCTGGGGACCGGTAAAAGACCAGATCACGGTCAGCCACGGCCCTATCGGCTGCGGTCAGTATAGCTGGTGGTCGCGCCGCAACTATTATAACGGCCAGACCGGCATCGATACCTTCGGCACCATGCATATCACCACAGATTTTCAGGAGAAGAATATCGTGTACGGCGGCGACAAGGGTCTTGATGCAGCACTGCATGAGCTGAAGGAGCTCTTCCCGCTTGCCAAGGGCATCGGCATTCTTTCGGAATGTCCGGTCGGCCTGATCGGCGACGATATTGAGGCTGTGTCCAAGCGGGTGGCAAAGGAATTCAAATACCCGATCGTCCCTGTCCGCTGCGAAGGGTTTCGCGGTGTGAGCCAGTCCCTCGGTCATCATATTGCGAACGACACGATCAAGGATTATGTGTTAGGCAAAGGACAGCTTGATACCTCGACTCCCTACGATGTTGCCCTGATCGGTGACTACAATATCGGCGGCGATGCCTGGGCTTCGCGCAAGATCCTCGAGGAGATGGGGCTTCGCGTCATCTCACAGTATACCGGTGATGCAACACTCAACGAGATCGCCATTGCGACCAAGGCAAAGCTGAACCTGATCCATTGTTACCGGTCGATGAACTATATATGCCGGCATATGGAAGAGGAATACGGCATTCCCTGGATGGAGTTCAATTTCTTTGGACCTACAAAGACGTATGACAGTATCAGGAAGATAGCTGCCAAATTTGACGAGAAGATCCAGAAGAATGCGGAAGACGTGATAGCAAAATACAAACCGATGATGGATGCAGTTGTGGAACAGTACAGGTCAAAGCTCGAAGGCAAGAAGGTGATGCTCTATGTCGGCGGCCTGCGTCCGCGCCACACCATCGGGGCCTATGAGGATCTCGGCATGGAAGTGGTTGCCTCGGGTTATGAGTTCGGCCACAACGATGATTATAAGCGCACGTACCCGGAGTTGAAAGAAGGCGCGGTGATCATGGATGACGCCACACTGTATGAGCTTGAGGAATTCACCCGCAGGCTGAAGCCCGACATGGTCGGCTCAGGCATCAAGGAGAAATACTCGTACCACAAACTCGGCGTGCCGTTCCGTCAGATGCACTCCTGGGATTACTCAGGGCCGTACCACGGGTTCGACGGGTTCCCGGTATTTGCGCGGGACATGGATATGACAGTCAACAGCCCCACATGGGACCTGATACGGAGAAAGAAAGCATAGCAAAGCCCCTCACCCAGCCCTCTCCCTCACTTATGGGGCGAGGGACCATATAACCCCCTCCCTTGAGGGGAGGGGACAAAGGGGAGGGTGTAATTTAAGGAGGAAAAAATGATCAAGATAAAAGACCATAACGAATTATTCAATCAACCGGATTATCAGGCCCAGTTCGAGCGCAAGAAAGAGTTCGAGCGGCCCTGGCCAGCAGAAAAGGTCAAGGAGATCTCTGACTGGACCAAGACCGAGGCGTACAAGGAACTTAACTTCAAGCGGGAGAACATCAAGATTAACCCTGCAAAGGCATGTCAGCCTCTTGGCGCAGTCTTCTGCGCCTCAGGCTTTGACGGCTCCATGCCCTTTGTGCAGGGCGCGCAGGGCTGCGTTGCGTATTTCAGGAGTCATCTGAGCAGGCACTTTAAGGAGCCTTTTGCCGCGATCTCGACCTCCATGACCGAGGATGCAGCCGTATTCGGTGGCCTGAACAACATGATCGAAGGTATGGAGAACACCTATACCCTGTACAAGCCAAAAATGATCGCAGTCTCAACCACCTGTATGGCTGAGGTGATCGGAGATGACCTGAACGCGTACATCAAGACAGCGCGCGAAAAGGGCGCGATCCCCGAGGATCTGCCGGTGCCCTTTGCGCACACACCGAGCTTTGTCGGGTCACATATTGTCGGTTACGACAATATGCTGCGGGGCATCCTGAAGGCACTATCTGAAGGAAAACGCGGTGAGCCCAACGGGAAGGTCAATATTATTCCTGGATTTGATACCTATACAGGCAACTACCATGAGATCAAGCGGCTCATGACATTGATGGGTATAGAATTCACTCTCCTTGCTGATGTGAGTGATACCTTTGACTCACCGAATACCGGTGAATACAAGCTCTATCCCGGAGGCACTCCGCTCCCTGATGCAATGGATGCGGTGAACGCAATCGGAACAATTGCGCTTCAAAAGTATTCGACCGTAAAGACCATGGATTTTATTCAGAAAGAATGGGGCCAGAAGGCACTGACCCTTTCACCGATCGGCATCAAGAACACGGATGCCTTCTTTGCGGAACTGAGCAAACTCACCGGCAAGCCGGTACCTGCTGCGATCGAAGAAGAGCGCGGAAGGGTCGTAGATGCCATGGTGGACTCGCACCCCTATGTGCATGGAAAACGTTTTGCCCTGGTCGGCGATCCTGACCAGCTGCTTGGGATGATGAGCCTCATCATGGAGATGGGAGGCGAGCCGGTGCATATCGTCTGCACCAACGGTGACAAGCATTTCGAGGCAGAGGCAAACGAGCTGCTTGCATCAAGCCCCTTTGGCGTAAACGGCAAGGTATACGCAGGCAAGGATATGTGGCATTTGCGGTCGCTCCTGTTCACTGAGCCGGTGGATATTCTGATCGGCAACTCGTACGCGAAGTTTCTTACTCGCGACACCGGGACACCACTCATTCGGATCGGGTTCCCGCTCTTTGACCGCCACCATCTGCACCGGTATCCGATCATCGGGTATCAGGGAGCTCTCAACCTGATAACTATGCTGGTAAACACCATATTGGACGAGCTGGACAGAAGCACGATAGATACAACGAGCTTTGATGTGATTCGGTGAGAAAGGCACTGACGAATCAAAGAAAACCTCCCCCTGCCCCTCCTTGGTAAGGAGGGGAGATTCAACGTAATACTTCCTCCCCTGCTTGGGGCACCTGCTGTTGGTTACCAAGGGGAGGTCAGGTGGGGTTAAGACAAAGGGACAATACCATGATAACTAACATAGACAAATTGACAGAGCATGGGTGCAGCACAGAGAAGAGCGACAAGGTCTGCCGCTCGCGGGGCGGCGAATCGTGCGCTTTTGACGGTGCAATGATCGTTCTTCAGCCTATCGCGGACACGGCCCATATTGTCCACGGCCCTATCGCCTGTTGCGGAAATTCCTGGGAAGGCAGGGGTACCCGTTCTTCGCATGGGACACTCCACAGGATGGGGTTTACTACAGACATGAGCGAGCTGGACATTGTGTACGGTGCAGAGAAGAAACTCGGCGCTGCGATCCGGGAAACCTATGAAAAGGTGAGGCCGAAGGCAATATTTGTCTATGCCACCTGTGTGTCAGGACTGATCGGCGAGGATATTGCATCAGTCTGCAAAAAGGCTGAGGAAGAGCTCGGCATCCGGGTAATACCGGTCAGTGCGCCAGGATTTGTCGGCCCCAAAAACCTCGGCAACCGCATTGCAGGTGAAGTGCTGCTTGAGCATGTTATCGGAACAGGAACTGCGCCGGAAGAAATTATTACTTTCCCTCACCCCTGCCCTCTCCCTCTGGGAGAGGGGGATAGCGGGGTAGACATCAACCTGATCGGGGAGTATAACATTGCCGGAGACCTCTATCTGATCGAGCCTGTTCTGAAGCGGGCAGGGATCAATATAGTGTCCCGCATGACCGGGAATGCGACCTTTGACGAGATCACCCGGGCTCATCAGGCAAAACTGAATGTAGTTGTATGCAGCAGGGCGCTGATCAATATCGCCAAAGGCATGGAGCAGAAATACGGCATCCCCTATGTCGAGGTCTCGTTCTTCGGCAAAACCGAGATGGCAAAGGCGTTAAGGGCGATCAGCGATCAGCTGTCAGCTGTCAGCCACGGACTGCAGGACAGGATTGAAGAGGTGATAGCGGTTGAGGAGCAGAAGCTGTATGACAGGCTCAGACCATACGAACACCTCAGTGGGAAGAAGGCAGTACTCTATACCGGCGGGGTGAAGAGCTGGTCATTTATATCAGCACTGATGGACCTCGGCATAGAGATCGTTGCGGTCGGAACAAAGAAGAGCACGGCTGAGGACGAAGAGAAGATGAAGGAGATCCTCGGCAATGATGCCCTGCTTGTTGAAGACGTGACGCCAAAGAACCTGAAAAAACTTCTTAAAGAGCGCAACGCAGACATCCTTGTGGCAGGAGGAAGAAACCAGTATCTTGCGATCAAGGAAGGATACCCCTTTATCGACGTCAACCAGGAGCGGCATGTTGCGTATGCAGGATATGACGGTCTGGTCAACATTGCAGAGCAGATCAGCAACAGCATCAGGTTCTATGAAAAAGAGGCAAGGGGCGATAGGCTATTGGCAATAGATAAATATCACAGTTCTACTCCTCTCGCCCATAGCCCATTGCCTATAGCCCCGAATATACTCATCAATCCGCTGAAGCATTCAGCTTCGATCGGTGCTGCCATGGCATTACAGGGCATTCATAATGCCCTGCCTGTCTTGCACGGAGCACAGGGCTGCACCTTCCTCGGAAAGGTGCTTTTGACAAAGCATTTCAGGGAGCCGATAGCCCTTGCAGGGACCAAACTCTTTGCAGAGGATGTGGTCATGGGCAGTGATGACGCACTTCTCAAGACGGTCAGGGGATTTATCGGGAAAAACAGTCCTGATCTGATCGGTGTTCTGACATCAGGGCTGACAGAGGTGAAGGGCGACGACATCAATGCTGTGGTAAGGTCGTTAAGAGTTGAGGGTCTGTCGCCAGCCATCCTGCATATACCGACACCGGACTATGAGGGCGGACTTGAGACAGGTTATGCAAAAGCTGTTGAAGCCCTGACAGGCATTGCTTCTTCTGTCCATTGCCAGTCAGGCATAAAAGGGCAGGTAACAATTCTTGCCGGGCCTCACCTGACCCCTGCCGATTTTCTTGAACTGCGGGAGATCGTCGAGGCCTTCGGCCTGAAACCGATTATTCTTCCGGACCTCTCCTGTCTTGACGGAAGCAGGCAGGGCATATCACCGCTTGCATCAGGGGGGACCGGGATACAGGAGATCGCGGCCATGGGATGTTCTGCGTTTACCCTGGCGATCGGCAGAAGTCTGGGGCCTGCTGCTCAAACACTGAAAGAACGGTTCGACATCGAGTACCGGATATTCGACAGCATTGCAGGCCTGAAAGATACAGACCGCTTCATGGAGACGCTCAGCATGCTCGGAGGAAAATCTGTTCCGGCGCGCTATGAGAGGCAGCGGCGGGTCCTTGTCGACAGCATGAGGGACGCTCATGCCTTCTTTGGCAGGAAAAAGATATGCATTGCCCTTGAGCCTGACCATGCGCTGCAGACCTCCCGCTGGGTGGCCGAGATGGCGGCTGAGATACCGCTTGCAGTGGTGCCCCAGTCCTCAGCTGCTGCTGAACTGATCCGGGCGGACAGTATTGTGGTCGGAGACCTTTCCGCCATCGAAGGGGAGCTCGATCTGATTATATCGAACTCCCATGCCGCAGATGCGGCGGAGAAGATTGGATCGCCCTTGCTCCAGACGGGTTTCCCTGTATACAAGGTCTTTGGCAATACCAACAGAGTAACCATAGGATATCGGGGGACGCAGTCCCTCATTCACGAAGCAGCCACACTATTTGCAAAGGAGGTACACTGATGAAAGTTGCATTTGCTACAACAGACGGGATAAGCGTCAACGAGCATTTCGGAAGGGCTGGCATGTTCGTCATCTATGAGCTGAATAGCAGCGGACATTCACTGCTTGAGGTCCGGAGGTTTTCTGAAGGCAGAGACACGGCAGTTGAAGAGACAAAGGGCATGGGCAAGATCCATGACGAGCGGGTCGAAAACAAGGTGGACCGGATATCAGACTGCAGGATTATCTATCTGACCGAGATCGGCGGACCTTCTGCAGCGCGTCTTGCCCGGAAGGGCATCATGCCGGTGAAGGTGAAGGAGCCGGTCAGTATCGAAGAGTCTGTGCAGAAACTTTCCGAGACCTTAAAAAATTCACCACCGCCGTGGCTGAAAAAGGCAATGAACAGCGATTAGCCGTCAGCTGTCAGCACTCAGCAAAAACAGACTGACAATTTTTGATCTATTTTAACTAACGGCTATCGGCTGAGAGCTTGATAGCTAATTAAAGGAGGAAGTAACCATGAAGATGATCAGAGCATTTATAAGGCCGGAAAAAGAGCAGGAGGTAGTCCAGGCATTAGAGGGCGCGGGCTTTCCGTCACTCACCAAGATGCCGGTATTCGGCAGGGGAAAACAGAAGGGCCTGCAGGTAGGGCCTATCCATTACGATGAACTGCCCAAAATGCTGGTCATGATGGTCGTCAATGACGGAGATGTGGAGAAGGTGGTCAAGCTCATGATGGATAAATCCAGGACCGGCTTTGTCGGAGACGGCAAGATATTCATAAGCCCTGTTGAGACAGCCTACACGGTCCGGACCGGCGAGGCTGTGTTATGAAAGAGATCACCGCAATCATACGAAGGGACAAGCTCCCTGAGACCAAAAAGGTGCTGGAGGAACTCGGTTTCCCTTCGCTCACTATCCAGAGCGTTGACGGCAGGGGCAAGCAGAGAGGCATGGTCTGCAACAATGATCTTGACCCTGACCTGCCGGACAGCTTCTGCACATCCGCAAAGCTGAAGCCTACGCCTGCGACCTACGCCCTTGAGCACGCGCTTCCGACGGTCGCACTTTTTGTTCCCAAGAGGATGCTTACCATGGTGGTGCCGGATGACCTGGTCAGTAAGATCGTGAAGTCACTGATAAAACTGAACCAGACCGGAAAGACAGGAGACGGAAAGATCTTTGTGTCACCGATCGAAAATGCAATAAGGGTCAGGACATCAGAGACCGGCGGAGAGGCGATAGCGTAAGAATAAGCAATCAGCCGTCAGCAATCATCAAGGCGGACAAGAGCAAGCAACTATCATCAAAGCACATGATAGCGCATTTTTCGGAAAGGAGGGAATTATGGCAACCATGAGTTATACGCGGGGCGGCCAGACATGGACCCCGCGCTTTATTGAATCGATCGATGTGAACAAATGCATCGGTTGCGGACGATGCTACAAGGTCTGCAGCAGGGACGTGCTGGAACTGATAGAAAAGCCTTTTGAGGGCGAAGACGAGTTTGGCGATGACATGGGCAATAAGGTGATGTCTGTGGCGCATCCGGATAACTGCATCGGCTGCGAGGCCTGCGCCCGCACCTGCACAAAAAAATGTCAGACACATAGCGAGCTGTGCTCGTGAAAATGCCGCTCAGAAGAGAAACTGTAGTCCAATGGGCTTTTCGATAAGACCTGCCAGGGAAGATGATATCCCCCGGATCTGCGATCTTCTCACGGAATTATTCTCTATCGAGGCAGATTTTACTGCTGACAGGGAAAAGCAGTCCAGAGGACTGAGCCTTTTACTGCAAGACAGATCAGGTTCTTCAGTCGTAATTGTTGCAGAGAGAGATAACGAAGTCATTGGGGTCTGCTCTGTGCAGACCCTGATCTCTACCGCAGAAGGCGGCCCGGTTGGACTGCTCGAAGACCTGATCGTTCAAAAACATTACAGGGGAAACGGCATAGGGACAGAACTGTTAGCCTGGATCGGCAGATGGTGTATGGCAAAAAAAATTCGGAGACTTCAGCTTCTGAGAGATTCTGCAAACAATAAGGCCCTGGAATTCTACGTTCGAAACGGCTGGAACAGTACCAGCCTTGTCTGTATGAGAAAGCTGCTTTCAATATCGGACAAATCCACCTCTAACCCCGGGAAGGGGATGGCAGAGGCGCTGACGATAATTGGGGACTGAGAGGATATACAGATAATAGCTGAGTTCAGCGCTTTGCCTGTAAGACATTCCTGATTTTTACGTTATGTTTGGCAAGAAGCACCTTCTGCACTCTGCGCGCAAATCCTACAATTTTGTTTGACTAACTACAACACTGGCACAGTGCACCCAAAGCTGATAAGCCCAATCTCCTGTTTTTCCAGTATGTTAAGTGATGGCACCTCGCTTGCAATAGATAATATCAAATACGGCAAGAGAGGTGGACGATCATGGCAGGAATATCATTATACAAAGGCAGGGACATAAAGAAGACCCATCCGTGCTTTTCGAAGGAGGCACATCACAAATTCGGCAGGATCCATCTGCCGGTTGCGCCGGCATGCAATATCCAGTGCAAATACTGCATCAGAAAATACGACTGCGCTAATGAATCACGGCCTGGCATCACCAGCCGCGTTTTGAAGTCCTATGAGGCCCTTGAAAGGGTAGAGGCGCTGCTCGACCGGAATGATAACCTGACCGTGGTCGGCATAGCAGGACCTGGCGACCCGCTTGCCAATGACTCGACCTTTGAGACCATGGCAGCTATTCACCGTGCGTTTCCTGACCTGACGCTCTGTGTCTCGACAAACGGGCTTTGCCTGCCTGACAGGATAGAAGACCTTATGCGCGTGGGAGTCAGAAGCATCACGATAACGATCAATGCCCTTACCCACATAGTAGCTGAAAAGGTCTATTCCTGGGCCAGTTATCGCGGCAGAACTCTCCGGGGCAGAGAGGCAGCTGAACAGATCGTGATCAACCAGCAGAGGGGTCTTATTAATGCAATCGATGCAGGCTTCATGGTGAAGGTCAATACGGTCTACATACCGGGGATAAACGATGCCGAGATACCGATGATCGCCTGGTTTGCCGGAATGAAGGGCGCTGATATCCATAACATCATGCCGCTTATTCCTCAGGCAGAGTTCGCCTCCCTGCAGAGGCCGACGAATGATATGATTACGAAAATGCGGACTGACTGCGCCCCCCATATCGAGCAGATGACCCATTGCAAGCAGTGCCGCGCTGACGCCTGCGGTGTATTGGGCGAAGATAAGGATATGGAACTTGAGGTGCTGAATGCCCGCATAGGAGAGGAATACTGTGAAATGGTTTAATCGATTTGTTCTTCTGGCTCTCTGCTGTATTGTTGCAGGCCTTTCTGCAAAAGAAGCGGCTGCAGGGACAGAGATTACGGTATCTGCTGCGCTCAGCCTGAAGGCTCCTCTTGAGGAGATAGGCAGGCTCTATGAAAAGAAGACGGCTGCGAGGGTCGTGTACAATTTTGGCCCCTCCGGCATGCTCCAGAAACAGATCGAGAACGGCGCACCTGTTGATGTATTTGCTGCAGCCTCGCTCAGGGAGATGGACAGCCTTGAGGCCGGCGGGTTCATCATCCCGGCAACGCGGGAGGATTTCGCCGGCAACGCCATGGTGCTCATAACTGCAGCTGATGCTCAGAGGCAAGCTTACTCGTTTGCTGACCTCAGGAAAAAGGAGATAACAAGGATCGCAATCGGCAATCCTGCATCAGTGCCTGCAGGCAAATACAGCGAGGAGACCCTGAGGAGCCTCGGACTCTGGGATGCAGTGCAGTCAAAACTGGTTTATGCAGAACATGTGAAACAGGTGATGGACTATGTGTCGCGGGGCGAGGTTGATGCAGGCATGGTCTTTCTGACCGATGCCATGGGGAGATCCAAAGAACTGCGGGTTATTGCCGAGGCTCCTGCTTCAAGCCACAGGCCTGTTGTCTATACGATCGCGGCGATCAGAGGGACAAAAAATAATGCAGCGAGAAATTTTATTGCCATGGTTATTTCAAGGGAAGGCAGGGAGATCCTTCGGAAATATGGATTTAAGGTATCACCTTAGAATATATATGCCATTGTGCATCATCACAACCGCCCCCATCCCCTCCTTACCAAGGAGGGGAGAAAGGGGAGGTTTTAGTGAATATTAAATGATGCTGGTTGAATTAACAGATCAACGCTAACTAATGAAAGGATGGTGACAGGCACATGGACAGCTCAGCATGGTTTTCGCTCAGACTATCTCTGCAGGTCGCTTCACTTGCGACCATTATGACCGTGCTTGTCGGGGTGGCGCTTGCCTATCTGCTTGCCCTGAAGAACTTCAGGGGCAAGGAACTGCTGGATATGTTCTTTACCCTTCCGCTTGTGCTTCCGCCTACGGTAACCGGGTTTTTTCTCATTGTCATCTTTGGCAGGAACGGCTTCCTCGGCAGGCCGCTCTATAGCCTGACCGGATGGTCTGTCATGTTCACATGGCAGGCTGCGGTGCTCGCATCTTTTGTGGTTGCCCTCCCTCTGATGATAAAGACAGCACGCGCTGCGCTCGAATCAGTTGACCGGAATCTGATCAATGCCTCATACACGCTTGGGCACTCGCAATGGGAAACCGCTCTCCGCGTTATTCTGCCGCTCGCAAAAAAGGGCATCATCGCAGGGGCTGTGCTCTCTTTTGCGCGCGCTATGGGAGAGTTCGGGGCGACCCTGATGCTTGCGGGCAACATCCCCGGCAGGACCGACACCATGCCTATAGCCATCTATTCCATGGCAAGCAGCGGGGAATGGTCCCGCTCCTGGGTCATGGTTGCCTTCTTTACTGCAGCTTCAGGGGTATTTCTCTATGTGGCGAACCTTTTTAGCAGGAGGACAATCTGATGGGCATCTCCTTTTCAGCACGAAAGAGGCTTAACGGTTTCACGCTCGATGCGTCCTGGAAGATCGGCAACGAGCTTGCTGTGATCTTCGGGTATTCCGGTGCAGGAAAATCCATGACCCTGCAGATGATCGCCGGACTGCTGGCGCCTGATGAAGGGAATATAGTTTTAGGAGAAAACGTTCTGTTCGATTCAGGTCTGAATGTGGACACCCGGCCCCAGAAACGTTCGATAGGATACGTATTTCAGGACCTGGCGCTCTTCCCGCATATGACCGCAGGAGAAAATATATGCTACGGAGGTCATGGCATTGACAAGGTCGAACAAAAAAAGCGCTGCCTCGAACTGCTCCGGATGTTCCGTATAGCAGGGCTTGAAGACCGTCTGCCCTCGCAGCTCTCAGGGGGCCAGAAACAGCGGGTTGCCCTTGCGCGGGCCTTGATCAGGCGGCCGGATGCGCTCCTGCTTGATGAGCCCTTCTCTGCGCTCGATATGCACATCCGCTTTGAAATGCGCGGCATCCTGAAGGAGATACAGCAGACATTCAAAATACCGGTCCTGCTCATAACGCATGATGCTGATGAAGCCCTTGCCCTTGCAGACCGGATGATTGTCTATGCAGAGGGGCGGGTTGTGCAGGCAGGTTCTCCTGAGGAGATATTCCTGTCGCCTTTGTGCAGTGAGGTGTTGACCCTGTCACGCTTCACCGGGAACGTGCAGCCTGCAGTGTCATGCACTGGCAGCGAACTGTGCGGCACTGCAACATGAAGGGTGATAAGGCCATGACCAGAGAGATCCGTTTTGTTGATGTCACAAACAGGGATGGGGTGCAGACCTCGCGCATCATGCTGCCCAAGCTTGCCAAGACCATGATCAACCTCTATCTGGACGAGATGGGCGTATTTCAGAGCGAGATCGGATTTCCCACACTCAGGCACGAGAAAAACTATATTAATGCCAATCTGGCACTTGAAAAGAGAGGCGCTTTTAAACGTATCCGGCTTGAAGGCTGGTGCAGGGCAATAACCGGCGATGTCGAACTTGCCTTTCAAAACTGTCCGGACCTGAGGCATCTGAACCTTTCGGTCTCCACCTCGGAGATCATGATCAATGGTAAATTCCAGGGCAAGACAACATGGGAAGAGATCGTAGCGTCAATGGTCAGGGCAGTCAGATTGGCCAGGGAGCTTGGCGCTGAAACGGTCGGCATCAATGCGGAGGATGCCTCCAGGACCGATCTCCAGAGGCTGATCGATTTTGCAGTTGCCGGCAGGGAAGCAGGCGCAGACCGCATGCGCTATTGCGATACCCTTGGAGTTGACGACCCTATAACCATCTACGAGCGGATCAGAACGCTCGGACTGGCAACGCAGTTCCCGGTCGAGATGCACTGCCATAATGACCTCGGCATGGCAGAGGCTGTCTCTGTAGCAGGTGCACTTGGAGCAGCAGAGGCAGGCATAGACTGCTATATCAACACCACCCTTAACGGGTACGGCGAGCGGTGCGGAAACTGCGATCTTGTATCTTCGATGCTCGCACTGAAATTCTCTCAGGGCCTCAGCAGAAAGATACCGTGTGACAGCCTTATGGACCTCAGAAAATCCTGGAAAATGGCGAAATACGCCTCATACGCCTTCGGTCTGCCGATCCCGATCAATCAGCCCGGTGTGGGTGCAAACGCCTTCGCACACGAGTCAGGGATACATGCAGATGGGGCACTGAAAGACCGGCGCAATTACGAGCTGTACGACCCCGAAGATGTCGGCAGGGGCGAGCCGGAGCTCCTTGAGACCGGCCGCGTCATAACGACCGGAGAATACGGAGGCATTAAGGGTTTCAGGCATGTGTACGATAAACTCGGCATTCATTTTCAGAACGACATCGAGGCACGCACCATCCTCGACCTGGTTCAGTATGCAAACCTCCATACCCAGAAACCGCTGACCGACGATGAGCTGAAATTTGTTGCTAATTATCCTGATCTTGCTGCAGAGATACTGACCGTTACCCCCTGAGCCTGCTCTTGCCTTCCCTGGGGCGTTTTTTTGCTGCGACCCGCAGTCATGTAATTAATCGTGCAGACAATTTTGTAGCAAATCACAATTTTGTAGTGCGGTTTGTTTATAATATCGTTATAAATCAAATAGTTTTTGATGGCATGCTTCTGGCAATAGAACCTCTGTATGAACAATGCAGGGACTTCCCTTAAAAGCAGAATTGAAGAGCTCGAAAAGGAAGAGATCATAAAGGCCTTGAAGGAATGCGGCTGGGTAATGGCCCGGGCAGCCAAGAAGCTCGGCATTACGGAACGGATGATCGGGTACAAGATTAATAAATATGGTCTCAGGATAAAGGAGGTGCGCTGGAGCGAGGGAGCGTCGGAAGAGCATGAAGATAATCAGGAGCAGAAAGAATCGCATGAAGCGATAAAATAATATTTATGGAGGAGAAGAAGATGAAGAGAGTTATTTTCAGTATCTGGTTTACCTTGGTGGCTGTATTTGCAATCGCATTCAGCAGTTTTGCAGAGGAGGCAAAGCCTGCTGGTCTGAATGCAGATGAGATCAAGAAGGCCCTGGGCCTCAGTATCTATCTGCAGGGTGCATACACGTATAACTTCAGCAACCCTGATTCAGGCGAGAACAGGCTCCGCGTCTTTGATCATGATGCAAACAGCTTCATGCTTGACCTTGCACAGGTCGTTTTTGTCAAGGACGCGCCGATGAACGGCGTAGGCTATAAGGTTAAACTTTCAGCAGGCGAGACCGCAAAATGGATCCATTCGCGCGGATTAGGGATCAATGACGGCGATGACCCATCAAAAAGTGACGCCTTTGATCTGACCGAGGCCTATATCGACTATCTTGCGCCTGTTGGCAAGGGACTCAAGCTCCGCTTCGGAAAGTATGTGACCTATTTTGGCGCAGAGGTGATCGAGGCAAAGGACAATCCGAACTATTCCCGCTCACTGCTGTTCAACTATGCGATACCCTTTACCCATACCGGTCTGATGGCAAGCTATAGCTTTACTGATCAGCTGAGTGCAAACCTTCATATCGTCAATGGCTGGGACAATACCAGCGACAATAACAAGGGCAAGACCGTGGGATTAAGCGTCGGCTATGCACCGATGGAGCAGCTCTCGATGTATTTCAATACCTGCTATGGTCCTGAGCAGCTTGACAACAACTCCAACAACAGGTTCCTCTTTGACTGGGTAGCCACGATCAAGCCGATGAAGAATCTCAGCCTGGTCCTGAATGTTGACTATGCAAAAGAGGAGATGGGCAGCCACGTTGAAGATGTGAAGTGGTATGGTTATGCGGCGATAGCAAAGTATGACTTCAATGACAGATACAGCATTGCGGTCAGGGGTGAGTATTTCAATGACCATGACGGCGTAAGGACCGGCATAAAGCAGTCTATGAAGGAAGTGACGATCACGCCAGAGATCAGGCTTGCAAACGGCATTATTCTCCGGCCTGAATACAGGCATGACTGGGCAGAAGAAAATACCTTTGACGGCCATCATGACATTATGAACAAGAAGAGTCAGGATACGATCGCCTTTGCGGTCATGTATTCCTGGTAGTCTGAAAGTAAAAGGAGATCATCATGAAGCAATTGATGAGCATACTGTTACTGTTGGCGATGCTGTTGCCAGCGGGCATCATTTTCGCCGAGGAACCGGCGAAAACATCTGCCCCAACTGAGGAGCAGGCAGCCCCTGCTCCGGCTGCTACACCGGCACTTGCCGTTGCAGCAGCCCCGGAGCCACCCAAGCCTGACCCTACTGGCGCGAACGCCGGCGGGATCGGCGACATGGTCGGTTATTCGAGCGCAGGTCCGACAGCGGACGACATGAAGACTATCGAAGACGTGAAGAAGACAGAACCCTTTGCGGTCAAGGTGGCTGATTCGGTCGGCAAAAATCGGATCGCGATCAATGTTGTCTGGACCCTGGTTTGCGGCTTCCTTGTCATGTTCATGCAGGCAGGTTTTGCCATGGCAGAGACAGGCTTTACCCAGGCCAAAAATGCAGGACATACCATGGCCATGAACTTCATGGTTTATGGCCTCGGGCTTTTGGGTTTCTGGTTCACCGGCTTTGCCCTTCAGATGGGCGGTGCAGGTCCGTTTGCATCCTTAGGCGGCGGAGCAACCATGAACGGCGAGTTCACCATATCGCTCTTTGGCAAGGATTTCGGCCTCTTCGGCACCAAGGGCTTTATGCTCGGCGGTGAGGCATACGATGCTGCGATCTATACCATGTTCCTGTTCCAGATGGTCTTCATGGACACTACCGCAACCATACCGACCGGTTCTATGGCAGAACGCTGGACCATGAAATCATTTATGATCTATGCGCTGTTTATTTCTGGTATCTTGTACCCACTCTATGCAAACTGGGTCTGGGGCGGCGGCTGGCTCGCCAAGCTTGGTACCAATTTTGGCCTTGGACACGGCCATGTTGATTTTGCAGGATCTTCGGTTGTGCATCTTACCGGTGGTATGGCAGCCCTTGCAGGGGCCATTGTGATCGGTCCGAGGATCGGGAAGTTCGGGCCTGACGGAAAACCGCGGGCGATACCCGGCCATCACATTCCGATGGCTGTTGTCGGCTGTTTCATCCTTGCCTTCGGCTGGTTCGGCTTTAATGCAGGATCCACGCTGGCAGGCAGCGACTTCAGGATTGGCGTTGTGGCGGTAAACACGATGTTGGCGGGCGCAGCAGCATCATTCACGTCCTGGATGTATATGTGGATGCGCTACGGCAAGCCTGATATTTCCATGGCGGCAAACGGTATGCTGGCAGGCCTTGTGGCTATTACCGCTCCCTGCGCATTTGTGACTTCTCTTTCTGCTGTGATCATCGGTTCGATTGCAGGAATACTTGTCTGCATAAGCGTCTTCTTCATCGAGCGTGTGCTGAAGATCGACGACCCTGTCGGCGCAATCTCCGTGCACGGCGTCAACGGGGCATGGGGCGTAATCTCCGTCGGTCTCTTTGCAGACGGCGTATATGGCGACGGGTTCAACGGCGTTGCCGGCACAGTGAAGGGTCTTTTCTATGGCGACTCCTCACAGTTGATAGCTCAGCTTATAGGCACTGCAACAAACATGATCTTTGTCTTTGTGGTCATGTATGTCTTTTTCAAGGTGCTGAATATGATTGTTCCGCTGAGGGTCGATCCTGAACTTGAAGTCGAAGGTCTTGATCAGGCCGAGGTTGCAGTCACGGCTTACCCTGACTTCCAGACCCGGCACAGTCACCGATAGGAGAGAAATTATGAAAAAGATCGAAGCGATAATAAAACCGTTCAAGTTGGATGAAGTGAAAGATGCCCTCAATGAAATAGGAATTCAGGGGCTCACGGTTACGGAAGTAAAAGGATTCGGTAGGCAGAAGGGTCATGTCGAACTCTATCGCGGAGCGGAATATGACATCTCATTTATCCCGAAAGTAAAGATAGAGGCAGTTGTTTCTGATGC
Organism: Nitrospirota bacterium; assembly: GCA_016217675.1. Lineage (GTDB taxonomy): Bacteria > Nitrospirota > Thermodesulfovibrionia > Thermodesulfovibrionales > UBA6898 > UBA6898. The sequence continues at coordinate 27,604 of JACRHC010000049.1, forward strand.
CATGTTCGAAAAAGCTGTTCTGACTATCGAGCATAAGGCAAAGACCGGCAAGATCGGCGACGGCAAGATCTTTGTGTCATCCATCGATCAGGTGGTCAGGATAAGAACTGGCGAGACAGGGGATGCTGCCATTTAAAAAAACGCACTGTCAACAAATAGTGCCTGTACCTGGCCCCGCTCTGCGGGGCCTTTATTTTTGCCGCGGAGGGGCGGTGCGTTTCCCTGCCACTGAATCGGATCTCTTTCATCATTGTATTTATGACAACTTTGTAGCAGATTACAATATTGTAATCATGACATTTAGGAAATAACATGTCTTTTCAGGCAGTTATGTGTTGGCATGGTTCTCGCATTACTCTATATGCGATGGCAATAAGAGATGCCGTCAAGAAAGAAAGAGGAGGGTCCGGCATTATGAGGGATATACAACAAGGCGTACGCTTGAGGGTAGAGGCAGATAACGCATCTGAAAAAATATCAGGGAGGTTTATCATGGAAAGGTTTATCAGTATTACCGTCTTACTTGGTTTTATGATGTTTGCGGGCTTGGCATTTGCTGAAGAAGTAAAGCCCGTAGAAGCTCCGGCGGCTATTACATTACCGGCTCCGGCTGCAGAAACCCCTGCGGCAGCGGCAGTGCCTGCTCCGCCAAAGATCGACACAGGCGATACCGCATGGATGATCGTGGCAACGGCTTTGGTCATGTTGATGACGATTCCGGGGCTGGCGCTCTTCTATGGCGGTCTCGCAAAGAGGAAAGATTCCCTTAATACGATGGCGATGTCTTTTGTGACCTTCTGCATTGTGAGCGTGCTCTGGGTGATCTTCGGCTTCAGTTTCTCCTTTAACGGAGACATGGCCGGATTCATTGGCGATGGTGCAAAGGCACTGTTAAATGGTATCGGCCCCAACAGTATCAATGATCTGGCCAAGACCATACCTGAGTATATCTTCATTGTGTACCAGCTGACCTTTGCCGCAATCACGGTCGCGCTGGCAAGTGGTGCATATATCGAGAGGATGAAGTTCTCTGCCTGGATCGTCTTCACCATTCTGTGGTTTGTGGTGGCCTATATCCCTGTTGCTCACTGGGTATGGGGCGGCGGATTCCTGGCAAAGATGGGGGCCCTTGACTTTGCAGGCGGAACAGTCGTGCATATCAATGCCGGAGCAGCAGCTCTCGTAGGAGCGCTCATCCTCGGCAAGAGGAAGGAAAAGTCCCTGCTTCCCGGCAATCTGACGCTCGTTGTTACCGGTGCAGGCCTTCTCTGGTTCGGCTGGTTCGGTTTCAATGCCGGATCTGCCCTTGCTGCTAACGGCCTGGCAGGTGCAGCTTTTATCAACACAAACACCGCAGCAGCAGTAGCAGCCCTGTCCTGGATGGTGGTGGAATGGATGCACTCGAAAAAGGCGACGGTGCTCGGATTGGCATCAGGTGCAGTGGGCGGCCTGGTTGCGATCACCCCTGCAGCAGGTTTTGTGAACATAAGCGGAGCAATCTGTATCGGCCTTGCAGCAGGAATCATCCCATTCTTTGCTGTGGCGTTCCTTAAGCCGAGGCTTGGTTATGACGACACACTCGACGCCTTTGGCATCCATGGGGTTGGCGGGACTATCGGCGCTGTGCTGACCGGTGTCTTTGCAGACCCCTCGATCAACGAGCTCGGAAAGGGGCTGCTCTACGGCAATCCTGGTCAGCTCTGGACGCAGATCATAGCTTCGGTGATAACCTTTGTCTATAGTGCGGTTGTGACAGCGATCATCTTCCTGCTCATCAAATACACGGTCGGCCTGCGCGTTGATGAGGAGGAAGAATTCATAGGCCTTGATGAAAGCCAGCACGGCGAGAAGGCATACAATCTGTGAGACCGTAATGCGTGATGAGTAATGCGTAACGAGTGAACAAACAAAAAAGAACAGGAGGAAGATCATGAAGAAGATAGAAGCGATCATTAAGCCGTTCAAGCTGGATGAGGTCAAGGACGCACTCAATGCGATCGGTATCCAGGGTATGACCGTTACCGAAGTGAAGGGGTTCGGCAGGCAGAAGGGACATGTAGAGCTTTACCGCGGCGCTGAATATGACATCTCCTTCATTCCCAAGGTGAAGATAGAGGCCGTGGTGTCCGAGGCCATGGTCGAAAAGGCCATAGCAACTATTGTAGAGAAGGCCAAGACAGGCAAGATTGGCGACGGCAAGATATTCGTCTCATCTCTGGAGCAGATCATCAGGATCAGGACCGGTGAAACAGGAGAAACAGCCATTTAATTTAGCGACAAATATGTAATTGATACAAAACTGTAGTATCAGCATAACAGCTTGATTAACAAAAGAATTGCTGCGATTACCCTGAAACTTGCTACAAAATTGTAGGAAGTTTCAGGGTCTTTTTCCCTTTTTCCCCTTTAAAACCGAAGAAATCCGTTCTGGCATACTTTTCGCCTCCCGCTCATCGATACGATTATATTTCGCATAGGGAGGTTTTCTTGAAAAAACAATCAGTTATACGCAGTTTAATGATGGCGCTCCTTCTCTTGCCAGCAGCTGCCTTTGCAGAGGGCGGCAGTAAGGTTGATTCTGGTGATACTGCGTTTGTCCTTCTTTCCGCAGCGCTGGTGATGCTTATGACCCCGGGTCTTGCCATGTTTTATGGCGGCATGGTGAGGAAGAAAAATGTGCTCGGCACGCTGATGCACAGTTTTGTGGCTATTGCCCTGGTGAGCGTGCAGTGGATACTGGTCGGGTACAGCCTCTCCTTTGGCCCTGACATCAATGGCCTTATCGGCAGTCTTGACTGGATAGGCCTCAGAGGTGTCGGTGTTGAACCTAATCCTGATTATGCAGCGACCATACCGCATCTGGCCTTTATGATCTATCAGGCAATGTTTGCAGTTATCACTCCTGCTCTGATCGCCGGCGCATTTGCCGAGAGGATGAAGTTCTCGGCATTCCTGATCTTCACCCTCCTCTGGTCAACCCTGGTCTATGATCCTGTCGCACATTGGGTATGGGGAACAGGCGGATGGCTCAGAAACCTCGGCGCGCTTGATTTCGCAGGCGGTATTGTCGTGCATATCACCTCAGGCATATCAGCACTTGCTGCTGCGCTTCTGATCGGGAAAAGACGGGGCTATCTGCGGGAAGCCATGCCGCCGCATAACCTTCCTATGACTGTGTTAGGCGCCGGCCTTCTTTGGTTCGGCTGGTTCGGCTTTAATGCCGGCAGTGCATTGTCTGCAGGCGGCCTCAGCACCATGGCCTTTGTAGTAACGCATATCGCGGCAGTAACGGCTACGCTGGTATGGGTAGTCATCGAATGGCTGCACAGGGGCAAGCCTACCATGTTCGGAGCTGCAACGGGCTCGATCGCCGGTCTTGCGACCATCACCCCTGCATCAGGTTTTGTGGGGCCCATGGGTGCTCTTGTAATCGGCGCTGCTGCAGGCTCGATATGCTATCTTTCACTTTTTCTGAAACCGAAACTCAAGTTCGATGACTCGCTCGATGCCTTTGGCGTACATGGCGTTGGCGGCATACTCGGCACGATTGGTGCGGGTCTCTTTGCCCAGAAGGCGATCAATGCCGCAGGCGCTGACGGACTCTTTTTCGGCAACCCTCATCAGCTTATGGTCCAGCTTATGGCGATAGCGGTGGTTGCGGTCTTTTCCTTTGTGGTCAGCCTGGTCATTCTCAAGGGGATAGACTGGACTATCGGGCTGAGGCTGTCTGATGAAGAGGAGCTGATGGGCCTTGACCTCAGCCAGCACGAGGAGAACGGTTATCAGCTGTAGAGGCCGTGAAAATGTGAAGGGTAAGGGTGAACAACTGACAGAACGGAGTAAATAGGGACAAAAAAAGGGGCAGGTGATCTGCCCCTTTTTTTTTGTCTGCGAGATCAAGGTTCAGTAATGTCTGCAGCCGGGCTATTTTTTATGTCGCTCATCCAATCCAGATTCCGGCTTGACCGTAAGCGGTTTTTTGTTTGACAAACGGTCTCTATTGTCCTATATTTTGATTATACAAGTGCGTAAATCACCAGCCCCATGCAGTAATAACCTCAACAATTGAACCGGTAACGAAAAGGAGGCAGTTATGGATAAGATCCTGAGAATCGATGTGGGAGCGAAAGGCGGTCCTAAGGCAACAGCAGTCCCGGTTGGCGACTATGCCGGTCTTGGCGGCAGGGCGATGACCTCGGCGATCATTTCAAAGGAAGTTCCCCCGTTATGTCATCCCCTGGGAGCAGACAATAAGCTGGTCATAGCCCCCGGCCTCCTGAGCGGCACAGCGAGCGCCATGTCAGGAAGGATCTCTGTCGGCTGCAAGAGCCCTCTTACCGGCGGCATTAAGGAGGCGAACTCCGGAGGGCAGGCGTCACAGGTCCTGGCAAGGCTCGGGTACAGCGCGATCGTGCTTGAAGGGAAGCCGAAGAGCGATGATCTGTACAAGGTCTTCGTCAACAAGGACGGGGTCAGGATCTCGGCCGACAACAGCCTCAGGATGCTCACGAACTACGATCTTGTTGCGAAGATGAAGGCAGAATACGGCGAGAAGATGTGCTGCATCTCGATCGGGCCTGCCGGCGAGATGAAGATGGGCGCAGCGACTGTTGCGTTTACCGATATGGAATTGCGGCCGACCCGTCATGCCGGCCGCGGAGGCGTTGGCGCTGTTATGGGCGCCAAGAACATCAAGGTCATTGTGCTTGACGATACAGGTATGGCGATGCGGCCGCCGAAGGACCCCGAGAAGTTCAAGGATGCGAACAAGCGGTTCGTCGATGGCCTTAAGAAACACCCGGTCACCGGACAGGGCCTTCCTGCGTATGGCACGAACGTGCTTACGAACATCCTGAACGAGGTTGGCGGGTACCCGACATACAATTTTAAACAGGGCCGCTTTGACGGAGCTGCCGCTATCAGCGGCGAGACCCTGGCAGAGACCGAAAAGAAGCGCGGGGCGAACCCGACGCACGGCTGCCACCGCGGCTGTGTTATTCAGTGTTCGGGAACCTATAATGACAAGGACGGTCATTTTCTGACCAAGCAGCCGGAATATGAGACGGTCTGGGCCCACGGCGGCAACTGCGGCATTAGCGACATGGACAAGATCGCCATGATGGATTTCCTCGATGACAACTACGGCATTGATACAATCGAGATGGGCGCAACCATTGCTGTTGCGATGGAAGCAGGACTTGCGAAGTTCGGCGATGCTGACGCTGCGATCAGTTTCATTCACGAGGTCGGCAAGGGAACAGACCTCGGCAGGATACTCGGCAACGGAGCTGCCCTGACCGGCAAGGCCTTTGGCGTAGAGCGTGTGCCGGTGGTCAAGGGCCAGGCCATGCCGGCGTACGATCCCCGTGCAGTGCAGGGCATCGGCGTCACGTATGCCACGAGCCCCATGGGCGCGGACCACACTGCAGGGTACGCTGTTACGGCAAACGTCCTGAAGGTCGGCGGGGACGTGAATGCACTCAAGCCTGAAGGCCAGGTCGAGCTCTCGCGGAACCTCCAGATCGCGACAGCGGCGATCGATTCCACAGGCATGTGTCTTTTCATTGCCTTTGCGGTGCTCGATCAGCCCGATACCTTCCAGGCACTGCTCGATCTGCTCAATGCCTTCTACGGTTTGAACCTGACCGGAGACGGCGTTACCGATCTGGGCAAAATGGTACTCAAGATGGAAAGAGACTTTAACAAGGCCGCGGGCTTCACCCCGCAGCACGATCGGCTACCGAGCTACTTCAAAACAGAGAAATTCGCGCCGCATAATGTTACCTTCGAAGTCAAGGATGAGGACCTGGACAAAGTCTTTAACTGGTAAGCTGGACTTGTATTTCAGGGAAGGAGAGGCTTAAGGCTCTTCTTCTTTTTTTCTGACAGGGAATGGATGAACACCGAAAGTCCTTTCAAAGGAGCATGGCGTGAGGCAAATAAGGGACACAGAAAATGTAACCATACCGCTTAATTCTGTTATGGATATCCCTATATTTCCCTCCCCCTTGAGGGGGGAGGGCGAGGGTGGGGGTGTTCAGCAATGTAGGGTTCACCCTCCCCTTAATCCCCTCCCCTCAAGGGAGGGGGTCACAAGTGGTATATTTGTAAATTCCAGGTCCCTAAGTAGTATGGTCCCTATCAGCAATCTGCTTTACTGAGATGCTGGCAATTCCCCATCTTGATTTTATTGTGGCTAAACCACTCCTCTCTGAATTCTTTCTTCTGCTTCAGCAGGGCGTGCTGATCAGGTGCCGCGTCTCCTGCAGCGTGGCCGCGTTTCTGAGGGAAGAGCTCAGGGCAGGCGAGGATACCATAGCAAAGATCCAGTCGATATTCCTTGACGGTAAAGCGGTCGATGATATCGAAACAGCTCTAATTAAGGACGGTTCAGTCCTCGCCCTTTCGGCTGCCATGCCCGGTCTTGTAGGCGCAACGCTCAGAAGAGGTGGTGCATATTCCTCATTTCGGAACGCGATCACCTATCATGAAAAAGCGGAAACGTGCAGCGTAAAAGAAGGGTATGTGAGAATAAAGATCTTCAATCTTCTTATGGCAGAAATGGGGCCCTGCCTGCTGCAGAGGGGCGTTTCCCTGAAGGCGGAAGATCTTCTGAGCTTTATGGCCGGCCTGTCTCAGGATTTCTGGAAGGGCTGCAGACGGACAGAGTTTGACAACAAGCCTGTTGATCTCAGAATACTGCAGAACAGTCTGACAGCAGGGGACGAGATTCTTCTATCGGTATCTTCAGCTCAGGCAGAAGCCTGATTTCGGCGGCTATCCGCCCGCTATGGGCGGGAACAATGCCAATTCATCCCCGTCCTTCAGCTGGTGTATTGCAGGTCTGTGTTCCCCGTTGACGATCCTGAGCAGGGCGGTCTTCGGAATATTCAGGGAGTTTATTGCATCGTCGATCGTAGCATTGTCAGGCAATTCAATGATCTGTTCATCAGGTCCGAACTGGCGCAATGATACGAAAAGTTTGATCTTCACCTGCATGCCTTATTATAGCAGACGCACCTGCATGATTTGATCTCCCTGAATCTGATCCCCTGATACTGGAATCAGGCATGCAGCCGGAAAGCAGGGCCGGGACGAACATGATCGGCGTCATAGCAGTTTGTGTTGGTAATGATAAAATATAGTAATGGCAGCCAATATCTATCCCACCCGACTTTTTGTTGAGCTCACGACCAGGTGCAATCTGAAATGCGGCATGTGCGTGAAGCAGAATGGCATTGGCGGTATACCTGAAGGCAGCATGACACCAGAGACCTTTGAGGCCCTTGCCCCGGCATTTCCTCATCTTGATGCGCTCGTGCTGAACGGGATAGGAGAGTCCCTGCTTAATCCTCATCTCGAGACGTTTATACGCAAGGCAAAGGCCCTCATGCCGGAGAAGGCATGGGTCGGATTTCAGTCTAATGGCATGGCGCTGAACGATCAACGGGCTGTATCTCTTCTTGATGCAGGGCTCGACCGCATCTGTTTGTCGATCGATACGGTTTCAGATGACAGTTTTCGCACGATCAGGAGCGGCGGACAGATGAGCGGTATTGTGGCGGCAGTTTCGAGTCTGAACAAGGCCAGGGCACGGGGCAGGGGACGTGACCTCAGCATAGGGATCGAGTTTGTGCTGATGCGCAGCAACCTTGCCGAATTGCCTGAAGTCGTTCGCTGGGCAGGCAGAAACGGCGCCAGCTTTGCGATCGTCACTCACCTGCTGCCTTATCATAAAGACCTTGTCGCACAGACTGTCTACGATACCAATACTGCCAATGCCATCGCCCTGTTCGAACATTGGAAAGCAGTAGCGCTGCAGGAAGGTCTTGACCTGCGGCAATATACTGATACTCTTACCAAGGTGGCAAGAACGCCGGAAGAAGAGCGGATCGTCTATTTTGTAGCGCAGATGCGAAGCGATGCGGAAACGCAGGGCATTACCCTTCACCTGGACCGTCTGCTCAGGAGGGACGAAGAGTGGCTGGCGACTGCTGAACGGGTCTTTGATGAGGCAAGGCTTGCCGCAGAAGAGGCAGGAGTGGAACTGACGCTCCCTGGTATGGCGCCGCGCAACACAAGGAAGTGCGAGTTTGTCGAGGGAAACAGCGCCTTTGTCTCCTGGGACGGAGATATCCATCCCTGCTATTTCCTCTGGCACCGGTACGCCTGCTATGTGGGCGGCCTTGCCAAAAAGGTGAAGCCCTGGGTCTTTGGCAATGTCCATGACCGGGACATTCATGCGATCTGGAACGATGCAGCCTCCTGCTCCTTTCGAAATAACGTGCTTGATTACAAATTCCCCTTCTGCTTTGATTGCGGTTTCGCTCTCTGTGACTATGTGAGCGAGGAGGAATTTGAACAGGACTGTTATCTTGAGTCTGTGCCCTGCGGCGCCTGCCTTTGGTGCACCGGGCTCTTTCATTGTCTCCAATAACCTGCTTGGCCCTTGCGCCAGACCGTGATATGCTGAAGGCAGAAGACCGGCGATAAGGAGGTATTTGCCATGACAAACACCGGGGAAGGAAGATCAGAACAGGACAGCCGGAGGCGTTCCCTCGTGATTTTATTACAGCCCGAGGCTTCTCAAATGCCGGCGAGCGGCAACAGGGAGATCTCTTTTGAAAGAGCTATCCTGACGATCCGCAATGTTTCCGATGTTGAGCTGGCAAATGTTGTGCTCCATGCCACGCTCGGCCAGGAAGGCGGCACAGTCCAGGATATCACGGATTCACTCGCTCATTCTGTGCCTGCGTCAATTCCTCCCTTGGGGTTCGTCAGATGGGATCTGTATGACCTTCTGCTTACTGCCCATCCGGGGGCAGCCAGCAAATTACATATGTTTGGGTACCGGGCAGCCCTGAACTGGAGGTTCGATCTTGCCTGCCGGGCGGAATATCGGTTGCCGGACTCTGCTGCGCCTGAACAGACACCGGAATTACGATGGACATTGCGATGGATTGTTCCTGATGCTTCGAGCGGAGACGTTGTCCTTGCGATTGAAGAGGTGATCATCTGAATGATTTATAAAATTTTCTGACTATTGCCCCTCGATTTCAGTCTCGACAGTCGCAAGTAATAAATGTTTTTCAATGCAGTCACGTCTTGCGATTATGAATCATTGTGAAGTTCACAATCCATTCACAAAATACTGGTTTAATGGGGCCAAAGAAGATAGGATTTAAGAGAAACAGCCGAAACCGATTCGAAAACGGAATGTTTAATGGTTAACAGGAGAACAAGGAGGAGAGAGTTATGAAACATCTTAAGAAAATAGGCCTGGCAATTGTGATCATGCTGATCATGATTCCTGTTGTTTCCGGGGCAGAGGGCCTCGGCAATGCCCGTCTCAGCCTCATGGATGGCGATGTGCAGATAAGGTCTGAGGATTCGTCTGACTGGCTGCCGGCATCAGTGAACATGCCCCTGCGCGACGGCGACAGCATCTGGGTGCCAGATGGCGCACGGGCTGAAGTTCAAGTGTCAGGCGGGACACAGGTGAGGCTTGATGAGCTGACTTCTCTGGACCTCCTGAACATAAGCAGGGACTCCTCGCAGTTCTATCTTGCAGAGGGCAGCGCATATGTGAATTTCAGGGACAAAAGAAGTAACGGCCTTGTGCAGATCGACACGCCGGTATCTTCTGTCAGGGCGTATGACAGGGCAGCTTTTAATATTGATGTGGCAGGCAACGGCGATACGGATGTATCGGTATACACAGGCCAGGTCCATGCAGAGAGCAGAAGTGGCAGCACAAGAGTAACTGCGGGAAACAGTCTGGCGATCAGCGATGATTATGCGGACCTTGCTCCCCTGGGCCGTGCTGACGCGTGGGAACGCTGGAACTCAGACAGAGACCGCATGTTCGAAGAGAGAAGATTCAGTACACGGTATCTGCCTGATGAACTCGAAACCTATGCAAGCGATTTTGACGACAACGGGAAATGGGTTTCGGTTAGGGACTACGGCCATGTCTGGACACCGACTGTACAGGTTTCAGTCGGCTGGTCTCCTTACAGGCATGGCAGGTGGTGCTGGGTCGGCAGAGACTATGTCTGGATAGGGTATGAGCCCTGGGGATGGGCCCCGTATCACTACGGCAGATGGGCATATGCGGCATCGGTTGGCTGGTTCTGGGTACCGCCTGCAAGAGGTTCTGTGTACTGGGGCCCTGGTTATGTGGGCTGGGTGCGAACGCCGACCTATGTAGCGTGGGTGCCTCTGGCTCCTCGTGAGACCTACTATGGGCATGGAAATTATGGACCGTACAGCGTAAACCTTATTAATGTGAACATCAATACTATTGTTGTGAAAGGAACGTACAGGAATGTGCATGTGACCAACGGTGTTACAGTCGTTCATCGTGACACCTTTGTGAGGGGAAGACAGGTTGACTTCAAGGTCAGGGAAAATCCGTTTCTCAGGGAAAAGATTCATATTGGCAGGCCTGATATAAAGCCTGAAAGGGAATCGAGAATGGCGATCATCAGAGATATCCCGAAAGCCAAGGAACCGCCGAGGAAGATCAGAGAGATCAAGGTCGGTGAGATTAAGGAAAAGAGACCGATGGTCAGGGAAAGGGAGAAATCCGTATTATTGCCTGATAGACCAGGGCAGCAGATGAGGGTGAAGACTGTTGAAACACCGAGGGACCGGAAGAAGGACGGACTAAAGGAACGGGGCCGGACGTTTAAGGGTTCAGAAAGACCGCAGATCGAGGAGAGGGGGAGGGTTGTAACCCCTGCTGAAAAGAGGATGTCTGATGAAAAGAATGAGCGTAAGGTGGACCGCCAGGGAATTATACCGAAGGAAAAGGATAGCGGCTCAAGAGGCATAGCGCCGGCCGTTGAACCTTCCAGGAAGATACAGCCCCGTCAATTTGAACCGAAGGACCGCCAGACCGAACAACCAAAGCAGGAGGCTCAGCCGCCTGATCGCATAAAGAAGAGAGAGCCCAGGCCATTCGGTGAAAGCAGGCCAGAGCAGCCGAAGGTGAAACAGAGGGAGCGCGAGCCTGTCCAGCAGAGGCAGATACAGAAGCAGGAGGCTCAGCCGCCCGAACGCATAAAGAAGAGAGAGCCCAGGCCAATCGGCGAAAGCGCACCAGAGCAGCCCAGGGTGAAACAGAGGGAGCGTGAGCCTGTCCAGCAGAGGCAGATACAGAAGCAGGAGGCTCAGCCGCCCGAACGCATAAAGAAGAGAGAACCCAGGCCAATCGGCGAAGGCGCACCTGAGCAGCCGAATGTGAAGCCAAGGGACCGTGAACCTGTGCAAAGCAGACAGTTGCAACGTGAGGAACGTCAGCAGCAGCAACAGCCGGTTAAGCAGGATATCAGGCAGGACAAGAGGCAGGAGAGGCAGAAAGAAGAGAGGAATGTTCCGCAAGGCGGCGCAAAGGAAGAGCGCAAAAAGGTGCAGGATGAGAAAGAAGGCCGGAAGCCTTCAGGAGAAAGCAGCCAGCAGCCCCCGGCCCGATAACGTTTTTTTTCGCTGAAGAAAGGGGAGCAGATGGCCTTCTGCTCCCCTTTCGTATTTCTGAAAAACTCAGGGAAGCCTATCAATCTATGATATAATTTCAATATTTTTCAGAAGGAGACTTGTATGAATATATGCCCCTGCGGATCAAACCTGGCGTACGAAGCATGCTGCCAGGCAATCATAAAAGGCGAAAGAGCGGCGGAAACTGCTGAACAGCTCATGCGCTCCCGGTACAGCGCATATGTAATGAAGGAAATAGACTATCTCCGCACCTCTCTCCATCCTGACCACTGTGCTGACTTCAACGAAAAGACGACCCGTGCCTGGGCAGAGGGTGCAGAGTGGCATGGTCTGGAGATCCTCGGGACAACCGGAGGCGGGTCTGATGAAAGTGAAGGCAAGGTTGAATTTGCAGTGTCATACACTGAGCAGGGGACAAAAAAGGATTATCGCGAACGTGCCACCTTCAGCAAAAAAGACGGGACCTGGTACCTTGTGAGCGGTGAACCACTTCCTGCCAAGCAGGTAGTCCGTGAAGCACCGAAGACCGGCCGCAATGATCCATGCCCCTGCGGCAGCGGCAGGAAATTCAAGAAGTGCTGCGGCCAGTAGCCGGGCATGAAACGCTCGCGTACAATAACGCTGTCCCTTATCGCTACGCTCTCTCTCGGTCTCCAGGGCTGCAGTCAGAAGCAGACAACCAGCAGGGAGCTTTACGAAAGCAAGCAGAAGTGCATTGAGGACTGGGGTTCTGAGCAGGAGTGCGAAGAGGACAAAAATACCCGGTATTATTATGGCCCGCATTACTTTTATCGTGGCGGCAGGCCTCTGTATTTTCCCCGCGGGGATGACGACCCTGTTCCGGTGGGCAATCAGGCAGGATTTGCGAAGGTGCCTGAGGGTGCTAAATCCATCCATTCAACAAGCCGTGTAACCTCAACGCATATCAGCCGGGGCGGCTTCGGCAGGCTCGGCTCTTTCCATGGTTCCGGATCATAAGAGATGAAAAGGCTGACGGTCGCTCCCCGGAAGAACTGGCAGGAGCGCATGGAGGAGATCGGTTTTACTTTTCATACCCCCGGCAGCACTTATTGGCAGGAGGACGCATACTACGAATTTTCGAGTGATCAGGTTGACCATATTGAAGCGGTCACTGAAGAGCTCCACGCCCTCTGCCTTGAGGCTGTCGATCATGTGGTCAGGAATGAGCTGTTCCTGAAGATGGGCATCACCGGGGCAGGCGCTGCCCTTGTCAGAGATTCCTGGTTTAGAGCTGACCGCTCATTATATGGACGGTTTGACCTGGTCTATGACAGCAAACATGAGTTGAGGCTTCTTGAATACAATGCCGACACGCCGACCGCTCTTTTTGAGACAGCAGTTGTTCAGTGGGTCTGGCTGCAGGAGCAATTCCCTGACATGGACCAGTTCAATTCGGTCCATGAAAAACTGATGGATGTCTTTGGAGCAGTAGCTTCTTCCAGGGGCATATTGCAGCCCTTCTATTTCTCCTCGGTCAAGGACCATGAAGAGGACCGCGTAACGGTCGAATATCTGAGAGATGTTGCGCTTCAGGCAGGCTTCGATGCCCGGTATGTTTCTATGGAGGATATCGGATTCAGCAGTGAGACGAACAGGTTTTATGACATCGAGGAAAACGA
>JACRHC010000045.1 GCA_016217675.1 Nitrospirota bacterium
AACTCAATTTATGGTTTTTGTTCCTTCTGTTGCTGGTGTCATCTGGTTCTGCCGAGTCATCCAGCCATCTTAATTTGTTGAAGGATGTCACCTTTGCGAAGGATGCGGAAACTCTGACCTTTCGCCTGGATTTCAACAGCCTGTTAGATAGGCATATTTTAAATTCCAAATAATTAGAGGAGGTGCAAGGATGGGGAGCATTAGATGGTCGCTCAAAAAGGTTTTTCAGGTTTTACTACTGGCAGCAATCCTTACAGGATTGATCCTGCCAGCCGTTGCAATGGCTCAGGTTGCAGAGACGCCGCAGACACAGCCTGCTGCTGAACCTGCGGCTGCGCCGGCGCCGGCAGCGGGGGATTCTAACATCGGAAGGGCTTTATTTACAGGGGAGAAGAGATTTGTAAATGGCGGGCCGGCATGTATCTCATGCCACAGCGCAGGAGAGGGCGCGCTTGATGGAGGCATACTTGGTCCTAATTTGACACAGGTATTTGCCGGTCCAAAGAGGGCGCTTCTCATGACAGGATGGGTGAACAGCCCCGGTCTTCCTGTAATGGGTCCTGTCTTCTCAGCAAGGAATGTAACAGAGGAAGAAATGGAGCACCTGCGGGCATTTTTCAGTTCAATTGCTACAAAGCAGCCCGCCCCTTCAAAGACAGGGACATTTGTCGGGATTAGTGCCGCTGGTTTTGTCAGCATACTTATCTTCTTTAGTATTGTGTGGAGCGGAAGATACAGAAAAAGAAATAAGGGCACTGCACATGATGCCTTATGGAGAAATTATGGGGGAAAAGGAGGTCAGAGATAAATGGCTAATTCATTGATTCAGGATGTTGTCAATCCCGGCAAAAGAGGCTGGGAAGAGTTTTACAGAAACCGCTGGCAGTATGATAAGACAGTAAGGAGCACACACGGAAATAATTGCACAGGCGGCTGCAGTTGGATGGTATATGTAAAGGACGGCATCATTACATGGGAGCTGCAGGCTGTTGATTATCCGTTGTTAGAGCCGACCATCCCGCCGTATGAGCCGAGGGGATGTCAGAGGGGCGTAGCAGCATCGTGGTATGTATACAGCCCTGTGAGGGTTAAATATCCCTATATGCGCGGCATACTCATTGATTCATGGAGGGAGGCAAGGGAGAAGCACTCTGACCCTGTAGACGCATGGAAGAGCATTGCAGAAGATGTAGAGCTCCACAAGAAAATCAAATGGTCAAGGGGCAAGGGCGGATTCAGAAGGACAGACTGGGATACAGCAGCAGAATTGATAACCGCCGCCCAGATATACACTATAAAGAAATACGGTCCGGATAGAAATATCAGCTTTTCGCCGATCCCGGCCATGTCCATGATAAGCTATGCCGCTGGCGCAAGGTATCATCAGTTAATCGGCGGCGTGAGCATGAGTTTCTATGATTATTACACAGACCTTCCCAATGCGCATCCTCAGGTATGGGGCGAGCAGACAGATGTGGCCGAGAGCGCCGATTGGTACCATACTGCATATTGTGTGATAACAGGGGCAACCCCTAACAGGACGAGGACTGCGGACTGCCACTTTATATCAGAACTTCGCATGGGCGGGGCCAAGTGCGTGGTAATGACGCCGGATTATTCTGAGGCTACAAAATATGCTGACCTGTGGGTTCCTGTAAAGCCCGGTTCTGACGGCGCCATCTGGATGGCTATAAACCATGTAATCTGCAAGGAATTCTATGCGGACAGGCAGGTCCCATACTTTATAGACTATCAAAAGAACTATACAGACATGCCTCAGCTTATAAAGCTCAGGAAGACCAAGAATGGATATGAGATGGGCAGGTTTCTGAGGGCAATGGACCTGAAGGAGTATGCCAATACAGACAATCCAGAATGGAAATTCGCAATGTGGGACACAAAGACAAACAAGCCGCGGATAGTTCACGGAGGCATGGGTTTTAGATATCCAAAAAAGAAGGAGAGCGAGGGTAAATGGAATACACTCTTAAAGGACGAAAAGACAGGCGAACAGATAGACCCTGCCCTTACGCTTCTGGAGGGTAAAAAGAATGAAGTTTTAGAGTGCGCCTTCTATGAGCTTGATACCGGTGAGGTTTATAAGAGAGAGGTTCCTGTAAGGTATATTGACACGGTTACCGAAGGGAAGATACCTGTAACCACTGTATTTGACATGCAGATGTCCCATTTGGGAGTGGCCCGGCCCGGCCTTTCAGGCGACTTTGCAAAGAGTTATGATGATGATAAGGGTTTTTCTCCTGCATGGCAGGAAAAATATACCGGCATCGGCCGCGCTACTATCATACAGATAGCGAGGGAATTTGCCTCTACTGCTGAGGTTACAAAGGGCAGGTGTATGGTAATAAGCGGGTCAAGCAGCAACCACTATTACCACTCCGATCTCATTTACAGGTCATTTATAGGGGCATTGATGCTTACCGGGTGCGTCGGCAGAAACGGCGGC
The DNA here is from genome assembly GCA_016217675.1 of Nitrospirota bacterium. Lineage (GTDB taxonomy): Bacteria > Nitrospirota > Thermodesulfovibrionia > Thermodesulfovibrionales > UBA6898 > UBA6898. The sequence goes on from JACRHC010000045.1 coordinate 2,465, forward strand.
GGGCAGAATCACTATGTAGGACAGGAGAGACTGGCGCCATTTGATTCATGGGGTCAGATTGCCCTCGGCGCTGACTGGTCAAGGCCGCCGCGCCTTCAGAATACGCCGAGCTACTGGTACATACATACCCAGATGTTTAAATTTGACGACAAGATAACTGAATACCACAAGGTGCCTGACCCAAAGGCCCTTGATTATGAACATTGCGCTGACTGGCAGGTTAGGGCTGTTCGGTTGGGAGGACTTCCATGGTATCCACAGTGTAATAAAAGCTCCCTTGTTATGGCAGAAGATGCTGTGAAGGCAGGGGCAAAGACAGATGCGGAGATAGTTGATTATACTGTAAAGCAGCTTAAGAAAGGCTCATTGCAGTTTGCAGTAGAAGACCCTGATGCGCCTGAGAACTGGCCGAGGGTCTGGATGATATGGCGCGGAAATGCGCTTGGCTCTTCTTCAAGAGGGCAGGAGTACTTTTTAAAATACCTCCTCGGCACTCATCACAATATGGACTGCGAAGAGGTTGCAAAGCCGCATATCAAGGATATGAAGTACAGGGAGTCGCCGCTGGGCAAACTTGACCTTATTGTTGACCTGAATATGAGAATGAATACCACGCCGACTTATAGCGATATAGTGCTTCCGGCTGCTCACTGGTATGAGAAGGAGGATATCAACACCACTGACATGCACTCCTACATTCACCCTATGGGCGCTGCTGTGCCGCCCAACTGGGAGGCAAAGAGCGACTGGGATGCCTACAAGTTCCTTGCAAAGAAGTTCTCTGAGCTTGCAGCAAAGCATCTCCCGAAGCCTGTGAAGGATGTAGTAATGTCACCTCTTATGCACGATTCACCTGGTGAGATGACCCAGCCTGCTATACCTGATGTTCAGGACTGGAAAAAGGGGGAGTGCGAGGCAATACCCGGCGTAACCATGCCAAATATAACGGTTGCAACCAGAGATTATACGAATGTTTATAACCGCTATATCTCCTTAGGGCCGCTAATAAAGACTAAATACGGTTTTCATAACATCCTGGTCAGCGGCAAGCCGTTCTATGATGAATACATCAACGATGCCCATACACCGACAGTGGAGTGGAATGGCGAGAAGTATATATCCCTTAAGGAGGCTAAGGAGGCATGTAATGCGGTTATCTTCTTCTCCAGCCTGACAAACGGAGAGAATAACTACCAGCAGTGGCTGATAGAGGAGCATCACACAGGACTCCACGGCGAGCAGTATAAAGAGGCGAAGGAGTCAGTTAAGAAGATATTCGGCCACGACCCGTCAAGGGTCTGGACACTAAAACATGTGGATCTGACGCCAAAGGCTATGGAGGCGGCTATGGTAGAATACCACGGCATCGCCGATGAGGTAGCAGGGCCTGACAGGAACTACCGCACGAGCTATGACGACATTGTTGCGCAGCCAAAAAGATGGCTTAACAGCCCGCTGTGGGCAGGTGACACAAGGAACGGGAGGTCATACACAGGATATACCAACCAGATAGATTTCAGACTACCATGGAGGACCCTGACAGGCAGACAGCACTTCTATCTTGACCATCCAACCTATCTTCAGTTTGGAGAGGCGTTATGTACCCATAAATACAAGCTGGATCCAAACAAGATGAATGAGCTCAAGAGGAGCGATAAGTCCGGGGCGCTGCACCTTAACTATATCACACCGCATGGAAAGTGGCAGATACACTCCACCCATTATGACAATCTGAGGATGCTGACATTGTCACGAGGCGGCAATGTAATATGGGTTAATGACAGGGATGCAGAGAGCGCTGGTATTCTGGATAATGACTGGGTAGAGGCATACAATGACAACGGTGTATATTGCGCCCGTGCAGTTGTAAGCGCGAGAATACCGTCAGGAACATGCTTTGCCTATCACTCGCAGGAGAGGACGATAAATGTCCCGAAGTCCCAGATAAGAAACAAGATCAGGGGCGGGTATCACAACAGCCTTCCGAGGCAGAGGCTAAAGCTTCCAACACTGAGCGTGGCTGGTTATGGACAGTTCTCCTATGGATTTAATTCATGGGGGCCGATACCTATTATCAGGGATACAACAATCTTGCTCAGAAAGATGAAAAATCAGCAGGTGGAATGGTAATGCAAGATATGGCGGGACTGGAAAGTCCCGCCTATCGTATAAATTTAAAAGGAGGTCTAACGGGATGGATATAAGAGCACAATTATCAATGAGTTTTAACCTTGACAAGTGTATTGGATGCCATACCTGCAGTATATCCTGCAAGAACATCTGGACAACTCGCCAGGGCGCAGAATATATGTGGTGGAATAATGTGGAGACAAAACCGGGTGCAGGATTTCCGCTTACTTGGGAGGATCAGGAGAGGTACAGGGGGGGATGGGAGGTTAACAATGGGAACCTCCGGCTAAAGCTCATCAAGGGCAACAAGCTCAGGACATTGGCAAGCATCTTTTTCCAGCCGAACCTGCCTACAATAGACGACTACTATGAGCCGTTTACCTATGATTATCAGAATCTGTTTAATGCCCCGGCTGGAGACGACCAGCCGGTAGCGCGGCCAAAGTCACTCATTACAGGTGAGTTTATGGAGAAGATCGCCTTGGGTCCCAACTGGGACGATGACTTTGGCGGCTCACCCCTTTATGGCTCAAACGACCCGAACCTGAAAGGGCTTTCAGATTCACAGAAGGAGATGCTTACAAAATTTCATAAGCTCTTTTATTTTTATGTCCCTCGGATATGCAATCACTGCCTCAATCCTGCCTGTGTGGCATCATGCCCGTCAGGCGCCCTATATAAAAGGGGGGAGGATGGCATTGTCCTTATTGATCAGGATACCTGCCGCGCATGGAGGTTCTGTGTAAGCGCATGCCCATATAAGAAGCCATTTTATAACTGGGCAACAGGCAAGTCTGAAAAGTGCATCTTCTGCTATCCGAGGACAGAGACAGGCCAGCCTAATGCCTGCGCCCATGCCTGTGTCGGAAGAATCAGGACTGTAGGAGCCCTGCTGTATGATGCAGAAAGGATAGAAGAGATTGCAAAGCTTCCAGACGATAAATTAGTTGATGGCATGAGGGATATTATTTTAGATCCCTCTGATCCTAATGTTATAGAGGCTGCAAGAAAGGCCGGCATTGAGGATAACTGGATCGCTGCGGCGCAGGATTCACCTGCTTACAATCTATTTAAAAAGTGGAGGATATCCATGCCGCATCACCCTGAATTCAGGACGCTTCCGATGAATTTCTATGTGCCGCCTCTATCGCCCATCCTTCATCAGGCTAAGGCTGACAGGGGAGGGCTCTTTGATCCAGAGACAGATGACTTCTTCAATGAGATAGACAAAATGAGGATACCTGTGAAATTTCTCGCAAATCTGATGAGCGGCGGCAATGAGAGCCTGATAATAGAGTCCCTTAAGAAACAGATGGCTGTAAGGATATACTGGAGGCAGAAGCGCGTAGGCGATGTGGGTGAGGGAGCAGTTAAATCAGCCCTTTCTTCATCAGGCCTTACTGCGCAGGATGCAGAGGATATTTACAGGTTGAACTCTCTTGCTACACATAAAGAGAGATTTATAATTCCAGAGACGCATCGCGAGGCCAAGAGCACAATGGACCCAAGGCTCATGTATGAGAAGAGAGGAACGATAGGTTTTGGAACAAAGAAGAAGGAAACTATCGGGAGGCAGTGGTAATCCCCAAAACATCCCCTTCATTGTGACAGGGGAGTGGTAATTCCAAAACATCCCCTCCCCCTTGATGGGGGAGGGTTAGGGAGGGGGTGAAGCAAGGATTGACAGGAGGGAAAGAGATGCAGACACTTGTGGGGAAGAACATATATACACACTTTGCTGATCTCTTGGAGTTTCCGAGGGAGGATATCAGACCAAAGGTTGATGAGTGCATAGTGGCTATCAATGACAGCCATTACCCAGAGGATGTAGTGAAGGAGCTTATGTCCTTCAGAAACGACCTTGACAGGCTTTCCATTGACACGCTTCAGGAGCTGTATTCTTATACCTTTGAGCTTGTTTCTGATACTACTCTGGACATGGGGTATTATCTCCATGCAGGTCAGGATGGGTTTAAGAGGGCAAGGAACCTGGTAACAATCAAGGCAATGTACAGGGACAACGGGTTCCCCTTTGAGGAGATTGCCAAAGGGGAACTCCCTGATCATCTCACCGTGCTCCTGCGGTTTATTGGTTTCATTGAGGGCGAGGATCTGAGAAGGGATTTTATGAAAAGCTTTGTGGTTGTGGCAATGGAGAAACTCAACAGGAATTTTCAGACACAGAAGAACGCTTACAGGCACCTTGTAGGCGCCATATATAAAATAATAGACAGGGATGTAAAGGAGGTTAAATAATTATGGATATAAATAGCTTATTATTCGGCAATGCGCCATATCTTTTTATAATGATTGCAATAGTTGGTGTAATCTACAGGTATGCTGCAAATAGATATTCATGGTCAAGCCAGTCCTCGCAGTTTCTTGAGAATGCAACCCTCTTTTATGGGTCATTCCCATGGCACTATGGGATAATACTCGTCCTGCTTGGGCATCTAATTGGCATAATAATACCGCAGAGCGTGCTTGCATGGAACAGCGTGCCGGTCAGGCTTTATGTCCTTGAGATTAGCGGACTTGCACTTGGGATTCTGGCGCTCTTCGGTCTTCTTGCGCTTATTTACAGAAGGCTTACAGACAGCAGGGCAAAGGCTGTAACGACCTCATGGGATGTGCTGCTTCTTATCGTGCTGCTTATTCAGGTTGTTACCGGTATTTTAAATGCATCAATGTACAGATGGGGCTCAAACTGGTATGCGGCATCAGCAGTGCCGTGGATATGGTCAATATTCAGTTTAAGCCCAAAACCGGCCTATGTGGCGACACTGCCATTAATAACAAAGGTGCATAT
>JACRHC010000048.1 GCA_016217675.1 Nitrospirota bacterium
GATGGGTCATGGCCAAATATCTTCTTAACCGACTCCTTTGCCTCTTTATACTGCTCGCCGTGGAGTCCTGTGTGGTGCTCCTCTATCAGCCACTGCTGGTAGTTATTCTCTCCGTTTGTCAGGCTGGAGAAGTGCATAACCACATTGCATGCCTCTTTTGCCTCCTTAAGAGATATATACTTCTCGCCATTCCACTCCACTGTCTGGGTATGGGCATCGTTGATGTATTCATCATAGAACGGCTTGCCGCTGACCAAGATGTTATGAAAACCATATTTAGTCTTCATCAATGGCCCAAGGGAGGTGTATCTGTTATAAACATTCGTGTAATCCCTTGTTGCAATCGTAATATTCGGCCCTGTTACACCCGGGATAAGCTCGCAATCTCCCTTCTTCCAATCCTTGACATCAGGTATTGCTGGCTGTGTAATCTCGCCTGGCGTATCATGCATAAGCGGCGACATCACCACTTCTTTATGCGGCTTGGGGAAATGCTTTGTTGCAAGCTCTGAGAACTTCTTTGCAATGAACTTGAATGCATCCCAGTCGCTCTTTGACTCCCAGTTGGGCGGCACAGCCGCACCCATAGGATGAATGTAGGAATGCATATCCGTGGTATTGATATCCTCCTTCTCATACCAGTGGGCAGCAGGAAGCACTATGTCGCTGTATATCGGCGTTGTATTCATACGCATATTCAGATCAACAATTAGATCAAGCTTGCCTAATGGCGATTCTCTATATTTCATATCCTTGATATGCGGCTTTGCAACCTCTTCACAGTCCATATTATGGTGGGTGCCGAGGAGGTACTTTAAAAAGTATTCCTGCCCCCTTGCAGAAGAGCCGAGTGCATTGCCGCGCCATATCATCCAGACCCTCGGCCAGTTTTCAGGCGCATCAGGGTCCTCAACAGCAAACTGGAGGCCGCCGTTTTTAATCTGCTTTACTGTATAGTTCACTATATCCGCATCTGTTTTGGCGCCAGCTTTCTGCGCCTCCTCTGCCACAACAATAGGGCTCTTATTCCACTGCGGGTACCATGGAAGTCCGCCCAGCCGAACAGCCCTGACCTGCCAGTCAGCGCAATGCGCATAAGTAATAGCATCAGCGTCCGGCACCTTGTGATATTCAGTTATCTTGTCGTCATACTTGAACATCTGTGTATGTATGTACCAGTAGCTCGGCGTATTCTGGAGCCGCGGCGGCCTTGACCAGTCAGCGCCAAGGGCAATCTGCCCCCATGAATCAAACGGCGCCAGCCTCTCCTGTCCAACATAGTGATTCTGCCCTCCGCCGTTCCTGCCGACGCAGCCGCAGAGCATCAATGCGCCTATAAATGACCTGTAGATAAGGTCAGAGTGGTAATAGTGATTGCTGCTTGAGCCGCTTATTACCATACACCTGCCCTTTGTAACCTCAGCAGTAGAGGCAAACTCCCTTGCTATCTGTATGATTGTTGCGCGGCCGATGCCTGTATACTTCTCCTGCCATGCAGGTGAAAAACCCTTGTCATCGTCATAGCTCTTGGAGAAGTCGCCGGAAAGTCCTGCACGTTGCACACCTAAGTGGGACATCTGCATATCAAATACAGTGGTTACAGGTATCTTTCCTTCTGTTACTGTATCTATATATCTTACTGGAACCTCTCTCTTGTAAACCTCGCCTGTGTCAAGCTCATAGAAGGCGCACTCCAAGACCTCATTTTTCTTGCCGCCTAAGAGTGTAAGCGAAGGATCTATCTGCTCGCCTGTCTTCTCATCTTTTAGCAGGGTGTTCCACTTGCTCTCGCTCTCCTTTTTCTTTGGATATCTAAAGCCCATACCGCCGTAGACAATCCGCGGCTTGTTTGCCTTGCTATCCCACATTGCAAACTTCCACTCTGGATTGTCTGTATCTGCATATTCTTTCAGATCCATTGCCCTTAAAAATCTGCCCATCTCATATCCGTTCTTGGTCTTCTTAAGCTTTATCAGGTGCGGCAGGTCTGTGTAGCTCTTTGCATAGTCAACAAAGTATGGAACCTCTCTGTCTGCATAGAACTCCTTGCAGATTACATGGTTTATTGCCATCCAGATAGCGCCGTCAGAGCCCGGCTTTACAGGAACCCACATATCAGCGTATTTTGTTGCCTCGGAATAATCTGGTGTCATAACCACGCACTTTGCCCCGCCTGTGCGAAGCTCTGCTATAAAGTGGCAGTCTGCTGTCCTTGTCCTGTTTGGGGTTGCCCCAGTGATAACACAATATGCTGTGTGATACCAGTCTGCGCTCTCTGCCACATCGGTCTGTTCACCCCATACCTGAGGATGGGCATTCGGCAAATCTGTGTAATAATCATAAAAACTCATGCTAACGCCGCCAATTAACTGATGGTATCTTGCGCCTGCAGCATAGCTTATCTGCGACATGGCTGGAATCGGCGAGAAGCTGATATTCCTGTCCGGACCGTACTTCTTAATTGTATACATCTGCGCAGCGGTTATTATCTCGCCGGCTGTATCCCAGTCAAATCTCCTGAAGCCGCCCTTTCCCCTTGACCATTTAATCTTTTTTGAAAGCTCCGGGTTTTCCACTATGCTTGCCCATGCGTCAACAGGGTCAGAGTGCTTTATCTTTGCCTCTCTCCACGCCTCAATTAGGGTTCCTCTTACATATGGATATTTAACCCTCACAGGGCTATATACATACCACGAAGCCGAAATACCCCTTTGACACCCCCTCGGCTCATAAGGCGGGATGGTCGGCTCCAATAACGGATAATCAACAGCCTGCAGCTCC